>NZ_KE124774.1:37500-337500 GCF_000188155.2 Methylocystis sp. ATCC 49242
GGCGTCTCTTGCGAGCGCAAAGGGTTCGCCGTTTTCCCTCAGAATCGTCGCGTAATGAAATTCATGCCCGCGAAGCAGCTGCCCTGCGGCGCCCAGTAAGTGATCCGCGGCAAGTCGAGCCCGGCGATAGCCGAGATGCAGCTTTCGCTTTGCGAAACTGGTTTCGAGGTCGAGGAGGCCTGCCATCGCATGGGCGGCGCCGGCGGCGTCCACCAGCCCGCGCCCCAGGACCATGTAACCGCCGCACTCGCCATGAACTGGGCGAGTGGTGGCGAATTGGCGAAGGCCGCTCAAAAAACGTCCCGCCTGGGCGAGGCGTCCGGCGTGGAGTTCGGGATAACCGCCCGGCAGCCAGCAAAGGTCGCAGTGCTCCGGCGGCGGCTCGTCGGCGAGGGGAGCGAAAAAGAAAAGCTCGGCCCCGGCGGCCCGCCAGGCCTGCGCGAGATGGGGGTAGAAGAAGGAGAAGGCGTCGTCGCGCGCAATCGCAATCCGCTGCGCGGGCGGCTTGAAAATGTACTGAGATCCGCCGGTGGGAAAGGCGCCCTCGCTGCTGCGCGCGGAAGCGGCGACGGCGTCGACGTCCACATGCGCCTCGATGAAATCCGCCAGCTCGTCGAGCCGGGCGTCGAGGTCCGCGGTCTCGCCGGCCTGGACCAGACCGAGGTGGCGCTCGGGCAGGGCGACGCTCTCGTTGCGCGGGAGAGCGCCGAAGACGGTCAGGTCCAGCGCCGCGGCGCCTTCGCTGACGAGCCGTCGATGGCGTTCGCTACCAACCCGGTTCATCACCACGCCGGCGATTTTCACGCGGGCGTCATGCGTCGCAAGGCCGCGCAACACCGCCGCCGCCGTCTGGGCCTGACCCGAGACGTCGTGAATGAGCAGGACCGGCCAGCCGAGCAGGGCGGCGATATCGGCGCTGGCGCCCACGCCCGCCGCTCCGCCGGGCGCGCCATCGAACAGGCCCATCGCTCCTTCCCCGACGACAATGTCGGCGTCCCTGGCTGCGCCGCCAGCGAGGCCGGCGATGAGGTCGGCGTCCATGGCCCAGGAATCGAGATTGAGACTTTGACGACCGGTAGCCGCCGCATGGAAGGCTGGATCGATATAATCGGGGCCGCATTTCACTGCGCTCACGCGCATGCCGCGCCGGGTCAGCGCCCGCATGAGGCCGAGCGCCAGCGTCGTCTTGCCGGAGCCGGAGCGCGCCGCGGCGATGATAAGACCGGGCGCGATCACACCCCGCCTCGCGGCCGGAAACGGCGGTCGTAGCCAGCGTCATACAGCGCGCTCTCGCGAAAATCCGTCGCGCCGAGCGCCGGGCCAACGAGAATCAGCGCCGTACGCTCCATCGGCGCCTCGGATACGCGCGCCTCTATATCGGAGAGCGCGCCGCGCAAGATGCGTTCGTCTGGCCAGGACGCGCGAAAGACGACGGCCACCGGACAATCGGCGCCATAGAAGGGCGTAAGCTCCGCGACGACGCGCGCCAGCACATGAATCGAGAGGTGGATGGCGAGGGTTGCGCCCGATTGCGCAAAGGTTGCCAGCTTCTCGCGCTCGGGCATGGCCGACGCGCGGCCCGAGGTGCGGGTCAGCACCAGAGACTGCGCGACCTCCGGCAGAGTCAGCTCGCGCTTCAGCGCCGCGGCCGCAGCGGCGAAAGAGGGCACGCCTGGCGTCATCGTATAAGGGATGTCCAGCGCGTCGAGCCGCCGCATCTGCTCGCCCACGGCGCTCCAGATGGAGAGATCGCCGGAGTGCAGCCGCGCCACATCGAGGCCGGCGTCATGCGCGGCTTTCATCTCCCCAATAATGTCATCGAGGGAGAGTGGCGCCGTGTCGACGATGCAGGCGTCGGGCGGGCAATGCGCCAGCACGCCGGCGG
Organism: Methylocystis sp. ATCC 49242; assembly: GCF_000188155.2. Classification (NCBI taxonomy): domain Bacteria; kingdom Pseudomonadati; phylum Pseudomonadota; class Alphaproteobacteria; order Hyphomicrobiales; family Methylocystaceae; genus Methylocystis; species Methylocystis sp. ATCC 49242. The sequence continues at coordinate 39,386 of NZ_KE124774.1, forward strand.
GCACGAGCGACCCCGCGTAAAGACAGACTGGACAGCGCGCGATAATGTCGCGTCCGCGCAGTGTGAGAAGATCGGCGGCGCCGGGTCCTGCGCCGATGAAATGCACCGTCATTCCTTATCCTTTGCGCTCTCTTCCGCGCTGATCGCAAGAGCGCAGGCGGCATGAGGCGTCGCAACGCGCCGCGCGATCAATCTGCTGTCGGGCCCGGCGCCGACGAGCGCCGCCGTTTCCGCCACGCTGCCGACTCCGAACATGGCCTGCACGCGCGGCGAATGCGTCGGTGCGGCGCTCTTGCGCGCGCGCAGCGCATCGAGCGGGAGGAAGATGATGTCGACGCCGAGTTGACGCGCGGCCTCCTGAAGGCCCGCTTCTTCCGCCTTGCTCTCCAGCGTGCAGAGCGTGACGCGGCTCATATCGACATGGTGCTGGCCGACGATTTGCCGCACGAGATCGACGATCTCCTGCGCATCGACGCCCCGTCGCGCGCCGATGCCGGCCGCGTAGCGCGCAATCATGGCTTCGTCGCCCGCCATTGCATCACCGCCATCGCCGGGTCGAGCCCGTGAAAGCGCCCGACCGGACGGGCGCGGGAGATTTGCAGGTGAATGAGTTCGCCGCCTTTTTCTGCATAGTTTTGTGAGAGGAGCGCCTGCGTTTCGATCGTCACGGCGTTGACGACGATACGGGCGCCGCCGGGCAAGGCGCTCCATGCGCTTTGCAACATCTGCCCATCAGCGCCGCCGCCGATGAAGATTGCGTCCGGCGGCGCGAGTCCGGCAAGCGCCTGCGGCGCCGCGCCTGTCAAGATCCTGAGGTCGGGAACGCCGAGCGCGAGCGCATTGAGCGAAATGCGCGCCGCGCGCTCCGCGTCGCGTTCGATTGCAACGGCGCGGTTGGCGGGATCGCGCAGCATCCATTCGATGGAAATGGAGCCGGAGCCGGCGCCGATGTCCCAAAGCGTCTCGCCCTTGCGTGGCGCAAGCGCAGAGAGTGTAACGGCGCGAATCTCGCGCTTCGTGAGCTGGCCGTCGTTCTCGAACCAGTCGTCGGGAAGGCCGGGAGCGAGCGGAATGATGCGCGCGCCGGAGTCAGCCTGCACTTCGATCGCGACCGTATTGAGCGCCGCGACCTCATTGAAACGGAAATCCTTCGCGCTCGTTTCGCGCATGCGCTCATTGGGTCCGCCCAGATGTTCCAGCACATGTAGCCGCGAGTCGCCCATGCCGCGCGCGTCGAGATATTCCGCGAGCCGCGCTGGCGTCGTCTCGTCCCAGGATAGCGCGATGATGCGCGCGCGCGGTTGCAGGTAGGGCGCAATGCGCTCGAAGGCGCGCCCGTGCAGCGAGATGAGCGCGCAATCCTGCTGGCTCCATTTCAGTCGCGCGGCGGCGAGCGAAAAAGCCGATGGACTCGGAACGCAGAAGATTTCCTCGCTTGTGATATGGCGCGAGAGAAGATCGCCGACGCCATAGAAAAATGGATCGCCGGACGCGAGAACGACTGTCGGCTCGCCGCGCTGCACGAGAATTTGCGGGATGGCGTCCGACAATGGCGACGGCCATTGCAGGCGCTTTGCGGCGGTATCCCCGATCAGGGCAAGATGGCGCGCTCCGCCGACGATCAGCGTCGCCTGTTCAAGGAGTGTGCGCGCGGCCGGGGAAAGCGCTGCGAAGCCTTCTTCGCCAACGCCGACAATGGACAGCCAGGGGCGCATCAATTGGCCTTCCGCGACGTATAGACCCAATCACGCGCGCCCTCGCGCGCAATTCGCCGCGTGCCGCTCGCGCCGATGAGGACGAGCGTCGACATGTCGACCTGCGAGGGATCAACCTTGTCGAGTTGCGTGAGGATCATTTCTTCCCCCTCGCGCCCGACGGATTTCGCGAGGCTCACAAAAGTTTCGCCGGGGAGAAAGCGCCGCAGCAGCGCAAAGGCGTCAGCGATGCGCGTCGGTCGCGCGCGTGACGCGGGATTGTATAATGCGATGACGAAATCGCCGCGCGCCGCATGCTCCAGCCGCTTCTCGATCACGTCCCATGGCTTGAGATTGTCCGAGAGCGAGATAGCGCAAAAATCATGTCCGAGCGGCGCGCCGAGCCGCGCGGCCGCGGCCTGCATCGCTGAAACGCCGGGCATGACTCGAATATCGAGATCGCGCCATTCGCGCGGCCCGTGATCGACCGCCTCGAACACAGCCGCCGCCATGGCGAATACGCCCGGATCGCCTCCCGAGACAACCGCAACAATGCGTCCGGCCGATGCGCGCACGAGCGCTTCGCGCGCGCGATCGATCTCAACGCGGTTATCGCTCGAAAGACGCGTCTGACCTTCACGCTCCGGCACGCGCGCGACATAGGGCGCATAACCGATGACGTCCTGCGCCTCGGCAAGCGCCTGCTGGGCCTCCAGCGTCAGCCAGCGCGCGTCGGCGGGGCCGAGACCAACGACATAGAGGCGGCCATTCATGGGCGGCGTCCCCTTCCGGGAACGAGCGCCATGGAGAAATAGGGCGCAACGTCGTCGCGCTTTTCCGCAAACCGCAAGATCTTTTCGCCAGTCATGGTGCCGCGTTCGACATAGATCGCGCGTTCGGCGACGCCGGCGCGCGCCATGGCGCGACGCAGCTTGGGAAAGTTGCCGCCGAGCTTCATCACGACAGCCGCATCCGTCGAGGCGAGCCGTTGCGCAAGCGTGTCTTCATCGAGCGTCGCGGGCATTACGGTAAGAATATCGTCGCCCCATGTCATCGGCTGCCGCGCGGCGGCGAAACAGCCGGACATGCCGGAAACGCCCGCGCAAATATCCACGCGAAATCGCTGATCGAGGCGCGTGAACATGTGCATGAAGGAACCGTAGAGCATCGGGTCTCCTTCACACAGCAAGGTCACGTCACGCCCCGATTCCAGCACGGCGCCGAGACGTTGCGCGCTCTCCTTATAGAAGGACGCGAGCGCGTCGACATATTCGGGCTGCTCGAAAGGAATTTCCGTCGTCACGGGATAAAGGAGCGGCAGCTCCTCGCAGCCGGGCGAAAAATATCGCTCTGCAATCGTGCGCGCATTGCTCGCGCGTCCGGGCTTGCCGAAATAAGCGATGATCTTCGCTTCTCCAATGAGACGCGCGGCCTTTACAGTAACGAGTTCGGGATCGCCGGGACCGAGGCCGACGCCGATCAGCGCGCCGAGCGCGACGCCGCTCTCCTGCGATTTCGACGCAGCCACGTTCATTCCGCCTCGCTCGCGAGCGCGTTGATCGCTGCCGCCGCCATGGCGCTGCCGCCCTTTCTGCCTTTGACGATGGCGAAAGGCGCGCGCCCGTCGGCGGCAAGCGCCTCTTTCGACTCGGCAGCGCCGACGAAACCAACGGGCATGCCTATGACCGCGGCCGGACGCGCGACGCCCTCGTCGAACATTTCGAGCAAGCGAAACAGGGCGGTGGGCGCATTGCCGATGGCGACGATGGCGCCGTCGAGCCGATTGCGCCAAAGCTCCAGCGCGGCGGCGCTGCGCGTGTTCTTGATTTCCGCGGCAATCGTCGCGACAGCGGGCTCGGCGAGCGTGCAGACGACCGGGTTGTTCGCGGGCAAACGCGCGCGCGTCACGCCATGCGCGACCATGTTGGCGTCGCAGAGGATCGGCGCGCCCCTGCGAAGCGCCTCCTTTGCAGCCGACACGAAGGTCGGTGAAAATTCGATGTCGTCGGCAAGCTCCACCATGCCGCAGGCGTGGATCATGCGCACGGCGACTTTCTCCTGCTCGGGCGTGAAGCGAGAGAGATTCGCCTCCGCGCGAATGATCGCAAAGGAGCGCGTATAGATCGCGGCGCCGTCGCGGATGTAATTCATGGCGTCTGACATGATTGTTCCTTTGCGCGAATTGTCAGCGCGCGTTCGACGTCGTCGATCGACAATCCCGCCATTCGCGGCGCAGCCGATGCGTCGCCATTCTCGACAAGATCGAACAGGCCGCCGTTTGCGACGAGCGTAACCGGCGCGCGGCCGGGATGTGCGCAACCTTTGGCGCAGCCGGAGACATGCAGGCCGACGCCGTGTATTCCCGCAAACTTTTGCGCCAGCGGCGCCAGCAACGCAAGGGCGTTGCGCGTTTCACCCTGCGCCTGCGGACATTCCGGCGCGCCGGGGCAGGCGACGACCGCGAGGCGTGGATCGTCGGCGGAGGTCACAAGGCCGCGCGCATGTGCGGCGTCGACAACGCGTTGCGCCGCTTCGCGTGATGGCGTTGGAACCAGAAGCGCGCGCAAGCTCGTGAGACGTATCTCGCCGACGCCCTCGTCTATCGCGAGCATTGCGAGCGTTGAGAGATCGTCGGCGCGCCAGCGGCCGAAGGGCGCCGCGGCGCCGGCGTAATTGACCCCATGCGTCTGTTGTGCGCCGAACGCGGCGGCGAGCTGGGGATGGGAGCGCCTCTCGCAAGGCTGCGCCTTCAGCCCTGCTTCGCGCAGCAGGGCCTCTAAGCCGCGAGCCGCAACGACATAGCGCATACGCCGCAATTCGAATGCGCGATCGCCGCGAAGCGCGAGAAAGGCGCGGGTCATTCGGAGCGCAGTCGCCACAGCGTCGCGTCTGTCAACGAGGACGGCGCGGTCATCTGCGCCGGCGACAAAAAGCGCCACTCTGCCCACGTCATGCGCCTCAATTCGAATATCTGCGGAGACATCGGTGAGCGACAGAGCGCCGCCGTCGTCGACCGAAAAGAGGAACTTCGCGGGAAGGGCGTGGAGCGCAACGTCGCGCCGCGCCGCCTCGGCGAGCGCGAATGCGAGCGCATTCGCGTCGAAAAGCGCATCGGCGTCCAGACCGGCGAGGGGGGAGGCGACAATATTCATCACGCGCTCCGCATCGGCGTCGGGCGCAAGCAGCCCCTGCGCATCCATACGACGCAACGCTTCTGCAAGCGTCGACTCGCTAACTCCGCGTATCTGCAATTGCGCGCGCTGCGAAAGATCGACGAGGCCGTTGCCGCAATCCGCCGCGATCTCCGCAATCGCGCGCAGTTGCGCGGCGGTGACGCGCGAGCCGACGATCTTGGCGCGGATCAGCAAGCCGTCATTGCTCGCCATCGGCCTGTGCGCGCCGGGGCACCAGCCTTTGATTTCAGGCGTCGGCCGCATGTTGCTCTCCGACGCTCGACAAGACGGCAAGGACGCTGTTACGCCGCGTACGCCACAGATCGCGCGACAGCGCTTCGTTGAAGACCCGCGCGACAGCCTGCAACGCGCGTGGATTTTCCTTCCTCAGAAAATCGCGCACGGCGTCGTCGCCGAGCGTCGCAGAAAAAGCGAGGTCGAATTGCGCGTCGCTGACAAGGCCGCCCGTCGCCGCGAAAGCAAAGAGATTGTCGACGCTCTCCGCTATCTCGCCGGCGCCGCGATGGCCGTGACGCATCTGTCCCGCGAGCCAGCGCGGATTGGCGAGGCGCATGCGCAGCGCGCGGGCGATTTCATCCTGCAGCGGGCGCGCGCGCAATTGCTCGGGGCGAGTGGCGTCCAGATGGACAAAATCCGCATCGCCGCCCAGCATTTTATTTGCGGCGGCGAATCCGCCTTCAAAATCGACGAAGGCCGGGCCGGTGAGCACATCGACTTCCGCCATGTCCTGCACATGCACGTGGGCGTCGGCGCGCGCGACCTGCGCGGTGAAACGCTCATGCGCGGGCGCGGTCTCTCCCGCGCGGTTGAGCGCATGGCCGCCAGCGGAAAGATAGGCGCGCGCAAGATCCTCGCGCGTCGTCCATTCGCCCCGCACGATGCGATCGCTTACGCCGAGGCCGTATGTTCCTTGAGCGGCTCCGAAAATGCGCGTCAGATCATCCGCGTCCTTCAGCGGATTGAAGTCGCTGTCTTCGTCGAGCGCGGCGACGGCGCGCACGGCGTCGTCGAAGAGCGCAACGAGATTGGGGAACATGTCGCGGAACAGACCTGACACTTGCAGCGTCACATCGACTCGTGGGAATTCGAGACGCGCCTGCGGCAGAATCTCGAAGCCGATGACGCGCGCGCTCGCCGCATCCCAGCGCGGCGCCGCGCCGAGCAGCGCAAGCGCCTGCCCGAAATCCTCTCCGCCCGTGCGGATCGTCGCGCTGCCCCACAGGTCGAGCATGATATGGCGCGGATATTCGCCATGGTTCTGCGCATGGCGCGTCATCACTTCCTGCGCGGCGCGCCGGCCGATGTCATATGCCGTCTGCGTAGGGGCGTGACGCGGGTCGATACAATAAAGATTGCGGCCCGTGGGCATCACGTCGGCGCGGCCGCGCGAGGGCGCGCCGGCGGGACCAGGCTCGATGAAACGGCCTGCAAGGGCGGCGATCAGCGCGCGGCGTTCGCTTGTCGCGCAAGCGTTGCGCTCCGGGTTGTCATCCGCGCGGCCGAAGACATGCAGCCCGTCGCCGATGCGCATTTCCTTCAGATCGCACATCCAGGCGTCGAGGCGTGTGAGCGTTTCGGCAATGTCGCTCTCGCGCGACACGCCACATTCGGCGGCGAGTCCGCTGCGCTCCGCTTCGTCGAGGATGGCGCCCGCGATGACGCGCGCGCGACGCGGGTCGAGAGACGCGGCCGTGGAATATTCGTCCAGAAGCGTTTCTATTTTTGCCGCCGCGTCGAAGAGTTCGGCGTCGATGAGCGGCGGGGTGAGATGGCCGATCGTCACGGCGGCGGCGCGGCGTTTCGCCTGTGCGGCTTCGCCCGGATCGTTGACGATAAAAGGATAGATGAGCGGCGTCGGGCCGAGCACCGCTTCCGGCGCGCAGGACCGGGACAGCATCGCCGACTTGCCCGGCAGCCACTCCAGTGTGCCATGGGCCCCGAGATGGATCAGCGCGTCGATTTTTCGTATGTGACGGAGCCAGAGATAAAAGGCGACATAGGCGTGTCGCGGCGCCCGCTGCACGTCGTGATAGGTTTCGTAACGATCGACGCGCGCGCCGCGATCGGGTTGCAGCGCCACTGCGAGATTGCCGCTGACGATGCAGGAGAAACGGAAAGCGTCTTCGACGGCAGCAGGATCGTCCTGCGGCGCGCCCCATGATTCATTGACGCTGGCGACGAAATCGGGGGGAAGCATCGCGAGCAGGCGAAGATAGTCGTCGATCGAATAGTCGATAGTGTAAACGCTATCTTCGAGCGCCCGCATCAAGGAGGGCGCGCGTTCCACGGCATGGCTGACGCTGTATCCCGCTTCACGCATCGCTTCGACGATCTCGGCGACGCTCGCCTCCGCATCCAGACCAATCGCATATCCGCCGCGTCCGCGCCGCGCGGGATAGTCCGAGAGGATCAGCGCCAGACTCTTTTCGGCATTGGATTTGCGGCGCAGTCGGGCCCAATTCGTCGCGAGATCGGCGACAAAAGAAACACGCGACGTCTCGGGCGCGTGGCGCATTTCGGCGAGTTCGGCGACGCCGCGCGCGGTTTCTTCCTTGAAAGAAATAGCGCGGGTGAAAATGCGGCCATCGACTTCGGGCAGCACGATATTCATTGCGAGATCGGCGCCATTGGCGCCGCGCGCCGAACCTTCCCAAGCCTCCCGCGTGCAGGTCGCGAGCGCCACCTGAAGCACCGGCGCGTCTGCGCGGTCGAGAACGGCGCCGGATTCGCGCCTTGCGGAAAATGCCGTGGCGTTGAGAATGACGTCGGGAAAGAAAGCGTCGAGCGCCCGCGCGACGAAGGCTTCGCTCTCCGGATCTTTCAGGCTCGCGACGTATAGCGCCTCCACCGCGAACCCGCGCTCGTACAGCGCGTCGGCGAGCGCAATGATGGGCGCGACATCGTCCGCGAGATACATCGACCGATAGAAGACAATGGTCGCACGCGGTGCGTCGACCTGCGCCGCACGGCAGGCGGCGTCGAAACGTCCGGCGTTGGCGACGGCGACGCTTTCCCGCCACTCGGCGGGAAGACCCGCGAGAGTCGATGCGTAACCGAGAAACGAGCGCAGATTGTCGGGGCCGCCGTCCTGAAAGAAGGACCAGATGCGATGCAGCGCTTGCGCATCGAGTGTGGACGCCTGAGCAAGGCGCATGTCGTCGACCGTGTCGCCCGGCACGATGGCGAGCGCAATATCTTGCGTGCGCGCCAGCGCCTCCAGTTGGTCGACGCCATAGGCCCAATATTCCTTGCCGCCGAGCAGTCGCACGACGACGACTTGCGCGTGGCGAACGACGTTGTCGAGATAGAGATCGACGGAGTAGGGGTGTTTCAGATGCGCGAGCGACGCGCAGCGCAGGCTCGGCAGGACGCCACGGTCTTTCTCGTGCTGTTGCGCAAGCAGGCGCAGTTCCGAATCGGAGAAAGACAGAAAGACGATTGTTCCCGGCGTCTGGCCAAGGTCCGTCGCCGCGCCGGCGTCGTCGAGACTATGGAGATCGCGCGGGAGGAGGTGCATGGCGCGTCACGGCTGCGCCAGCATGGCGGTTATCGAATCGCGGTCGAGGCCCTTTTCGCCGATGACGACGAGACGGCTGGCGCGGGCTTCGTTCGGTTTCCATGGGCGATCGAAATGGTGCTGGATGCGCGCGCCGACGCCCTGCACCAGAAGCCGCATCGGCTTGCCGGCGACTTCGACAAATCCTTTCACGCGCAGCACGTCATGCGCGCGCGCAATGTCCGCGAGTTTCGCGACGAGGGCGGCGGGGTCCGTGACCGCCGGCAGGCTGACGACGAAACTGTCGAAGTCGTCGTGATCGTGATCCGGCTCGGCGTCATGGTGGGAGGGGCGGCTGGCGAGATCGTCTTCCGCCGCCGCGGCGAGACCGAGCAGCACGAGCGGATCGACCCGGCCGTCCCGCGCGCGCACCACCTTCACAGTATCGCGGGCGCCTTGTGAAAGCTGCTCGGCGACGCGAAGCTCCTCATCGGCGTCCAGAAGATCGGTCTTGTTGAGAATCACGAGATCGGCGCAAGCGAGTTGGTCCTCGAAGACTTCCTCGAGCGGATTGTCGTGGTCGATCGTCTCGGTATCCGCACGTTCCTGCGCGACGGCGTCGAGATCGTCGGCGAAGCGGCCTTCTGCGACCGCCTTTCCGTCGATGACGGCGATGACGCCGTCGACAGTAAGCTTGGAGCGGATCGCCGGCCAGTCGAAGGCTTTCACGAGGGGCTTCGGCAGCGCGAGGCCCGACGTCTCGATGATGATATGGTCCGGCCGCTTTTCATGCGCGAGCAGCGCCTCGATCGCGGGCACGAAGTCGTCGGCGACCGTGCAGCAGAGACAGCCGTTGGCGAGTTCGACTATATTTTCTTCCGGACAGTTCTCGACGCCGCAGGCGCGCAGGATTTCGCCGTCGACGCCGACGTCGCCGAATTCATTGATGACCAGCGCGAGACGGCGGTCGCGCGCATTCTCCAGCACGTTGCGGATGAGAGTCGTCTTGCCGGCGCCGAGGAAGCCGGTGACGATGGTCGCGGGGATTTTTGCTTGTGTCGTCATGCGGTCTGCGTCTCGTCTTGCGAGATGAGCCGCCACACGAGGCCGACAAGCGCGCCGGCGAGCACCCAGCTCATGGCTTGTACAGCGAGCGACGAGGCGGCGAATTGCGCCGCCAGCTCCGCGGGCGCCGTGCTTTCCGGCGCGGCGGGCGTCGGCGTGAAGAAATGCGGCGCGACGATCAACACGGCGCCCGCGACTTGCGCGATCCATGCGTCGAGCCGCAACAGCGCGTAAAGCCCGGCGCCGGTCGAAACCGCGGCGGCGACCCACCAGATCTGGCGTCCGGCGAGATCGGTTTCTGCGGCCCCGGGTAGTTGGGGGGCAAGCCCGAGACTCGTTGCAAGCCCGGTCGCGGCAAAGGCGCAGGCGCCCCAGAGCGCGGCGCGGCGCGGGCCGATCGGATCGCCGGAGACGAGCATTCCGGCGAGCAGAATCAGCGCGTAACCAATCGAGACGGCGACGGTTGCGAGGCTGGTGGCGGCCGTGCGCCGCAGACCCTCGAAAGCGGGCGCGGCATGCTCAGCCGCGACGTCATGAGCGTGCTGCGCCGTCTCATAAACCTCGGCGGCGAGGATGAGCGGAGTCGTGGTGACATGCTGCAGGGCCGCGACGGCGAGCCCCGCAACGACGCCGGCGATGAGACCGGCCGCCAATGTTCGCGCGATCACGGGTCGCGTGTCGTGGCGGCTAGTGACAGGGGAAGGAGAGGGCGTGGCGCGAATCGTGGGCCGCGTCGTGCACGGTCTCGGGATTCGCGAAACCCGCGACATAGACGAGGCTCGCGCCGAGGAACAGCGCGATGAAGGCGGCCTTCAGCGCTTCTACCTTCGAGCGCGCGAGAGACCCGGACCGGGCGGCGAAAAAAGCGTTCATGGTGTTCTCCTGCCGCCCCACCGGCGGCGTTTTTCATGCGAGAGGCGATCGAGGGATCGCCGCGACGGCAGGTCTCCTGGCTTCCGGGTCCATGGTCCGCGCCGCCTTCCCAAGCTGATTGCTCAGTGGCGGATGGCGCGGGCCTTACCGGTTACAGTTGCGGGGGCAGCCGTGGATTTGGGCAAGGCCCGCACCGCGTTCCCTTTTCGCCTTCTTGCGAAGGACCGTCGCTTTCAGTCATATGCGCGTGACATCATTCCGTCAAATGGCGAGGGCTGCATTTTGACAATCGGGCAGGAGGACGACGAAGCGCGCCGCCATCGCTTGAAGATGGAGAAGCGGAAGGCCGTTCAGGACGCCGAGGTGGCCGGCAAGACCATCGCGCAGAAGGGCCTGCTGATGGTCCACACCGGGCCTGGCAAGGGGAAGTCCACCGCCGCTTTCGGGCTCGCCCTGCGCGCGCTCGGTCATGGCTGGAAGGTCGGCGTCGTCCAATTCGGCAAGGGCGCCTGGCGAACCGGCGAGCGCGACATGCTCGAAAAACTTGGACAGGTCTCCTGGCATACGCTCGGCGAGGGCTTCACCTGGGAGACGCAGGATCGCGCCCGCGACGAGGCCGCGGCGCGGCGCGCCTGGGAAAAAGCCTGCGAATTGATGGCGGACCCCGAAATCCGTCTGCTGGTGCTGGACGAGCTGAATATTACGCTGCGTTACGAGCATCTGCCGCTGGCCGAGGTTCTCGCGGCGCTCACGGCGCGTCGCAACGATCTGCATGTCGTGGTGACAGGCCGGAACGCCAAGCAGGAGCTGGTCGAAATCGCCGATCTCGTCACCGAAATGACGCTGGTGAAGCACCATTTTGCGGCCGGCGTGAAGGCTCAGGAGGGCATAGAGTTCTAAATCGGGTCGCCGATTCGGCAAAAGGCGCGCCGATGAGCCGGGGCGAGGCCTTGGCAAGGCCCAGTAGAGAGAATACGCTTTCCGGGCAGTTAGTTCGAGCAGCTCATGAGGTCGGACGCAGCCCAAACCGACGCTGGAACTGGACAGCCATTTTCAGGCGGCGAGGTCCCGGCCGACCTCTCGAAAACCATCCGGACAAGAAGCTTTCGATGGACCTGTACACCGCGATCCGCTTTTCCCTGGCGAGAATATCGAACGAACTGTTTTCATTTGGCTCGATTTTTTCAATCTATTCGCTGGCAACGACATTTGGCCTGGCCGTTTTCGCATTGGCTTATCGTCAGAAAAGCCGTCGAGGGCGCGCCAATTTGAGGGCCATCGCCCGCGCCATTTTCACAAAGAAAATCTTGGTGCATGAATCCTTTGCCGCCGACGTGAAACTCTTCGTGCTGAGCGTCGTTTTCATGCCGGTAATCGTGGTTTCCCTCGTGGTTTCCGCAAATACTGTCGCAATCGCCGTCAAATCCATGCTCACAGGCGCCTTTGGCGCGATGGGGTCCGCCGATTGCTGTGATCTCTCTATAAAACTGGTCTCCACAGTCGTTCTGTTTCTGGCGTATGAGATAGGATATTGGGTTGACCACTACCTCAAACACAGGGTCTCGTTTTTGTGGGAACTCCACAAGGTGCATCACACGGCTGAGGTTCTTACGCCACTGACGAACTTCAGAAATCACCCTGTCGACAATATATTTTTCGGGTACATGCTCTCAATGTTCATCGGCAGCGCCTCCGGACTGCTGGCGTGGTTGTTCGGTCGAAATACGGAAGCGTTCACGGTTGACGGCAAAAACATAATTTTCATCTTTTTTCTCTGGACAATCGGGCATCTGCAGCATTCGCAGTTCTGGATCCCGTTCCGGGGCGTTTGGGGGCGGATCATCCTGAGCCCCGCGCATCATCAGATCCATCACTCGAACGACCCCCGGCATTTCAATCGCAACCTCGGCAGCGTTCTCGCCGTCTGGGACTGGATGTTCGGCACGCTCGAAATTCCATCAACGAAGAACCCGCGCCTCGTATATGGCGTCAACGAAGAAGGCCGGCGCCCACACTCCTCGACAGGAATGCTGTTGACGCCGATTGTCATGGCGACGAGCGCGCTCTGGCATGAGGTTGTCTCAATCCGAAAATCCTTCCCCAATGCTGCGTTTGCATTGTGGGCAAAAAGAAATCGGATTTCGTGACGGAAATTGCTTGCGTTCTGTTTTTTGCTGGTTGCGAGTGTTTTCGCCGCCATTTCACGAAAAAGGGGCCTTGTCCCGGCGCCTGACAAGCCCGGCCGCCCCTGACCGCAAGCTGGTTTCGTGTGGCGTATTTTTCGTCGAGCCCTGAACCGCCGCGCAGATTAGAGCATTTCCCTGTTTTTCTGAATCGGGAGGGATTCCTGTTTTAGCAGGAGTGTGGTTCAAGATGCTGGCTGGGCGGAGGCCAGCATCCAATGGTTCGACCTCTCTCCAATGATCTTCGAGAGCGTGTGGTTGCGTCGGTTTTGGCTGGCGAGAGTTGCCGCGCCGTGGCGTTGCGCTTTGGCGTGGCCGTGTCATCGGTCGTGAAGTGGTCGCAGCGCCAGCGCGAGACGGGCTCGGTCGCGCCGGCGAAAATGGGCGGCTATCGCAAGCGCGTGCTGGAGCCGCATCGCGCTTTCATTGTCGAGCGTCTGGCGCAGACGCCGCATTTGACGTTGCATGGCCTCAAGGACGAGCTGCTGGCGCGCGGGGTCAAGGTTTCGCACAACGCCATTTGGATGTTCCTGCGCCGCGAGGGGCTGCGGTTCAAAAAAAACGCTGCTGGCGCTCGAACAAGGCCGCGCTGACATTGCGCGACGGCGCAAGCGCTGGCAATCGCTGCAAGCGCGCCTCGATCCCAGGCGGCTGGTCTTCATCGACGAGACCTGGATCAAGACGAACATGACGCCGCTGCGTGGCTGGGGCCCCAAGGGCAAGCGCTTGCGCGGCTTCGCGCCGCACGGCCATTGGCGCACGCTGACCTTTCTCGGCGCGCTGCGCTGCGATCGTCTCGACGCGCCCTGCGTCTTCGACGGGCCAATCAACGGCGCGTGTTTCCGCGCCTATGTCGAACAACAACTCGTCCCCGCGCTCAGGCAGGGCGATATTGTCATTATGGACAATCTCGGCAGTCACAAGGGCGAGGCGGTGCGACGCGCGATCCGCGCCGCCGGAGCCAGACTGTGGTTTCTGCCGCCCTATTCGCCCGACCTCAATCCAATCGAACAGACCTTTTCCAAACTCAAACACTGGATGCGACAGGCGCAGCAGCGAACCATCGATGAAACCTGGCGACAGATCGGACGCCTCGCAAAAGACATCCAACCACAAGAATGCAGCAACTACTTCACAAACGCAGGATATGCTTCCGTCAAAATATGAAACGCTCTAAAGGGGCGCTCAATCTCTGCAGAAAGTTGCGTTGAAGCACGCTTCGCCGAAAAACCGGGTATGCTTCCACACGCTTACGCCTGTGAAAACCTCTTGAAAAAAGCGCCGCCAAAAAGGCGGAAGCCGACGCTCGAACTAGTCGAGAACGTCGGCTCCAAACCGATCTACGCCGTTAACGACGCAGATCACCCTTCTATCAGACAAGGCCGGGAGCCTGAACTCCCGGCAAGTCCGTAGGCAGGGGTATTACTGGATCATGCGGGCGGTCGAACCGACGCCGGCCGAGCCGAGCGCTTCACGGTTGTTGCCGGTGCCGTTCGTGCCCTCGGGGGAGATCCAGTCCGGAACCCAGGTAAGAGCGACGATGACGAAACCCAAGAAGGCGGCGACCCAGATGAGGGTCTTGCCGATTTCAGCTCCGCTGTGAACGTTAACGGCCATGTGTTTTCCCCCTGTTGTTTTTTGTAACCAGTATTACTGCCGCATCAAAGGTAGCCTAGCTCGATTCAAAACCGTTGGCAATGCACGTCTTTCACGAATTTCAAACTCTTCAAAAATGGGGTTTGTTATTATAAATCAGATATTTGATGTGCGACAACACGTCGCGGGCGATTTGATTTTTGCAGTGCAAAAATCCGTGTCTCGCGCATTTCGCGGTCAGCCACGCGCTGCAAAAAAATCGTTCTGGCGACGACCGCAGGGCGCAAACGGCATGCGTCCACGTCCAGTCGAGTTGCAGCTGCGCGCAGGAGCCTATTGCCCCGGGCGGGCGGTTCCCCTATAAGCGCGCGCATTCCACAGGCGAAGGTATTACGGCGTCTGATTCAAGGCGTCGTTTCCGGTGGCCGGTCTCCGGCCTCTAAATCCTTGCTTTCGCCGAGGCTCAACCGGAGAAAAAACTATGGCGCTTCCCGACTTCACCATGCGCGGCCTTCTCGAGGCCGGCGCCCACTTCGGCCATCAGGCGCATCGCTGGAACCCGAAGATGGCTCCCTATATCTTCGGCGCCCGTAACAACATCCACATCATCGACCTCGCGCAGACGGTTCCGCTGCTGCATCAGGCGTTGAAGACCGTTTCCGACACGGTGGCCAAGGGCGGCCGCGTGCTCTTTGTCGGCACCAAGCGCCAGGCGCAGGACCAGATCGCCGACGCCGCCAAGCGCAGCGCGCAATATTACATCAACTCCCGTTGGCTGGGCGGCACGCTCACCAACTGGAAGACGATTTCGGGCTCGATCAACCGTCTCCGCAAGCTGGACGAAATGCTGTCGGCCGGCGCCTCGGGCGTGACCAAGAAAGAGCGCCTCCTGCTGACCCGCGAGCGCGACAAGCTCGAAAAGGCGCTCGGCGGCATCCGCGACATGGGCGGCACGCCGGACCTGATCTTCGTCATCGACACCAACAAGGAGCAGCTCGCGATCAAGGAGGCGAATCGCCTCAAGATCCCGGTCGTGGCGGTGCTCGACACCAACTGTGATCCGGACGGCGTCACGCATCCGATCCCCGGCAATGACGACGCTGGCCGTGCGATTGCTCTCTACTGCGATCTCATCGCCAGGGCGGCGATCGACGGCATCTCCCGCAGCCAGGGCTCGCTCGGCGTGGACCTCGGCGCGGCCGAGGAGCCGGTGGCGGAGGCTGCGGTCGCGGCGAGCGACGCCGGCGAAGCCTATGTTTCCGCCGAGGTGTTCGAGCTCCTTGCCGCCCCGCGCGGCGCCCCCGACGATCTGGCCAAGCTGAACGGCGTCGGCCCGCAGCTCGTCAAGAAGCTCAATGACGCCGGCATCTTCCATTACTGGCAGCTCGCCGCGATGACGCCGGCCGATGTCGAGAAGGTCGACGCCGATCTCAAGCTCAATGGCCGCATCGCCCGTGACGGCTGGATCGATCAGGCGCGTACGCTTCTGTCCGCCTGACGCGTTCGTTCGTCACCCGCAGTCTTCAAGCTATCGGGCGCCGGCTCCACCAGAGCCGGCGCCCGACGCAATATCGCCCCAGGCCGGCAAGCCGCGTGTTTGCGCGGCTGCGAAACGGCCCGACCTCGAAAAGAAGGAATTTCGACCATGGCAACGATTACCGCCGCCCTCGTGAAGGAACTGCGCGAAAGCACCGGCGCCGGCATGATGGACTGCAAGGCCGCGCTGACCGCGACCGACGGCGAGTTCGAGGCGGCGGTCGACTGGCTGCGCAAGAAGGGCCTCTCCAAGGCCGCCAAGAAGGCTGACCGCGTCGCGGCCGAAGGCCTCGTCGCCGCGCTGACCGCCGGCGCCAGTGGCGTCGTCGTGGAGGTGAACTCCGAAACCGACTTTGTCTCGCGCAACGCGGACTTCCAGACGCTGGTGAAGAATATCGCCGAGGTGGCCCTGAAGACCGGCAAGACCGACGCCGCGGAGCTCGGCGCGCAGGCCTACCCGGGCGGCGGCACGGTCGCCGAGAACATCACCAGCGCCATCGCGACCATCGGCGAGAACCTCACGCTGCGCCGCGCCGCCTCGCTCGCCGTGGCCGACGGGGTTGTCGGCCGCTACGTGCATGGCCAGGTCGTCGACGGCCAGGGCAAGATCGCCGTCATCGTCGCGCTGGAGTCGAAGGGCGACAAGGAAGTGCTCGCCACGCTGGCCCGCCAGCTCGCCATGCATGTCGCTTCGGCCAATCCGCAGGCCCTCGACGCCTCCGGCCTCGACCCGGCGATCGTCGAGCGCGAGAAGAAGCTGCTCGCCGAGAAGAACGCCGGCAAGCCGGCCAATGTGCTGGAGAAGATCATCGATTCGGGCATCAAGACCTTCGCCAAGGAAGTCTGCATGCTCGATCAGGTTTCGAACCACCCCGACCATAACGGCAAGACCGTCGCGCAGGCGGTGAAGGAGCTCGAGGGCAAGGCCGGCGCGCCGATCGCCATCAAGGGGTTCCTGCGTTATGCGCTGGGCGAAGGCATCGAGAAGCAGACTAGCGACTTCGCCGCGGAAGTGGCGGCGGCCGCGAAGGGCTGATTCCCCTTCGATTTCGAGATCGAGGCCCGGGCTGCGCGAGCGGCCCGGGTTTTTTGATGCGTCCTTGCGGGAGGGCCGTTCATGCGGATCGTGACGCCGGTCACTTGCGGGCGCGGCGCGCCGTTCGTATGAAGGAAGCGCCCCGTTCCAGCCAGCGAGATTTAGAGACATGCGCGATCACGCCCCGACGCGAAGCTTCAGACGCGTGGTCGTCAAATTGTCCGGCGAAGCGCTGCAGGGGCAGGCGGCTCACGGGCTCGACGCGCCGACGCTGGCGCGCGTGGCGAGCGATCTCGCCGCCGCCGCCGAAAATGGCCATCAAATCGCGGTCGTCGTCGGCGGGGGGAATTTCTTCCGGGGCATCAAAGGCGCGGATAGCGGCATCGAACGCGCCCGCGCCGATTCGATCGGGATGCTGGCCACCGTCATGAACGGCCTGGCGCTGGAGCAGGCGATAGAGATGCAGGGGCGCCAGGCGCGCTGCCTCTCCGCCGTGCCCATGCCCGCCGTTTGCGAGTCCTTCTCGCGCCGGGCCGCTCTCCATCATCTCGACAAGGGCCGCGTCGTCATCGCCGCAGGCGGCACCGGCAATCCTTTCTTCACCACGGATACGGGCGCCGTGCTGCGCGCGGCCGAACTTTCCGCCGACGCCGTGCTGAAGGCGACCCAGGTCGACGGCGTCTACACCGCCGACCCGAAGCGCGATCCGAGCGCGACGCGCTACGAAAGGCTCACCCATGACGAGGCGATCGCCCAAAATCTCGCGGTGATGGACACCGCCGCTTTCGCGCTCGCGCGCGAGAACAAGATCCCGATCATCGTGTTTTCGATCGGCGACCCCGGCGCCATCGCCTCGGTGCTCGCCGGCGGCGGGCGCTCGACGCTGGTCGCGCCGTAAATCTCGACTTTCCGCGCGCGGCGGAAAAAAACATGTAATAAGGGGCTCCCCGGCAAGCGGACGGCTGGCGCGCGTCATTGTCCAGCGGGGCGCGTTGCGGGAAAATCGCCGTTTGGCGGGATTAACACGACGGCGGGCCGTTCTTGACCCCGCCGGCGACCAAAGACAGGTTGTGGAGATCATGACGGAGAAATTCGATCTCGCGGATTTGAAGCGCCGGATGCAAGGCGCGATCGCGACGCTCAAGCACGAGTTCGGCGGGCTGCGCACGGGCCGCGCTTCTGCGAGCCTGCTCGAGCCGGTGCATGTCGACGCCTATGGCCAGCATTCGCCGCTCAATCAGGTCGCGACGATCAGCGTCCCGGAGCCGCGGATGCTCTCCGTGCAGGTGTGGGACAAGGCGCTGGTGATCGCCGTCGACAAGGCGATTCGCGAGGCCAATCTCGGCCTGCAGCCGACCGTCGAAGGGCAGATGCTGCGCATCCGCATGCCCGAACTGAACGAGCAGCGCCGCAAGGAGCTCGTGAAAGTGGCCCACAAATATGCCGAGGACGCGCGCGTCGCCGTGCGCCACGTGCGCCGCGACGGGCTCGACATCCTCAAGAAATTACTGAAGGATCACGCCATTCCCGAGGATGACGAGAAAAGGCACGAAACCGAGGTCCAGAAGGCGACCGACGAGGCGGTAAAGGAGATCGACGCCGCTCTGGCCGCCAAGGAAAAGGAAATCATGCAAGTCTGAAGCGTGGCAATACGCCATCCTTTGCTAAGATCGGACGGCGATTCGGAACGCAACGATGGCGGAAAGTGATTTTTTGGAGATGGCGACGACCGCCCCGGAAATCGGGGCGGCGCCTCGGCATGTCGCTCTCATCATGGACGGTAACGGCCGCTGGGCGGCGGCGCGCGGCCTGCCGCGCTTCGAGGGTCACCGCCGCGGCGTCGAGGCGTTGCGCCGCGCCGTGCGCGGGGCGATCGACCTCAAGATCTCCTATCTCACCGTCTATTCCTTCTCGGCCGAGAACTGGGCGCGTCCCCGAGAAGAGGTGCAGAGCCTGCTTGGCCTGCTGCACCGCTTCATCCGCAACGATCTCGCCGAACTCCATGGCAATAATGTCCGCGTGCGCGTCATCGGCGCGCGGGCCGACCTCGCGCCGGAGATCGCCGACCTGTTGCGCGAGGCGGAGCAGGTGACGCAGGCCAACACCGGCCTTACGCTCGTCGTCGCCTTCAATTACGGCGCGCGGCAGGAGATCGCGGCGGCGGCGCGCGCTCTGGCGGAAATGGTGGCCGAAGGGCGGCTCGACCCTGAAAAGATCGACGCCGACGCGATTGCGGCCCGTCTCGACACGGCGGACATTCCCGACCCGGACCTCATCATCCGCACCTCGGGTGAGCAGCGCCTGTCGAACTTTCTTCTGTGGCAGGCGGCGTACGCGGAGTTCGTGTTCCTGCCGATCCTCTGGCCGGATTTCGACCACGCAGCGCTTGTCGCCGCTATTGCCGAATACAAGCATCGCGACCGGCGCTTCGGCCGCGTCCAACCCGCGCGCAGCGCGACGACCGCGTCATGACGCCCCCCTCGAGCAGCGCGCCTGCGCCGCGCGGCGGCTTCGCCGACCTCGGACCGCGCGTCGCCTCGGCCGTGGTGCTGGTGGCCGCAGCGGCCTTCACCCTGTATGCCGGCGGCGATGTTTTCGCCCTGTTCTGGCTGGCCGCCGCTCTGGCGATCAACTGGGAATGGCAGGGACTGATCGGCGGAGAACGGCGTCTGGCGCGGGTCGTGGCGGGCGGCGCGGCCGCCGCGGCCGCGGCCGCGTTTGGGCGCGTTGGAATGGCGGGCGTAGCCGCCGCCGAGATCGCGCTCTTCGCGCTTGTCGCGGCCATTCTGGCAGGGCCGGAGCGGCGCGTCTGGGCCGGGGCAGGGGTGGTCTACGCCGGGGCGCTGGCTTTTTCCGTCTGTCTCCTCCGCGAGTCGCCCGACTTCGGGCTGCTTTCCATCGCTTTCCTTTTCGCGGTGGTGTGGGGCACCGATATTTTCGCCTATTTTGGCGGGCGGCTGATCGGCGGGCCGAAGCTCTGGCCGCGCGTATCAGCCGGCAAGACCTGGTCGGGCACGATAACGGGCGTGCTGAGCGGCGCGGCGCTCGGCCTCGCCACGGCCTATTTCGTCGGCGGTCCGGCGCTCGCGAGCGTCCAGACCTTCCTTGTCGGCCTCGTCGCGGCCGCCGTTTCGCAGATCGGCGACCTTTTCGAATCATCGGTCAAGCGCCGCTTCGGGGTGAAGGACTCGAGCCAGCTCATCCCTGGCCATGGCGGGGTGATGGACCGGCTCGACGGATTCATTTTCGCCAGCGTCTTCGCGGCCGCTCTCGGCTTGTTGCGGGGCGACCCGTCGGCGGCCGCCGGCCTGTTCTTCTGGTAAGCGAGTAAAAGATGGCTTTGGGCAACGGACATTCCGACATGAGCGCGCGCGCGCCGCGCCGCATCGTTCTCCTCGGCGCTACCGGCTCGATCGGACGCTCGACGGTCGACCTTCTCGAACGTGATCCCGAAGGCTTTTCGGTCGTGGCGGTCGCCGGCGGCGCCAACGCCGCCGAACTCGCGCGCGTCGCTCGCGTGACAAAGGCCGAATTCGCCGCGATCCGCGACGAAAGCGCCTATGCGGAGCTCAAGGAGGCGCTGTCCGACACCAATACGCAGGTCGCAGCCGGCCGCGAGGCGGTGATAGAGGCGGCGGTGCGCGAATGCGATCTGGTCGTTTCGGCGATCGTCGGGGCGGCGGGGGTCGAGCCGACCTATGCGGCGCTTTCCGCAGGCCGCGACGTTGCGCTCGCCAACAAGGAATGTCTCGTCTGCGCCGGCGTTCCCTTCATGCGCATGGCGAAAAAGATGAAGGTCCGGCTGCTGCCGGTCGACAGCGAGCACAACGCCATTTTCCAGGCGCTGGGCGGGGAGGATCCCGCGCGCATCGAGCGCATGATCGTCACGGCGTCCGGCGGTCCCTTCCGGACCTGGAGCAGGGAGCGCATCGCCGCCGCGTCGGTGGAGGAGGCGCTCAACCACCCCAACTGGGCGATGGGGCCGAAAGTCACGATCGACTCGGCGGGTCTGATGAACAAGGGCCTCGAGCTGATCGAGGCGCACCACCTATTCGACGTTCCGGCTGAGAAGCTCGAGGTTGTCGTGCACCCTCAGTCGATCGTACACGGCCTCGTTGCCTTCACCGACGGCTCGGTGACGGCCGGCATGGCCCCGCCGGACATGCGCGTGCCGATCGCTCACTGTCTCGGTTATCCCGATCGCCTGACCACGCCCGCGCCGCGGCTCGATTTCGCGAAGATCGCCGCGCTCACCTTCGAAGCCCCTGATTTTGAACGTTTTCCGGCCCTGCGTCTGGCGCTCGACGCCCTCGCCAATGGCGGCGGCCTGCCCACCGTGCTCAACGCAGCCAATGAGATTGCGGTCGAGGCCTTCCTCGACCGGCGCATCCCTTTCGCCGGAATCGCCGGGCATGTCGCGGAAGCCTGCGAGGCGGCGCTGCGCGACGGCACGGCCCGCGAGCCGGCAAGTGTGGAAGATGCGCTCGCCATTGACCATATTGTTAGAGAAAGGTCGCGGACGGTCTTGGCCGTGGCCGCGGCTTCAGGCATGTTAACGCTTTAGTAACCAATCCACGCCGAGCGCCGGCGAGGGTTTGGCCCAAGCGAGAGCGTTCGGAGGCGAGACGTGCTGGACCTGTTGATGACTTTCGTGACCTACGTCGTCCCCTTCGTCCTCGTGCTCAGCGTGGTCGTCTTCATTCATGAATACGGCCATTTCATCGTCGGGCGATGGTGCGGCGTGCAGGTCGACGCCTTTTCGATCGGCTTCGGGCCGGAGCTCTGGTCGCGCGTCGACCGTCTCGGCACGCGGTGGCGGATCGCGGCCATACCGCTCGGCGGTTATGTGAAATTCCACGGTGACGCCAATGGCGCCAGCGTGCCGGACCCGGAAGCCGTGAACGCCATGCCCGCGGCCGAGAGGGCGGTGACCTTCGCCGCACAGCCGGTCTGGAAGCGTTCGGCAATCGTCTTCGCTGGCCCGTTCGCGAATTTCCTGCTGGCGATCGCGATTTTCGCGGCGTTGTTCGGGTTTTATGGCCGTACGGTGCTCGCGCCGCGCGTCGGCTCCGTCGTCGCCGGCGGGGCGGGGCAGGCGGCAGGCTTCCAGCCGGGCGACCTGGTCGTGTCGATCGACGGGACGCCGATCGACAGTTTTGGCAAGATGCAGGAGATCGTCTCCGTCTCCGCCGACAGGAAGCTGATTTTCGTTATTCGCCGCAACGGCGCGGAGCTGACGTTCCCGGCGATCCCCGCCTGGCGTGAAATCGACAGCGCGGTAGGCAAGGTCCGCATCGGCATGCTTGGCCTGCAGGCCTCGACCGCGGCCGCCGACGTGCGCGAGGAGCGGTATGGGCCGCTCCAGTCGCTGGCGATGGCCGTCGACGAGACCTGGCAGGTCGTGCATCGCACAGGCGTCTATGTCGGCGGGCTGATCACGGGGCGCGAGAGCGCCGACCAATTGTCGGGCCCGATCGGCATCGCGCAGATGTCGGGTCAGATGGCGAAGGCTGCCACCAAGGTCGGCATTGCGCCGTTCATGAACCTCATCGCGATCCTCTCTGTCTCGATCGGCCTGCTCAATCTGATGCCAGTGCCGCTGCTGGACGGAGGGCATCTGCTGTTCTTCGGCATAGAGGCGGTGCGCGGCAGGGCGCTGAACGAGCGCGCGCAGGAGTTCGCCTTCCGGGTCGGCCTCGCGATGGTCGGCGCATTGATGATCTTCTCGACCTATAATGACATCGCGCGCCTCATCCACAGGCTGGCCGGCGGCGCGTCATAACCGTCTTTCCGCCACTTTTCGACGCAAATACTGTCTGGCCGCGCCTTTCGGGGCGCGGCTTTTCTGCGTTTTCGACGCACGAGAGATCGGTTGTTAACCAGGTGCTGACCATGAATCGTGGCTTTGGCGTCACGCCTTCGACAAATTGCTAAAACACCATTTATTCTGGATTTGCAGGGTTGGTTAAACCCTGTAGAAGATTCGACGGACCAGTAGGAGCGCGGCTCGCCAGCGCGCCAAAACAGTGGAACATCGCGCCGCGCCATGGGCGGCGGTCGTTGCGACGAGGACCGGCTTTTATGCAATCCATCAGCGGCATTTGGAAATCTTCGTCAATTTTGATCGCGGCGTTCGCGGTCCTGCTCGCCTGCGCCGCTCCCGCCGCCGCGGCGCCGGAAATTGTCGTGCAGGGCAATACGCGCGCTGACGCTGAAATGATTCGTTCTTACTTCACCGGAACAAGCCCCGCCGAGATCGATCAGGGCCTCGAGGCGCTGCGCGCGAGCGGGCGTTTTTCGAGCGTTTCCGCCAGCCGCCAGGGCGGCAAGGTCGTGGTGCGCGTTTCCGAAGGCAATATGATCAACCGCGTCGCTCTCGAGGGCAACAGCAAGGTCAAGACCGAGAATCTTCTGCCTGAGTTGCGCACGCGCGCCCGCACCGCGTTCAGCCCCGCGACCGCGGAGTCGGACGTTGCGCGTCTGACGGAAATCTACCGCCGCTCGGGTCGCGCGGCCGCGAAAGTCTCCTATCGCACTGTCGATCTGCCGAATGGCCGCATCGATGTCGTCTTCACCATCGTCGAGGGCGACAAGACCGGCGTCAAGGAGATCAAGTTCGTCGGCAACAACGTCTACTCCACGCGCCGGCTCGTCGGCATGATGGAGACGACGGAAATGAACTTCCTGTCGTTCCTGAAGTCCAGCGACGTCTATGATCCCGATCGCATCGCGTCGGATCTCGAACTCGTCCGCCGCTTCTATCTCAAGAACGGCTACGCCGACTTCCGCGTGGTGAGCTCCGACGCGCAGTTTGATCCCGCGCAGGGCGGCTACATCATCACCATCGTTGTCGAGGAAGGCCCGCAATATCGCGTGTCGTCGGTCGATGTCGAATCGCACCTGCCCGACGTGGACGCCGCCTCGCTGAACGACGTGCTCCGCATCTCCGCCGGCGACGTCTACAATGGCGACGCAGTCGAGAAGTCGGTCGAGGCGCTGACCCGCGAAATCGCCAAGAAGGGGTACGCCTTCACTCAGGCGCGTCCGCGCGGCGAGCGCAATCCGGCCGCCCAGACCGTCGCGATCCGCTTCGTTCTCGATGAGGGTCCGCGCGTCTACATCGAGCGCATCAACATCCGCGGCAACACCCGCACGCGCGACTATGTCATTCGCCGCGAATTCGAGATCGGCGAGGGCGACGCCTATAATCGCGTGCTGATCGACCGCGCCGAGCGCCGCCTCAACGGCCTCGGCTACTTCAAGAAGGTCAAGATCACCAATGAGCCGGGCTCGTCGCCCGACCGCGTGATTGTGAATGTCGACGTGGAAGATCAGCCGACGGGCAACTTCGGCGTCTCCGGCGGCTATTCGACGACTCAGGGCTTCATCGCCGAAGTGTCGGTCTCCGAAAGCAACTTCATGGGCCGCGGCCAGGCCGTGCGCATGTCCGTGCAGGCGGGTCAGCTGTCGCGCGGCGTGACCTTCAGCTTCACCGAGCCTTACTTCCTTGACCAGCGCATCGCGGCGGGTTTCGACGTCTTCGCCAAGCGCATGGACGCCTACAACTACTCGATCTACAGCTCGACCTCGGTCGGCGGCACGATCCGCTTCGGCGTTCCGATCACGGACGAGCTGACCTTCTCGCCCCATTATTCGATCTATCAGACGACGATCTCGATCCCGAATAACTGGAGCCGTCCCTATAACGACTGTTGGTCGCCGGTCCCGGGTCTGACGCCTGGCTTCTCGCCCTTCTTCCCGGAGCCGAGCCTCTTCATCAACTGTCAGACGAACGGAGAAGCGTCGCTGGCGATCAAGGAATCGCAGGGCACGTTGCTGACGTCGCTGGTCGGCTATTCGCTGACCTTCGACAATGTCGACAACTTCAAGAACCCGCACAACGGCTGGCATGCGACCCTGTCGCAGGACGTGGCCGGCGTCGGCGGCGATTCGCGTTACCTGCGCACCACGGGCGACATCCGCTACTTCCACGAGATTCCCTATCTCGACGACGTTGTCGGCATTGCCCGCGTCCAGGGCGGCGACCTCTCGACCTTCGGCGGATATACGCCGCGCATTCAAGACAACTTCAATCTCGGCCCGAGCCTCGTTCGCGGCTTCGCGCCGGGCGGCATTGGTCCGCGCGACTCGAATATCTTCACCAGCTTCAACAATAACCGGGGCAACTCCCTCGGCGGCTCCGATTACTTCGGCGGCTCGCTCGAAGTGCAGTTCCCGCTGTGGGGCCTGCCGAAGGATCTTGGTCTGAGAGGCGCGCTGTTCGCCGACGCTGGCACGCTCTGGAACTTCCAGGGGCGCACCAACTACAGCAACAATCTGCCGACCATTCCGGGCGTCACCTGCCTTGCGCCTTATTCGGCGCAGGCCGCCTTCGGCGTCGGAACCTGTGTGATCCCCGTATCCGACTCGATGAAGCTTCGTTCGTCGGTCGGCGCGTCGCTGTTGTGGAATTCTCCGATGGGCCCGATCCGCTTCGACTATGCGGTCGTGACGTCGAAGGTCTATGGCGACATCACGCAGAACTTCCGCTTCACTGGCGGCACGAACTTCTGATGCTCAGCAAAGCTCGTCGGGCCAAAAGCGCCCGGCGAGCGGTTTGCCTTGCGCAGCCGCCCGCCGGCGCATGCGCCAATCTTATCTCCGCGCCTGCGATTGCCTCCGGCGCCGCCCCAAAAGAGCGGCGCGCATGAGCGCCGTCGCCTTCTTCCAATTGTCCCGTCCGTTCACGCTCGCCGAAATTGCCGAAGCGACGGAGGCGGAAATCCGCAACGCCGACCAGTCGCCCGCATCGACCGTCGTCACAGGCGTGGCTCCGCTGGAGGCGGCTCGCGCCGGCGATCTGTGTTTCTTCGATTCGTCACGCTACGCCGAGGCGCTTTCCTGCTGTCGCGCCACCGCCTGTTTTCTGCGTGAACGGCATCTTCCGCTTCTGCCTGAGGGCGTCATCGGCCTCGTTGTCGAGCAGCCATACCGGGCCATGACGCGCGCGACGGCGCTGCTCTTTCCGCAGGCGTTGCGCCCCGGCTCGCTGTTTGCCGCCAGCGGCGTGTCGCCCGGCGCCGTCGTTCATCCGGAGGCGCGGCTGGAGCCTGGCGTCACTGTCGATCCCGGCGCTTTCATCGGCCCGCGCGCGGAAATCGGGTCCGGCACGACTATCGGACCACATGCGGTCGTCGGGCCGGACGTGCGTATCGGCCGCGACTGCTCCATCGGGGCGCACGCCAGTCTCATTTGCGCGCTCGTCGGCAATCGCGTCATCATTCATCCCGGCGCGCGGCTCGGGCAGGACGGCTTCGGTTTTGCGCCGACGCAAAAAGGCTATCTAAAGACGCCGCAACTGGGGCGCGTCATCGTCCAGGACGACGTCGAAATCGGCGCCAACACAACGATCGACCGCGGCGCGACGCGCGACACGATCATCGGCGAGGGCACGAAGATCGATAATCTCGTGCAGATTGGCCACAATGTCGTGATCGGCCGTTTCTGCGCCATCGTCGCGCAGACGGGCATAGCGGGCTCCTGCGAGATCGGCGATTTTGTCGCGCTGGGCGGCCAATCCGCGATCGCCGGCCACTTGACGATCGGTGAGGGCGCCGCCATTGCGGCGAAATCCGGCGTCATGCGCGACGTCCCGCCCGGCGCGCGCTTTGGCGGCTCCCCCGCCCGGCCTTTGCGCCGGCATTTGCGCGCGGAAGCCATGCTCGACAAAATGGCGCGGCGGGACAGACCGATGTAATACAACCGGCAAGGGCGCGGCAGTCGCCCGCGGTTTCATCGGGGAGGAAAAATATGACTGAGACAGCCGCCGGCGCGACGCTGGAGAGTGCCGACATATCGCAGATCATGCGCTGTCTGCCGCACCGTTATCCGTTTCTGCTGGTCGATCGCATCGTCGACATTCGCGGCGACGAATCCTGCGTGGGCGTCAAGAACATCACCATCAATGAGCCGCAGTTCATGGGCCATTTCCCCGAGCGGCCGGTGATGCCGGGTGTGCTGCTCATCGAGGCGATGGCGCAGACGGCCGGCGTCATCGTCATGCGCGCGCAGGGCGAGATGGAGAAGCCGAAGCTCGTCTATTTCATGACGATCGACAATGCGAAGTTCCGCAAGCCCGTGACGCCGGGCGACCGTGTCGAATTCCACATGACCAAGACGGCGCAGAAGCGAAACATCTGGTGGTATCAGGGTCGCGCGATGGTCGATGGCGCGCTCGTTGCCGAAGCGACCATCAGCGCCATGATGGGGGTCTGAAGCGCGCGGCGCATCAGGGAAGAATGAGCGCGACGCTCCATCCCACCGCAATCGTCGAGGACGGCGCCCGCCTGCATGACGGCGTCGTCATCGGGCCTTTCTGTCATATTGGCGCGAGCGTCGAGATCGGCGCCGGCGCCGTTCTCCAATCCCATGTCGTGATTTCGGGGCGCACGCGCATCGGCGCGGGCGCGCGTATCTTTCCATTCGTTTCGATCGGAACGCCGTCGCAGGATCTCAAGGCCGCGCTGGCCGAGGGCGCGGTGACGATCGGCGATGACTGTGTTGTGCGCGAGGGCGTGACGATCAACGCCGGCGTTGGCGCAGGCACGCTGGTCGGCGCGCGCTGCGTCTTCCTCGCCTATTCGCATGTCGCGCATGATTGCCGGCTCGGGGAGGGCGTCGTGCTGTCGAACCAGGCGTTGCTCGGCGGCCATGTCGAGATTGGCGACCATGCGATGATCGGCGGCGGGACCGCCGTGCATCAGAATGTGCGCATCGGCGCGCATGTTTTCATCGGCGGGCTGGCGGGCGTCGAGGGCGACGTGATTCCTTTCGGTCTCGCGGGCGGCAATCGCGCGCATCTCTTCGGCGTCAATCTGGTCGGCGTTCGACGGCGCGGTTTTTCGAATGAGCGCATCGCCCGTCTGCGTGAAGCCTATCGCCGGCTCTTTGCGAGAGACGATGCGCGGGCGCTCACCGAGCGCATCGACGAGGTCGCCGCAGCCTTCGCGGGCGACGCCGACGTCGCGCAGATCATCGATTTTCTGCGGGCTCCGTCTACGCGCCCGCTTTGCGCGCCACGCGCGCGCGGCGACGACGCGTGAAAGCTCCGCGCATTTTTCTCATCGCGGGCGAAGCCTCCGGCGACGCGCTCGGCGCGGCTTTGATGCGCGCGCTTCGCCTCGCGCGGCCTGACGCGAGCTTCATTGGCGTAGGCGGCGAGGCGATGGCGCGAGAGGGGCTCGTTTCCCTCTTTCCGCTTGCCGATATTGCTGTGATGGGTCTCGCGCCCGTGATCCGGCGCCTCCCTAAACTCATCGCGCGCATCAATGAAACGGCGCGCGCGGTCATAGCCGCGCAGGCGGACTGTCTCGTTCTCATCGACGCGCCTGATTTCACCCATCGCGTCGCGCGCAAGGTTCGCCGCGAGAGGCCACGCATGCCGATCGTCGATTACGTCAGCCCAACCGTCTGGGCCTGGCGCCCCGGCCGCGCGAAGGCGATGCGCGCCTATGTCGATTGCGTGCTGGCCCTGATGCCTTTCGAGCCCGAGGCGCATGAACGGCTCGGCGGCCCGCGCTGCGTCTATGTCGGTCATCCGCTGGTCGAGCGGCTCGATGAACTGACGCGCTACGCTCCGCTTGAAGGAAACGAAAGCGGGGAGCCGGGCGACGCCTCGCGGCGCGATCGGCCATTGCTCCTCGTCCTTCCGGGTTCGCGCGTTGCGGAAGTCCAGCGCATGACGCCGCTTTACGGCGAGACGCTCAAGCTTCTGATGCGCGAACGTCCCGATCTCGAAGTCGCCATTCCCGTGGCGCCGAATATGGAGAGGACGTTGCGCGACGCGCTACGCGACTGGCCACTCGCACCCCGCCTGATCACGCAGCAGGAGAAATTCGCGGCCTTTCGCAATGCGCGCGCGGCGCTCGTCACCTCGGGCGCCGCAACGCTGGAGCTTGCGCTCGCCGGCACGCCGATGGCCGTCGCTTACAAGGTCTCGCCAGCCGAGTCGCTGTTGCGTTTTCTGATCGAGGTAGATTCGATCGTGCTGCCCAATCTCGTCATCGGCGAAAACGCGATTCCGGAGTTTCTTCAGGAGGCGGCGACGCCGCGTGCGGTGGCCGACGCGATCGCGTCGCTGCTCGAAGACGGCGCCGCACGCGCGAGGCAGCTTTCCGCCTTTGCGCGAGTGCGCGAACGCCTCAGCGAGGCCGGCGACAACCCCAGCGCCCGCGCGGCGCAGATCGTGCTGCAATATGTCGACGGACGGGAGTCCGCCGCGGGTTGACCGCTTGCGTCGGCGCATAGCCGGACTAGACCTTTTCCGCTTGTATCTTTCGGCGCCGCAACCATAATCGGCGCGAGTTCACTCCCGTGGCGCGAAACGATAATTGCGCCGCGCATTTGCGAAAGGGCGACGGCCTTGTCCGAAGTCGCGCGAAAAAACTATCTGACGCGGAAATCGCTGGAAGCGATCATTGCGGAAAACGACGCAGAACGTGAGGGCGGCGGTCTCAAGCGCGCGCTTGGCTGGGGGTCGCTGATGGCGCTCGGCATCGGCGGCATCATCGGCGCCGGCATTTTCGTGCTCACCGGCACGGCGGCGGCGAAGTTCGCCGGCCCCGGCGTCACGGTCTCCTTCCTGCTGTCCGGCCTCGCCTGCGCCTTCGTTGCGCTGTGCTATGCGGAGCTCGCCGCGCTCATTCCGGTGGCGGGAAGCACCTACACCTACACTTACGTGACGCTCGGCGAGATCTTCGCCTGGATCATCGGCTGGAATCTCGTGCTGGAATACGCCGCCGGCGCCGCGACCGTCGCGGTAGGCTGGGCCGGCTATTTCAATCGCGTGCTGCAGGGCTTTGGCATAAATCTGCCGCCCGAGTTCACCACCGCCTATTTCGCCCATGCAAGCGCGCATGCGCCACCGGAGACCGTGCATGGCGTATTCAACGTGCCGGCGGCGGCGATCATCTTCCTCCTGACGATGATCCTCGTGCGCGGTACGACGGAGTCCTCGACCTTCAACAACATCATCGTCGCCATAAAGGTCACCGTCGTGCTGCTGGTGATCTTTTTTGGCGCGGCGCATGTCAATTTCGCCAACTGGACGCCGCTCGTGCCCGAGAACAATGGCGAATTCGGCATATTCGGCTGGAGCGGCGTGGTGCGCGGCGCCTCCGTCGTCTTCTTCGCCTATATCGGGTTCGACGCCGTCTCGACGGCCGCGCAGGAGGCTCATACGCCTCAGCGCGACGTGCCGATCGGCATTCTCGGCTCGCTCGTCATCTGCACGGTTCTCTACGTCGCCGTCGCGGCCGTCGCGACGGGCGTCGTGAACTACAAGGAGCTCGGCGTTCCCGATCCGATTGCGCTGGCGATGGATCGCACCGGCCAGACCTGGATTTCATGGGTCGTGAAATTCGGTGCGCTCGCCGGTCTAACGACGGCGATCCTCGTGCTGCTCTTCGGACAGACGCGCGTCTTCTACGCCATGGCGCAGGACGGTCTGTTGCCGCCCGTCTTCGCGAAACTGCATGATCGCTTCCGCACGCCGGCGGTGAGCCAGATCATGATCGGCTTCTTCGTCGCGCTGGCCGCGGGTCTGTTGCCGATCGACATTCTCGACGAAATGGTCAGCATCGGCACGCTTGCGGCTTTCTGCCTCGTCTGCATGGCCGTCATTCATTTGCGCCGCGCGCATCCCGAAATGCATCGTCCCTTCCGCGCGCCGGGCATTCCGTTCATGCCGATCCTCGGCATCGGCTCCTGCCTCGCGCTGATGGTCGCCCTGCCTCTCGAAACATGGCTGCGGCTGCTGATCTGGACCGGAATCGGTCTCGCGATCTACATGTTCTACGGCATCAGTCACGCGAAGCGGGGGTGAGCGCATTAATGAGCGCGCCCGCTGTCGTCTGGTTTCGCAATGACCTGCGTCTTGCAGACAATCCGGCGCTGACGGCGGCGGCGCGCTCGGGCGCGCCGATTATTGCGCTTTACGTGCTCGACGATGAAAGCGCCGGCGAATGGCGCATGGGCTCGGCGAGCCGCTGGTGGCTGCATCATTCGCTGACGGCGCTTGCGCACGACCTTGCGCGACTGGGCGTCACGCTCACACTGAGACGCGGGCGCGCGGAATTCGTGCTCGAAAATATCGTGGCCGACGCCGGCGCCGGCGCCGTCTACTGGAACAGGCTTTACGAGCCATGGGCGATGCGTCGCGACAGCGAAATCAAGTCGCAGTTGCGCGCGCGCGGTGTGATGGTCGAAAGCTTCAACGGCTCGCTGCTTTTCGAGCCGGGCGGCTTGCGCAACAAGCAGGGCGAGCCCTTCCGCGTTTTCACCCCTTTCTGGCGCGCCTGTCTTGCGGCGGAGGCGCCGGACGCGCCATTGCCGGCTCCGAAGAAACTGACCGCCGCGCCGCCGCCGGCGAGCGACGCGCTGGCCGATTGGCGTCTATTGCCGACGAAACCCGATTGGGCGGGCGGCCTGCGCGAAACCTGGCGGGCCGGGGAACACGCAGCGCTCGAGCGGCTTGCCGAATTCGCGAAGAAGCGCGTGCGCGACTACAAGATCGACCGCGACTTCATGGCCCGCGAGGGCGTCTCGCGCATGTCGCCCCATCTGCATTTCGGCGAAGTTTCGCCGCGGCGGATATGGGCGGAGATAACGGAAGCCGCAGGCGACGCAGGCGCGGCCTATTTGCGCGAAATCGGCTGGCGCGAGTTCTGCCATCATCTGCTCGTCGCAAATCCGCAGATGCCCGAGCGCGCGCTCGACGAGCGGTTTCGCGATTTTCCCTGGCGCGAGGACGCCGCGGCGCTGGAGGCGTGGCGCAGAGGCCAGACGGGCTATCCGCTGGTCGACGCCGCGATGCGCGAATTATGGATCACAGGCAACATGCACAATCGGGCGCGCATGGTCGCCGCGAGCTTTCTCGTCAAGCATCTGCTGATCCCCTGGCAGGAGGGTGAGCGCTGGTTCTGGGACACGCTCGTCGACGCCGATCTCGCCAACAATAGCGGCGGCTGGCAATGGGTCGCCGGCTGCGGCGCCGACGCCGCGCCTTATTTTCGCGTGTTCAATCCCGTTCTGCAGGGCGAGAAATTCGATCCCGAGGGCGATTACTTGCGCCGTTATGTTCCCGAACTCGCAAGGCTCGATGCGCGCCACATCCATTGCCCGTGGGAGGCGCCGGAGGAGGTCTTGCGCGCGGCGGGCGTGCGACTGGGCGAGACCTATCCACGCCCGATCGTGGACCATGCGAAGGCGCGTGATCGGGCGTTGAAGGCGTTCGAGGCGACGCGAGGATAGCGACGCTCGCAAATCCTCCTGAAACCCATTAAGGCATGGTCTCTCTTCCCAATTCGAGAAACCATGCACGCCGACATCCGCCCCTTCGAAGAAATCCGCATGCTTTTCGCCAATCTTCCGACGCCGAGCGAAGAGAGCGTCGCGGCCGTTCGCGCGCGTGACGCGCAACTCACCAAGCCGCCGGGGGCGCTTGGACGGCTGGAGGAGATCATCGAGTGGCTCGCGGCGTGGCAGGGCAGGGCGGAGCCCGCGATCGAGCGTCCGCTCGTCGCTGTCTTCGCCGCAAACCATGGCGTCGTCGCGCAAGGCGTCTCCGCCTTTCCGGCGAGCGTCACGGAGCAGATGGTGGCGAATTTCACCGGCGGCGGCGCGGCGATCAACCAGATTTGCAAGGCCCACGGCGTCGGGCTGAAGGTTTATGAACTCGCGCTGGAGCGCCCGACACAGGATTTCACCCAAGCGCCCGCGATGGATGAGCGCGAGGCCGCCGCGACCTTCGCCTATGGCACGGCGGCGATAGAGGATGGCGTCGACCTTCTCGCGCCCGGCGAGATGGGAATCGGCAACACAACCGTCGCGGCGGCGATCTATACGGCGCTCTATGGCGGGCCGGCCTCGCGCTGGACGGGGCGCGGAACGGGCGTCGATGACACGGGTCTTGCGCGCAAGAACGCCGCCATCGAGGCGGCGCTGAAGCTGCACGGGCCGCATCTTTCCGACCCCTTCGAGATCATGCGGCGTCTCGGCGGGCGGGAAATTGCGGCGATGATGGGCGCGATCACCGCCGCGCGGCTCAACCGCATTCCGGTCGTGCTCGACGGCTATGTCGTCTGCGCGGCGGCGGCGCTGCTGCATGCGATCACGCCCGACGCTATTGCGCATTGCGTCGCCGGTCATGTGTCGGCGGAGGGCGCGCATGCCGATGTCCTGGAGCGTCTCGGCAAGAAGCCGCTGCTCGATCTCGGTATGCGTCTGGGCGAGGGCTCCGGCGCCGGCCTCGCCATCGCGATCATCAAGACAGCGCTCGCCTGCCATCGCGACATGGCGACATTCGAGAGCGCGGGAGTGAGCGGAAAGGCGAGTTGAATCGCCGCGTCAGCGCGGCGTGATCAGTTCCCGCTCGGTCATCAGATAATCGAGCCGCTGGTCGTGCGGCTCGGTCGGCACGTGGTCGGCCTCCTGGCAGGAATAGGCGACGCCGACGGCGACGACCTTTTTCTTCGGCCGCAGTTCGGCGAGCGTCGCATCATAGATCCCGCCGCCATATCCGAGCCGGAAACCTCGGCGGTCGAAAGCCGCGAGCGGCGAGAAAATGATGTCCGGGTCGCGTGCGATCTTGTCGTCGGCGGGTTCGGACAGGCCGAACGGCCCTTTCACGAGATCGTCGCCGGGCGCGAAGTCGCGGAAGACGAGGGGATGACGAACCTTGTGCATCACCGGCAGCACGACCTGATAGCCGTCGCCGGCAAGCGCCTCGATCAGCGGGCGCGTGTTGAGTTCGCTGCGGATCGGCCAGTAGACCGAGACGACGGGCGCCGTGGAGCCGGCTTGGCTCGCGATCTCCCTCACGAGCGCAAGGCCGCGCTTCGCGACGGCGGCGGCCGCCTCATGCGCCTCCTGCGGCGACACGAGGTCACGGCGCGCGAGCGAATGCCGGCGCAGATCGGTTTTCACGTCGGTCATGGCGGTCGGGCGTCTGATCGTCGAAGAAAGAGAAAGCGCGGGCCACGTGAGCCGTGGGACATCGATCCCGGGAACCTACAACGTAGGTGGGCGCCATATGACCAAGCCCACGGGCAAGGCCAGGGACAGCTCCCATAAGGATCGATAAGGCCCCGGGGAATAATAGTCCTGCACGAACCCCGCAGCGCCGCTCTGCTAATCTAGCGACGACCGGGGCTTTGCGCCAGTGGGCTTCAGGCGTATTCCAGCTCGGCGGGCTCCGGCGCCGTCTCCGTTGCGGGCTCCACCTGCAGGCGCTGGATGCGAACCAGCGTGAAAAGGCCAAAGGGCGCGAGCAGGCGGCGTTCGACGAGGGTCATGTCGTCGCGCTGATCGATCCAGTCGCCGATCGTCGACCACGGAAACTGCGGTCTCCAGCCGAGCTTCGGAGCGACGTGCCGGTCGAGGAACGTCTCCAGCACAGCGAGCGGATCGTCCTTGCGGCTCACATGGTTGACCAGCACGATCTCCCCGCCCCGGCGCACCACGCGGGCGAGTTCGTCGAGCATCGCCTCGGGCTCCGGCGCGACGGTGAGGACGTAAGGCGCGACGACGCAGGCGAAGCTCGAGTCGGCGAAAGCCATTCGCGTCGCGTCCATCTTGGCGAGTCCGTGAACATTGGTCAGCCGCTCGCGCGCGACGCGATGGGCGGCGCGGCGCAGCATCGGCTCGGACAGGTCGACGCCATAGATTTGCGTGTCGCGGTCGAACATCGGCAGTTCGAGACCGGTGCCGACGCCCACGTCGAGAATCGGACCGTCGGCCTTCGAGGCCGCGGCGGCGGCGGCGCGGCGGCCGGGGCGCAGCAGCGCCGTAAAGGTCAGGTCGTAGATCGGCGCCCAGCGCGCATAGGCGGCCTCGACGTCGCAATTGTCGAGCGCGTCGGCTTCGCGATAAATATTTCGTGCTTCGCTCATCTTGGCGCCCCTTGCGCAGTTGCGGCGCGCCGCGGCGGCGCCATGGGTGCAATTGTCGTACGTGCCGGCTCCACAGCGGCGATGAAACCGCCGCCGAGCACGCGCGCCGCATCGTCGGCGCGATCATAGAAAACACAGGCCTGGCCCGGCGATACGCCGAATTCGCTGGCGGCGAAAACCACAGTCGCGGACGAGTCCTCGCGGGCGATCAGTCGGGCGGGGACAGGTGGGCGCGTCGAGCGCACGCGTGCCATGATGTCGATTCCCTGTGGCGGCATATCGTTAAACTCGCCAGAACCGATCCAGTTCACGTCGCGTAGCGCAACGGCGCGGGTTTCCAGCGCCTCGCGCGGCCCGACCACGACCTCGGCCCTGGCGGCGTCGAGGCGCACGACGAACAGCGGCTCGGCGTCGCGGCCGGCGACGGAGGCGCCAAGGCCGAGCCCGCGGCGCTGGCCGATCGTGTAATGCACAACCCCGGCGTGTCGGCCAAGCACGCGGCCGTCGACATGCACGATGTCGCCGGGAACCACGGCGTCGGGCGCCAGGCGCTCGACAACGTCGGTGTAGCGGCCGCTCGGCACGAAGCAGATGTCCTGGCTGTCCGGCTTGTCCGCGACCTCGAGTCCGTAGTTGCGGGCCATTTCGCGCACTTCGGCCTTCGTGTAGTCGCCGAGCGGAAAGCGCAGCATGCGCAGTTGCTCACGCGTCGTGGCGAAGAGGAAGTAGCTCTGGTCGCGAGAGGCGTCTTTCGCCCGGTAGAGCGCGCGCCCGCCTTCGCCATCGTCGCGCGAAGAGATGTAGTGGCCCGTCGCGAGCACATGGGCGCCGAGATCCTTCGCGGTTTCGAAGAGATCGGCGAATTTGATGAACTGGTTGCAGGCGACGCAGGGGACCGGCGTTTCGCCGCTGGCGTAGGAGGCGGCGAATTCGTCGATCACCTTCTCACGGAAGCGGCGCTCGTAGTCGAGCACGAAATGCGGAATGCCCAGCCGCGCCGCCACCGCGCGCGCGTCCTGAATGTCCTGTCCGGCGCAGCAGGCTCCCTTGCGGTGGGTCGCCTCGCCATGGTCGTAAAGCTGTAGCGTGACGCCTACGACGTCATAGCCCTGTTCCTTGAGCAGCGCGGCCACGACGCTGGAATCCACCCCGCCCGACATGGCGACGACCACGCGCGTGTCGCCGGGCGACGCCGGCAGGATCAGGGGATCCGAAACGCTGGAACAAACCGTCATATTCGAGAGCGCCTGCAAATCCGGGGTTGAGTGTGGCCCGCGCCACGGTCCGGACCCGGTAGAAGGGTGTCGCGACCGTCGGCAAACTGACATTTAGAACATTACCCGTCCGTGACGCAATCATGAGCGGCGGACCCCACGCGACCCGGCGCCACGGAAACGTCATATTGTTCGCGACGGCCGCGGCTGCTAATACGCCGCGGTGTTTCAAAGGGGTGAGGAAGAGTCGATGGCGGCGATGAAACTTCTGGCGGGCAACTCGAACCGGGCGCTCGCGGAGGCGATTGCGGCGCATCTCAATATTCCCCTGTGCCGCGCCCAGGTGCGGCGCTTCGCCGATCAGGAAATCTGGGTCGAGATTCTCGAGAACGTCCGCGGCCAGGACACTTTCGTGATCCAGTCCACGTCCTTTCCGGCGAACGACCATCTGATGGAACTGCTGATCATGATCGACGCGCTGCGCCGCGCCTCCGCGCGCCGCATCACGGCGGTCATTCCCTATTTCGGCTACGCCCGGCAGGATCGCAAACAGGGTCCGCGCACGCCGATCTCGGCCAAGCTCGTCAGCAATCTGATCACCCGCGCCGGCGCCGACCGCGTGCTGACGGTCGATCTTCACGCCGGTCAGGTGCAGGGCTTTTTCGATATCCCGACCGACAATCTCTTCGCCGCGCCGGTCATGGTCGCGGACATCAAGTCGCATGCGTTGCTGAAGAACACGATGGTGATTTCGCCCGACGTCGGCGGCGTGGTGCGCGCCCGCGCGCTCGCCAAGCGCATCGACGCCCCGCTCGCCATCGTCGACAAGCGTCGCGAGCGCGCCGGCGAGTCGGAAGTCATGAACATCATCGGCGACGTGGCGGGGCACAATTGCATCCTCGTCGACGACATCGTCGATTCGGGCGGCACGCTGTGCAACGCCGCCGAAGCGTTGCTCGCCGCCGGCGCCGAGTCGGTGCACGCATACATCACGCATGGCGTGCTTTCCGGCGCGGCGGCGGAGCGCATCGCGGCCTCGAAGCTCAAGGAACTCGTCATCACCGACACGATCCGCGCGACAGACGCGATCAACGGCGCGCATAATATTCGCGTCATTCCGATCGGGCCTCTGATCGGCGAGGCCATCGCCCGCACGGCGAAGGAAGAAAGCGTGTCGAGCCTGTTCGACTGATGCGCGAGCCCGTTCCGCCCCGCTTCAACCTCGCCCGCTATTGCCTCGCCGACAACGCCCGGCTGCGGCCGGACGCGACCGCCATCACGGTGGTCGGCGACGACCATGTGCTGCGCTGGACGCATGCGGAACTGGATCTCAGGGTGCGGCGTCTGGCCGCAGGGCTGCAATCCCTCGGCCTCGCGCCGGGCGCGCGGGTGATGATCCGCATGGGCAATGAGGCCAACGCGGCGCTGGCCTATTTCGGCGCCATCGCCGCGGGCTATGTGGCGCTGCTCGCCTCTTCGCAGCTCACCTTCGAGGAAGCCGATTTTCTTCTGCGCGACTGCGGCGCCTCGGTTCTGGCGCTGGGCGCGGCCTTCGAGGAGGAAGCGCATGACGCGCCGGGCGTCACCGTCCTACGCGGGGCCGATCTCGGGCGCCTCGCCGAAAGCGCGCCGCTTCCCGGCTACGCCGACACCGCTGCGGACGATCCCGCCTATCTCGTCTACACCTCAGGCACCACGAGCCGGCCCAAGGGCGTGTTGCACGCCCACCGCGCCGCCTGGGGCCGCCGGCCGATGCGAGAGCACTGGACAGGGCTCGGCCCCGGCGACGTGATGCTCCACGCCGGCGCGATCAACTGGACCTATACGCTCGGCGTCGGCATCGTTGACCCGCTTTCGGCCGGCGGGTCCGCCGTGCTCTATAACGGCCATCCCGACCCGGCGGTCTGGCCGCGTCTGATCGAGGAGCATCGCGCAACGGTCTTCGCCGCCGTACCGGGCGTCTATCGCCAGATGCTCAAATACGCCGCGCCCGAGAAAGCCGATCTTTCCAGCCTGCGTCATGGACTTTCCGCCGGCGCCGCGCTCGCGCCGAGCCTGCTCGCCGACTGGCGCGCGCGCACCGGCAAGGAGATTTATGAAGCCTTCGGCATGAGCGAATGCTCGACTTTCATTTCCAGCGGACCGACCACGCCCGTGCATCCCGGTTCGCCCGGGCGGCCGCAGCCGGGGCGGGTGGTCGCGGCGCTGCCGCAGGAGGGCGGCGAGACGCCGCTGCCGTCCGGGGAAACCGGCGTGCTCGCCGTGCGGCGCGATGATCCGGGCCTGATGCTGGGCTACTGGAACCGTCCCGAGGAGGAGCGCGAGGCGTTCCGCGGCGCGTGGTTCGTCTCCGGCGATCTCGTCGAGTTCGACGCCGAAGGCTACATGCACCATCACGGCCGCGCTGATGAAGTGATGAACGCCGGCGGCTTCCGGGTGTCGCCGGCGGAAGTCGAGAAATGCCTGCTCGCCTTCGACCATGTGGCCGAGGCCGCGGCCGCCGAGCGTCCCGGCCGCGACGCCGACGCGACGATCATCAGGGCCTATGTAGTGATGCGCGACGGCGCGCCGCGCGACGAGGCCGCGATCCTCGCGCATTGCCATGAGCATCTCGCCGCCTACAAGCGCCCGCGCTCCGTGACTTTTCTCGACGCTTTGCCGCGCAACGCCAACGGCAAGTTGAACCGGAAGCTTCTGCCTTAAAGAAACGGGCCCGATCGCGCGGAGGGGCATGTATGCGCGATCGGGCCCTTGCGTCCGTTGCGCGGGGCAAGCGAACGGACTTATTCGGCGAGCGTGTCGCCCAAAGCTATTGCGTCGCTCTTCTGACGCGCCGTGATCGTCTCGTTTTTTCGCGACGGCCGGCGTTTCTCGGGCGTTTTGTCGCGCGGAGCCGGCGGCTCGCCATTCACCGTCGCCTTCATGTTCGGCGAAGCCTTGAAGACGACGACGCGGCGAGCCTCGATCGGCACCGGCGCGCCGGTGCGCGGGTTGCGCCCCGAGCGCTCTTCTTTTTCGCGCACCAGGAACGATCCAAAATCATGCAGTTTGAGCGATTCGCCTGAGACCAGCGTCGACACCATTTCATCGATGACGCAATCGACTATCCGCTTCGCCTCGCGGCGGGAGACGCCCTCGATGCGCCTGTGGATCGCCAGCGCGATATCCTGACGGGTCAGCGCGCCGCGCGATGTTTCACGGTCGTCGTCCTCCGGGAAATCGGATTGCATTCCATTCAACTTATCGGCGGTCGTCATGTTTACAGCTCGGAGTCCATTCTGTTCTGGCGCGCAGCGTGTTCAGTAAGCGCTTATGGGGCCGGAACATTGCGCGAAATTGCGCGCTCAGGGCCAAGGTTGACAGTGCTGATGGTCACCTCCCGGGCGTGACATTGGTCACAATTCGTAACCGCACGCCTCGTCATTGCGCGGCGCAGGTGCTAGAAGGGCTTGAGCGTAGCTATAATTTTTGCGTCCGAGGGTGTGGCGTCATGACGCGGAGCACGGATGAGGGGGATGTGTCGATCGGAACGGAACGCGGCGCGCCTCCCGATCCCATCGATCAGGTTCGGGAACTCCTGTTCGGCGCGACCAAGCGCGAAACCGACAACCAGCTGAGCGTCATCGAGACCAGGCTGGAAGAAATGCGGACGGATTTTCTCGCCCGCTTCTCGGCGCTGGAGGGCCAGCTCGCCGATCTCGCGCGCGAGACCGAGAATAGCCAGGCGGAGGCAATCGAGGCCATCGGCGGCGCGATCGCGCAATTGGGCGCGACGATCCAGAACATGAGCGCGAGGCGGAAGGGCTGAAATGTCCGCATCCGGCGGCGGCGAGGCGTTCGAAAGGCTCAAGCAGCTATTGCTCGACGAGACGACTCGCCGTCTCGACGTGACGACAGAACGCGTCGAGAAGATCGACGCGCGCTTCGGCGACAGCAGAAAATTCGCAGCCGCCACCGGCGACATTCTCGTCGAGGCGCTGCAGCGCGCGGAAGAGAAGCGGCATCCCGAACTTTCTCGCGCCGTCGCGCCGCTGGTGATTTCGGCCATCCGCTCGGAAATCAAGAACTCCAAGGAGATGCTGGTCGAGGCGCTCTATCCGATCATGGGACGCCTCGTCACCGCGGCGGTCGCCGGCGCCTTTCGCGAACTTGTCGAAACGCTGAACGAGCGAATCGACGCGCTGGTCTCCGCCAATTCCTGGCGGCTGCGGATGCGGGCCATGGCCACCGGCAGGACCATGGCGGAAGTTGCGCTCGCCGAAGCCGACGCCGGCCGGCTGAAGCGCGCGCTCCTGCTCGAACGCGGCAGCGGCCGTGTCCTGGCGAAATGGCCTCTGGCGGAGGAGGGCGACGCGCGGGTCGACGCGAATGTCGATCTCGAAAGCGGGATGATCGCGGCGATCACGGAATTCGCGACCAACGTCTACGCCGACAAGGGCGGCGAGTTGCGCATGCTCGATCTCGGCGCGAGCCATGTTTTCTTGCGCGCCTCGCACCGCGTCATCATCGCGGCGGAATTTGGCGGCGATCTGTCGCGCCATCGCGAAAGCCGGCTCGACGAGGCTTTTCTGTCGATCGTCGAACGTCACGAGAAGGACGAAGTGTCCTGTACGGGCGAGATGGTTGGCCGCCTGCTGAACGACGCGCTGGCGGAGGAGCCTGCGAAGCCGAAAAGCAGGAAGCCGGTGATGATCTTCGCCGCCGTAGCGGCGGCGCTCGCCATATGGGCCGCATGGGGGCCGGCGACGCGCGCCATTCGCGATTGGCGAATCGGCGCAGCGGCGCGCGCTGCGATGGCGGCGCATCCAGTGCTTGCGCAATTCCCGCTGCGCATCGAGGTCGAACACGATGCCGGCCGCGTGGTGGTGCGCGGTCTCGCCGCCAATGAAGCCGAACCGCTGGCAGTTGCGGATGCGCTGGTCGAAGCGGCTTCGCCCTATCGCGTCGAGCGCGAGGTCTCGATCGTGGCGTTGGCGTCGCAGACGCAGGAGATGCGCGCGGGCGAGACTCGCGCCGCAGCGACCCTGCAGGAGGCGCAGGCGCAGATCGAGACCCTGCGCGCGGAGTTGAAGGAAACCCGCGCGTCTCTCGACCGATATCTGGCGCAGGACGAAGCGCCACACGTGAAGCTGCGGCGCTTCGTCGAGACTTTCGCCGTGTTCTTCACGGAACTGGACACGCTTTCAAATCCTGCGGCGACGGCGAAGGGACTGGATGAACTGGCGGGGTTGATGAAGGCGAGCGGCGCAAATCTTCGCGTCGTGGGTTATGCGGACGAGGTCGGCTCCGCGACCCTGAACCGCGCCGCTTCGCGCAAGCGCGCCGACAAGATCGTCTCCATGCTCGTCGAGCGCGGCGTGCCGCGTCAGCGGCTGGCGCTCGTTCCGCGGTCGACTCTCGACCCGATCGCGGACACCGAATTCGACGCCATCCGGAGCCGCCGCGTCGCTTTCGAGCTTCCCTTCGCCGGCGAGTTCGAGGTGCGATGATCTCCGCGAAAGTCATGTTGCTCGGCGACATCGGCGTCGGCAAATCCTCCCTCGCCCGCCGCTTCGTCTTCAATCGCTTCGAGAGCGAGTACAAGACCACGATCGGCGTCGACGTGCTCACCCACGACGTCGATCTCGGCGCGGAGTGCAATAATGACAAGTTGCGTTTTGTCCTGTGGGACACGGACGGCGATTTCGGAAGCCGTATTTTCGAGACGGTTTATCTCGCAGGCGCCTCGGCCGCGATCGTCGTCGCCGACGCGACGCGTCCCGCGACTCTGGTGAAGATGTCGGCGCTCGCGTCGCGTTTCGAGGAGAGTTTTCCCGGGCGGCCGGTGTCGGCGATCGTCAACAAGATAGACCTTGCGCCGGAGCTTCCCGATGTCGGCGATTCCTGCATCAAGGCTGTTTACACGAGCGCGAGGACCGGCGAGGGGGTGGAGGAAATGTTTCTCGGCCTCGGCCGCGCAATCTGGCGTCGCGCAATTTAGCGATCGGCTTCATCGGTTCGAGAGTGCGCGGATCGCAAGCTCCGTGCGGCTGCGCAGATGGAGTTTGGCCAGGATCGTCGAGACGTGATTTTTCACCGTGCCTTCGGCAAGGCCCATCTCCCGGGCGATTTCGCGATTGCCCTTGCCTGCGGCGACATGCGCGAGCACGGCCTTTTCGCGGTCGGTGAGCGGCTCTTCGTCCTCGGCCGACGGCGACGCGGCGCGCTGCGGGCTTTTCACGCGGCGGAACTCCGCGAGGATCTTCGCGGCGACGCTCGGCGAAAGGCGCGGTTCGCCTTTGGCGACGGCCCGAATTGCCGCAAGGATTTCGCTCTCTTCCGAATCCTTCAATAAATACGCCTGCGCGCCGGCCGTTATGGCGTCATAGACGAGTTCTTCATTGTCGAAGGTCGTCAGCATGATCACGCGCGTCCGAGGATTGTCGGAAAGAATCATGCGCGTCGCCGCGACGCCGTCCATACGCGGCATTTTCGCATCCATCAGAATGACGTCGGGTGAATAGGCGCGCGCGGCGCTTACCGCCTGTTCGCCATCGGCGGCGGTTGCGACGACGTCGATATCCGCCTCGAGCGCCAGCAGCGCCGCGAGCGCCTTTCGGATCACGGTCTGATCCTCGGCGATCATGATGCGGATGGGCTGGTGTTCCGTCACTTGGCCTTCCTCTCGCTCCTTACGGGGGGCGGGACGTCAGCATAGGCTCAACTTTGCGGCTACGCAAAAGCTGTATGGGAGATGAACGACGCGGACATGTCCTGTTCAGGAGGGACGAGTCATATTGC
Organism: Methylocystis sp. ATCC 49242; assembly: GCF_000188155.2. Lineage (NCBI taxonomy): Bacteria > Pseudomonadati > Pseudomonadota > Alphaproteobacteria > Hyphomicrobiales > Methylocystaceae > Methylocystis > Methylocystis sp. ATCC 49242. The sequence goes on from NZ_KE124774.1 coordinate 82,001, forward strand.
GTCACATGAGGCCGCATCGGCTGCGGTCCCATCAGTCTTCAGGAAGAGTATCCAGGGGGATGTTGTCCCCGGCCTGAAGACAAGTTCGAGAATAAGCGCCGAGTATGAAAAGCCAAGCGCTTACGCGATCCTTCGCCGCACCCCCGCCCCTCTCGCGCGGCGTTGGACGTAGAGCCTCCCGGAGAAATCCGGGAGGCTTTCTTTTATGGGCCGGCCCGCGCTACATCGGCTTCAGGCCCAGCGCCTTGCCTTCCTTGGCGTCGCGACGCCAGACGCCGTTGCTGTCGCGCTCGAAATGCGCCTTGTGGCCTTTGCGGGCGGTGAGCACGAGCCGGCCGTGATCGACCGTCCAGCCGACGGGATCGAAGATGACTACGCCATTGTCGCGGCAGGCCGGCGCGAGCTGCGCCTTGTTGCCGCCGGGACCGCGGGCGCGCGTGTCCAGGGTCAGCATGCAGCCGGTGTCCTTGTCCTCGTCGCGCAGGATCGAGTAGCGGCCGCCGACGTCGCCGGCCGCCAAAGCCGCCGCCGAAAAGGCCGCGAACGCCGCCGCCAGGCCGAAGCGCTGCAGCTTGCGCGCGCGCCGGGAGTTTTTCGACATCGTTCCTCGCTCCAACACTTAAGGGAATCGCCAACATTGTGCCTTTTTCGCGCGCGAGGGCCAAGCCCGTTTTGTCAAGCTTCACCCGGACAGGGCGCGATAATGTGTAGCAGCGGGAGTTTTTGCGCCGCGTTCCGCCGCGCGCTATTCTTGATTTATGTAAGGGCCGCGCCGCGGCCCCACGGAATCCGACAGATGGACCCTGCCGCCCTCGCGCTGGCCGAACGCTCGGCGCCGCGTTACACGAGCTATCCGACAGCGCCGCATTTTTCCAAGGAAATCGGCGACGCGGAAATGCGCGCCTGGCTCGCTGCACTCGACGAGGGCGCGTCGCTTTCACTCTATTTTCATGTGCCCTTCTGCACCGCGATCTGCTCCTACTGCGGCTGCCACACCAAGGCGCTGCGTCAGGAGGCGCCGCTCACCGCATACAAAGAGACGCTGCTGCGCGAGCTGGAGCTGACGGCGCAGACGACCCGCGCGCGGCGCGTGACGAGCATCCATTGGGGCGGCGGCACGCCGAGCATTCTGGGGCCCTCGCGTTTCGGGGAAATCGCCGAGCGCGTGCGCGACCTCTTTGCCGTCTCCGACGAAACGGAACATTCCATCGAACTCGACCCGCGCATTCTCGACGCGGCGCTCGTCGAGGCGCTGGCGCGCGCGGGCGTCAATCGCGCCTCGCTCGGGGTTCAGGATCTCAATCCGCATGTGCAGGAGGCTTCCGGCCGCATACAGCCTTACGAGATTGTGGAGCGGGCCGTCGGGTTGCTGCGCGCGGGCGGGATCGAGGCGATCAACCTCGATCTGATGTATGGCCTGCCGCGCCAGAGCGTCGCGGATGTGGAGCGCACCACCTCGCTTGCGGCGGGGCTCGATCCGACGCGCCTCGCCGTTTTTGGTTACGCTCATGTGCCCTGGTTCAAGACGCATCAGAAGCTGATCGACGCCGCAGCGCTTCCCGGCGCCGCCGAGCGCCTCGCGCAGGCGGCGGCCGTGCGCGCGACGCTGGAGCGCGCGGGCTATGAGGCGATCGGCCTCGACCATTTCGCGCGGCCGACCGACCCACTCGCGATTGCGGCGAAGAATGGTCATATGCGGCGCAATTTTCAGGGCTACACGATCGATCAGGCGGACGCTCTTCTGCCTTTCGGCGTCTCCTCCATCGGCCGTTTGCCGCAGGGCTATGTCGGCAACGCCACCGATCTCGCTGGCTGGCGCCGCGCGGTGGAGGCGGATCGCTTCGCCGTCACGCGCGGTCTCGCCTTCACGCGCGAGGACCGCGCGCGCGGCGAGATCATCGAGCGGCTGATGTGCGACTTCGCCGTCGACTACGGCGCAATGGCGCTGGCGCATGGCTTTGCGGAGGACGCCTTCGACGCCGCGCGGGTCCCGCTCTCGGCGCTCGCCGCCGACGGCGTCGTGACCGTCGAGGGGCGGAGCGTGACGGTCACGCCGCGCGGCCAGCCCTTCATGCGCCTTGCCGCCGCGGCCTTCGACGCCTATCTCGAAACGAGCGCCGCGCGGCATACGGTGGCGGTGTAAGGGGCGGGGCGTTACAGGGAGGCGTTAATGACGCCGCTGACGCTCTATCTCGCCAAACTCATCGGCGCGACCATGCTGGCCGTCTCGCTCTGGATGGCCGCGAAGAAGCCGCTCGTGCTCGCGCTGGCGAAGCGCGTCATCGGCGATGAAGTCTTCACCGCCTACATAGGCGTTCTGCGGACCTGCCTGGGTCTGGCGATGGTGCTGGGCCACGACGTATGGAGCGGCGGCGCGCTGCCGGTGATCATCACGCTCATCGGCTGGCTAGAACTGCTGCGCGGCCTTCTCATCCTTTTCCTTCCGCACGACAGGCTGGTCGCGATTTTCGAGTCGATGCGGCTCGAAAAACACTACGCCGCCTATGCCGGCGGCGTGTGCCTCGTCGGCGTCTATCTCCTGATCGCCGGCTTTATCGGCTGAGTTCCGCCCGCTTTTCCAGCGCCTCCTGCGCCGGCGCCTGCGGCAGCAGCGCCACGGTGACGTCGCGGAACGGCGTGAGCAGCAGTTCCGTGACGCTGTGGGGGTCGACGCCCGGCTCCTCGACGCCGAAGGCGAGGCGGGGACTCTCCTTTTGCGGAACGACCAGCGTGCCGAACATCCAGTCCCAGATCGCGAGCGCATTGCCCATGTTGCTGTTGTAATGCGCCGGATCGATCGAATGATGGATCTGGTGATGTGCGGGGCTCATCAGCAGACGGCCGAGCGCGCCGGTGAAAGGAATCCAGATTTGCGAATGCTGGAGATGCACATAGGCGAAGAAGAACAGCACAAGAAAGGCGTTGGTGCCATCGACCGCGTAGGCCGCAAAGCGCACGCCGAAGGCGAAGGCCGTCACGCCGATCGCAAGGCCGACACAGAGCGCCACGACATTGGTGAAGACGAGCGAATCCAGCGGATGCACGCGCCACACTGTCCATGGCGTGAGACGCTCGGCGGTGTGATGGGTCTTGTGCGTCTCCCACAGGAAAGGGATGCGGTGCTTGAGATAATGGTCGAGCCAGTAGCCGAATTCGTAAGCCAGGAACGCGACGACGGTCACGACTGTACGGGAGACGAGTTCCGGCGCTTGGGATGGCGCGCGGGCGCCGAAGCGATCCGTCAGCAGCGCCTGCACGAATTCCGAAACTTCCTTCACGCCGAGGCAGAACCAGCCGATGAAGAGACCGGTAACGAATATATTTACGAAGAAATAAAAGAGGTCGGCGCGCGTCGAGCGATGGAACATCAGCTCTCGCGAAAAGAAGGCCCGCGAGAGCGCCGCGAGCCGCACATGGCCGCGCCGGCGCCATTGACGAAAGGCGAGATAGCCGAAACCGACACAAAAGGCGCCCGCGAGGGAGAAGAGCGAGAAATGCGATCCCGGCGACATGAGGACGGGGTGAAGCCTTTCGGTCAGGTTCGCCAGAATGCTCATTTTGCCCGCTCTTCGTCGGATTTTCGTCTGTCCGAACGCTAGAGCGCGGCGGTAAAGGACTTCTCAATGGGCGGCTTTGCGCCATATGCGCCATGGGCGTCAAAAGGACGCAGCGCGGCCGGGGAGGGAGAGATGTCCGATCAAGAACTGATCAAGAATCCGAAATTCTGGGCCGTGTGGGTCGCAATCTGGCTCGGGCTGCTGCTCGCAATCGAGAACATCATCACGAAGATCAATCTGTTGATGCAACTCGGCGAATAAATCTCCGCGGCTTGTCCCGCGCGGCGGGCTCCGGCATCGTGACTGTTCCCGATTCGATCTTGCCTGCGGAAACATGCCGGTCTGGACGCCTGAACAGGATCAAGCGCTCGGCGCTGTCGCCCGCTGGCTGGAAACGCCGCGCGGGCCCCAGGTTTTTCGTCTCTTCGGCTACGCCGGAACGGGCAAGTCGACGCTTGCCCGCCATCTTGCCGAACATGTCGACGGCGACGTCGCCTTCGCGGCCTTTACCGGCAAGGCGGCGCTGGTCATGCGCTCCAAGGGCTGCAAGGACGCGCGCACTATCCATAGCCTGATCTATCGCGCCACCGACACGGAGACGGAGGAGCCCTCCTTCGTGCTCAATGACGAAAGCGACGCGGCTCACGCAAAGCTGATCGTCATCGACGAATGTTCGATGGTCGATGAAGAGTTGGGGCGGGATCTTCTCTCCTTCGGCAAGAAAGTGCTCGTGCTGGGCGATCCGGCCCAATTGCCGCCGGTGAAGGGCGGCGGCTTTTTTACAGAGGCGGAGCCCGACGTGATGCTGACCGAAGTGCATCGTCAGGCGGCGGACAATCCGATCATTCGCCTGTCGATGACCATTCGCGAGGGCGGAACGCTTACGCGCGGCGAATTCGGCGACACGCGCATCGTCTCGCGCGACCAACTCGATCCCGCCCTCGTCACTGGCGCGGATCAGGTGCTCGTCGGCATGAACAAGACGCGCCGGGCCTATAATGGCCGGCTGCGCCAGCTTCGCGGCTTCACGGGCGAATTGCCGCAATCGGGCGAGAAGCTCGTCTGCCTGCGCAACAATCGCAAGAAGGGGCTGCTCAACGGCGCGCTGTTCACCGTGAAAAGCGCCGGCGCGCTGCGGCGGGGCAAGGTGCGGATGCTCGTCATTCCCGAAGATGGGGAGGCCGGAAAGTTCCAGCGCGTCGCGGTCATTCCGCAATTCTTCGAGGGCGGGGAGGGTGAAATCCCGTTCGCGCTGCGGAAGGATTCCGACGAATTCGATTTCGGCTATGCGCTCACCGTGCACAAGGCGCAGGGCTCGCAATGGGACGACGTGACCCTCTTCGACGAGTCATACGCCTTCCGCGAACATCGCGCGCGCTGGCTCTATACCGGCGTCACGCGCGCGGCGAAGAAGCTGACGCTGGTGATGTGAGGGAGTCGCGATGGGCAAGGAAAGCGCGATCGAGATGCGCCGCATGAAAGACGGGGCGGTCTATCGTTTCGTCGCGGCGCCGACCACGGAGGGCGCGCCGCGTTATCGTCGGGAAGACAAGGACGTCTGGATCATGCGCGACCCGGCCTTCGGCTGGATCGTCTGGGACAGGGAGAACAAGGCGCTCATGGGCCGGCCATGGGACGTCGCGCCCTCGGAACAGGGCGATCTTCCGCCCGCCTGCGAATGGGTCAGCAAGCGCGGCGGAGACTCATTCGTCTACCAGCTGGTCTTCGTCTGAGGACTACTACCGGCCCCAGGCGTCGATCGCGTCGGCGAAGACGCGCTCGCCTGTTGCGCCTTTTTCCATGTTGATCGTCGCGGCGCGACCGTCGTTGAATTGCATCGGCAGGTCGAGCAGTGGCAGCGAGCGCAGAAGGGTGACGTTTCGCTGCTCGCGATCGCCGCGCATCAGGCCGATGAGGAAATTATTTTCCGTGATCGGCACGGGAATGCCCGCGACCTTCTCGCCCGACTGCGCGTCCACACGCCGCATTTGGATGGGGCCGATGGCCTTCACACCGCCCACAGGGCTGCCGGGCGCGGGCGTGAAGGTGACGTTGATCGTGTGAGAAGCCGAAAGCGCTGTGTCGGTGTTCTTGCGGAACAGCAGCGTCAGTTTCAGCTTGGCGTCGGGTATGTCGACGTCGCCGCGAATGGCCGAACCCACGGGCTCCCCCGGCCCGCCGCCGACATTCTCGAGGCGCCAGACGACATTGGCGTTATAGATCTTGTCGACCTTGGCGGGCTCCTGAAGCGAGGCCACCCACATTTCGGCTCTCTGCGCGACCGGAAGGTTCGATGCGCGCTTGCCCGAAGCGGCGGGAGCCGCCGATTTCGCGCCGCCGTCGACGCGATCGTCGAACTTGCCGGCCTCCGCGTTTTCGGCGGTCTTGGTTTCTTCGGGCTTGAGTTTCGCGAGATCCTCGGGCCGCTCGCGCAGCTGCCAGGCGAGCACGCCGACGACGCCGATCAGCGCGACGAGCACCGCCGAAACGGCGATGATGCGGCGAGAGGCCAGCTGCGGGGCGGGTGGCAGGGGCAGGGGCGCCGCAGGGCGCTGCGGCTCGCGCGGATGCGAATCGTTTTCGATGGGCGCTTTTTCGGCAGCCGCGAGCGTCTCGCGCCAGGCGGCGTTTTCGTCGCGCGGGGGCGCGGGCGCCTTGGGCGGCTCCGGGGGGCGGGCCGGAGCGGCGGGCGGAGGCGTGGCTTCCCGCTTCATCGACGGGGCGGGCTGCGGGCTTGGCTGGGCGCCGGGCGACAGCGCTTGCGCTCCCTTGGCCGCAGTCTCGATCTCCAGCCTCGTGATCGCTTCTTCCAGCGCGCGGCCTTCTGCGGCGATGTCGGCTTCCGCCACAGGCGGCTGGATGTTGCGCAGCTGGTTGACCAGCGCCTTCCGCGCACGCTCGTAGACGGCTTGTCTCGCCTCGGTCGTCGGCTGGGGGAGCGCGGAGATCGCTCTGGAGATCAAGGAATAATAATCAGCCATGTTTGGTTAAGAGCACTTCCCGCCGGAGGCGTCAATCCTGACCCCCTTGCCAATGCGAGAAAAACCGGGGATTTCCATGCATCGAGAGGCGCCGGCGAAAAATCGCGCGGCGCTCGCGTCTGGAGATTGTGCATGTCCCTGTCCGGCCAATTGCTGCGCGCAATATGTCCCGCGCTGCTCGTCCTGTTCCTCGCCTGTCCGCGCGCGGAGGCGATCAGCATGGACAAGAGCTCAACCATCAGGGACCAGTGCGAGTTTTCGGTCGGCCCCGACCTCGTCGAGGTCGTCGCCTATATGCCGGATCGTTCACGCGACCGGTTTTGTGCGGACTTTCCCGCGACCGGACGCATCATCATGACGATCGACCTCATCGCAGCTCGGCTGCGTGATCTTCCGATCGAGGTGCGCGTGGTGAAAGAGCCCGCCGGCCCACTGACCGAGGAAGACGATCTCGCGCCGCTGACCGTGGCCTTCATGGAGCCGCGCGTCTATCCCGGCGGGGCGGTGGTCGTCGATCACACTTTTGCGGAAAGCGGCAATTACGCGGCCTTCATCACCGTGATCGAGTCCTCCGGCGCGCGCCGCACGACGCGATTCGGCTTCACGGTCGGCGGATCGCTTCTGTTCTACGCGCCGGCGATCCTCGGCGGCGTGTTCCTGACGGGGCTCCTTCTCGCTTACTGGAGCTACGGAGCCCAGCGCGGCGAGCGGACCGGCAAGAACCGCAAGCGCCTATCCTTAGAGCATTTCCCTGTATTTCTGAATCGGGAGGGATTCCTGTTTTAGCAGGAGTGTGATTCAAGATGCTGGCTGGGCGGAGGCCAGCATCCAATGGTTCGACCTCTCTCCAATGATCTTCGAGAGCGTGTGGTTGCGTCGGTTTTGGCTGGCGAGAGTTGCCGCGCCGTGGCTTTGCGCTTTGGCGTGGCCGTGTCATCGGTCGTGAAGTGGTCGCAGCGCCAGCGCGAGACGGGCTCGGTCGCGCCGGCGAAAATGGGCGGCTATCGCAAGCGCGTGCTGGAGCCGCATCGCGCTTTCATTGTCGAGCGTCTGGCGCAGACGCCGCATTTGACGTTGCATGGCCTCAAGGACGAGCTGCTGGCGCGCGGGGTCAAGGTTTCGCACAACGCCATTTGGATGTTCCTGCGCCGCGAGGGGCTGCGGTTCAAAAAAAACGCTGCTGGCGCTCGAACAAGGCCGCGCTGACATTGCGCGACGGCGCAAGCGCTGGCAATCGCTGCAAGCGCGCCTCGATCCCAGGCGGCTGGTCTTCATCGACGAGACCTGGATCAAGACGAACATGACGCCGCTGCGCGGCTGGGGCCCCAAGGGCAAGCGCTTGCGCGGCCTCGCGCCGCACGGCCATTGGCGCACGTTGACCTTTCTCGGCGCGCTGCGCTGCGATCGTCTCGACGCGCCCTGCGTCTTCGACGGGCCAATCAACGGCGCGTGTTTCCGCGCCTATGTCGAACAACAACTCGTCCCCGCGCTTAAGCAGGGCGATATTGTCATTATGGACAATCTCGGCAGTCACAAGGGCGAGGCGGTGCGACGCGCGATCCGCTCCGCCGGAGCCAGACTGTGGTTTCTGCCACCCTATTCGCCCGACCTCAATCCAATCGAACAGACCTTTTCCAAGCTCAAACACTGGATGCGACAGGCGCAGCAGCGAACCATCGATGAAACCTGGCGACAGATCGGACGCCTCGCAAAAGACATCCAACCACAAGAATGCAGCAACTACTTCACAAACGCAGGATACGCTTCCGTCAAAATATGAAACGCTCTAGGGGGCTGACAGAGCGCGGGAACGAGGATCAGTTTCGCGACGCGCCGGGAGTTCGTTTCCGTTATCGAGCGCCTCCCTGCCGAGAGTGGACGCCGTGGGCGGCCCGTGTCCGCGGCTTCGTCGCGGGCGTCGCCCGCCTATTTCGAAGGCCGGTCAAACCGGTCCTTGCGGGCGCGGAGCGATCGCCGTATCTCGCTGGCGCGGGCCGGCGATCAGCCAGTAGATCGCGCCTGTCACCGCGCCGGTCAGGAAAAACAGCAGCGCGATTCGGCCCTCCAGAGCGCTGACGCTCTGTGCGCGCTCCAGCCCCTTGGCCGCGCGGGCGATCCAGGGCGACGCGCCGGCGAGGACGCCGCTCACTCCCGAATACCAGACAATCGAGCGCACGCCGGCCGCCTCGCCGACGAGCGCCGCAATCGCGAGCGGGGCGACGCAGGTGGCGACGACCACGGCCCAGATCACGAAACCGAAAGCGGCGAGCGCGTCCTCCGGCGCGCCGGTGCGCAATGTCTCATCGATGATCGCGAATATCCCCGCCATGGTCACCGAGAGGCCGGCCTCCATGGTCGCGGGATCGAAAAGCGCGGAGACGACGAGGAAAATCGCGCCAACGCCGGAGGCGATGGCGAATCCGAAAATCATGACGATGAGCCGACGAAGCATCGGGAATCCCGTGGGGGCGGCGCGTCAGGGTTCGAGCACCGAATCCCAATAGAGATAATCCATCCAGCTTTCGTGCAGGTAATTGGGCGGGAACAGGCGGCCGTTGCGATGCAGATCGGAAACGCTCGGCTGAAAGGGCGCCTGCGCGGGCGACATGTGGACCTCGTGCGGCAGCCGGTCGCCCTTGCGCAGGTTGCAGGGCGAGCACGCCGCCACGACATTTTCCCATGTCGTCGCTCCGCCCTTGGAGCGGGGGATGACATGATCGAAGGTCAATTCGTCATGCGCGCCGCAATATTGGCAGGTGAAGCGGTCCCGCAGAAACACGTTGAATCGCGTGAATGCCGGCTGGCGCGTCGGCCGCACATATTCCTTCAGCGAGACGACGGATGGCAGCCTGATCTCGAAGCTCGGGCTTTTGACTGTCTTGTCATATTCGGAGACGATGTTCACGCGGTCCAGAAACACCGCCTTTATCGCGTCCTGCCAGCCCCATAGTGAAAGCGGATAATAGCTCAGCGGCCGGTAGTCTGCGTTGAGCACGAGGGCGGGACAGGCCTGCGGCGAGACGGTCTGCTGACGGAAGTAAACGGTCACGCTGCCTGCCTCTCTTTTTTGAGAAGGGCCTTCCGGACCGCGCCAAGGTCCCTATGGCCTTTTGCGACTATGGACAGTCTACAGGGAGGATGACGCGATTGTGAAGGCGCCTCTCTAAAGGCGCGCGCCAGCGTCTTGCGCGGGCGGAGACGCAAAGTAATAAGCTCATATTTTCTGGCGACTTGCAGTAATGGCGCGGCGATATGCGCCCGGAGCCGCGCGCGATCCATGATTAACTGAAGGCGTTCAGAGGCTTGAGCCTTGCAGCCGAAAGGCTGCTCGGGTTCCAGCGACCTGAAACTGTGCCGATTCGGAACACGAGCGTTCAAAATGGAGAACGCGTCTTGTCCCAGCAGGCCGAGTATCGGCGCTCAAAATCCCGTTTCAACGCGTCGGGCGGCGCATCGGAGCGGTTTCAGCCGCGGCGAAGCCGAAGCTGGTCCGAGCGGATGCCGCAGCGCAACACCGCGCTGGTGCGAGCGTCCTTTTCGGCCATGGCCGCGTCTTTCGACCTTCTGACGATCGTTGGCGTCGCGGTCGCCATCGAGACGACCTATTACTCGATTTTCTATGGCTGGAGCGGCCTCAGCGCCACGAACCTGCAAATGTGCCTGTTCGCGGCGGCGTCCTTCGTGGTCGCCAATGCGATGCGCAACGAATATTCCTTCGCGAATTATTTGCAGTTGCGCGGCCACGGCTGGCGCAGTTTCAGCCTTTGGAGCCTTGTCTGCCTCTGCGCCATCGCCGTCGGATTCCTCACCAAGGCGACCGAGGAGACGTCGCGCGCGGCCTTCGTGCTTGTCTACGCCGTCGGATTCTTCGCGATTTACGCGCAGCGCGCGACGCTCGCACATTTCGTGCGCTCCAGCGCGGCGGCGGGCGGCGTCTCGGCGCGGCGCCTGTTTCTCGTCGGCTTCGAGAAGGATGTCGAAGCCTTTACCTATCGCTACAAGCCCTGGACCTGCGGCATGCATGTCGTCGCCGCGGTGGTGCTGCGAGAGACGGAGAGCACGCTCGACGATGATCTGGCTCTCGCCGCCGCATCCGCGCGCATGCTGCGCCCCGACGACGTCTTCATCCTCGCGCCCTGGTCGCGCACGGATGTCATCGACGCCTGCGTGACGGCCTTCCTGCGCGTGCCGGCGCGCATCCATCTGGGGCCGGAGCGCGTGCTCGACCGCTTCGTCGACGCCCATATCGACAAGGTCGGCGCCATTTCGAGCCTGAGCCTGTCGGGCCATCCGCTCAATCTGATGGAGGTGGCGGGCAAGCGGATCTTCGACGTCGCAGTCTCGTTGCTCGCACTGATCCTTCTCTCGCCGCTGTTGCTCGTTTGCGCCCTGCTCATCAAGCTGGACTCGCCGGGGCCGGCGCTGTTTCTGCAGCGCCGATACGGCTTCAACCGGGAGACCTTCCGCATCGTCAAATTTCGCACCATGACGACGATGGACGACGGCAGACACATCAAACAGGCGACGGCGAACGACTCTCGCGTCACTCGCGTCGGCCGCTTCATGCGCCGCTACAACATCGACGAGCTTCCGCAACTTTTCAACGTTCTGCGCGGCGACATGTCGCTCGTCGGCCCCCGTCCGCACGCGCTGGCGCATGACCAGCTCTTCGAGCGGCGCATTGCGCTTTACGCGCGCCGCCACAACGTCAAGCCGGGCATCACAGGCTGGGCGCAAGTCAACGGCCTTCGTGGCGAAATAGATTCGCCCGAAAAGATCCGGATGCGTATTGAGCACGACCTTTATTACATAGATAATTGGTCGCTCATCTTCGACGTCTGGATCATTTTTCTTACGATCTTTTCTCGAAAGGCGTATCGCAACGCGATTTGACGCCTGGGGGGCGGCGGCGGGCGACGGACAGGGGCGTAGCGTATATCCTTGCCTAACGCCCGCCGCTTGCGGCTTACTGCCGCCAACGTGATTCGACTTCTCCACACCGCCGACTGGCACCTGGGCGCTGCGCTGCAAGGCTGGCCGCGCGAGACCGAGCACCGCGCCGCGCTGGCGCAGCTCGTCGCCGTCGCCAGAGATCGCGCGGTCGACGCGATAGTCGTCGCCGGCGATATTTTCGACAGCCTCAACCCCTCCGCCGAGGCCCAGCGACTTTTATACGACACGCTGCGCGACCTGCGCGCCGCCTGTCCCCGCGCGGCGATCGTCCTGGTCGCCGGAAACCACGACCCCGCCGGCCGACTGGAGGCGCCGCGCGCCCTTTTCGAGATTGCCGGCGTCGCCTCGGTCGGCGTCGTCGACCGACGCGAGCGGGCGCTCGATCTCGCGGCCCATCTTTCGCCGATCATGGACGCCACGGGCCGCGTCGGCGCGCATCTCCTTGCGCTGCCCTATCCGCGCGCGGCCGACCTTCCGCTCGCGGGGCCGGAGGTCACGGGCTCGCCCGTCGTCTGGGGCGTGCGGGAGCTTTATCGTGAGGCCGTCGCCGCCGCGCGTGCGCAGATTGGCGATGCGCCCCTGATCCTTACCGGGCACCTGCACATCGCGGGCGGGCTGGAATCCGAAGGAGCCGAGCGGCGCATTCTCGTCGGCGGCGAACATGCCGCGCCGCCGGAGATTTTTCCCACCGACGTCGCCTATGTGGCGCTCGGCCATCTGCACCGCCCGCAAGCCGTCGGCCGCGATACAATCCGCTATTCGGGTTCGCTCATCCCGATGTCGAAGACCGAAATCGACTATGACCATGGCGTCAGCATCGTCGACATCGACGACGCGGGCGGCGCGAAAATCGAACATGTCTCCTTCGCCCGCGCCGTCGCGCATCTGCGCATTCCCACCAGAGGGGCGTTGTCGCCGGGGGAAATCGAAGGCGTGCTCGTGGCGCTCGATGTGGATACGCAATCCGCGCCGGACTTGCGGCCCTTCGTTCACCTCGCCGTGAAGGTCGACGCTCCCGCCGTCGGGCTGAAAGCGGAGATCGACGCGATCTGCGAGAAATTCCCGATCCGTCTCGTGTCGCTCAGCGTCGAGCGTCCTCAATATCAGGCGTCGCCGCAGGCCGCTCCCGTGCGTCTCGCCGAGCGTCAGCCGCTCGAACTGTTCCGCGAGGCTTTCGAACGCGCGCATGGCGTCGCGCCATCGACCGAGCATCTGCGCTGCTTCGAGCGCCTCTCGCAGGAGTCGTAGTTGCGAATCCTTGCGATCAGGGGCGAAAATCTCGCGAGCCTCGGCGAAAGATTTTCGATCGAACTGGAGCAGGAGCCGCTTCGTTCCGCGGGACTTTTTGCGATCACCGGCGAGACCGGCGCGGGAAAGTCGACGATCCTCGACGCGCTTTGTCTCGCCCTGTACGACGATTTTCCTCGCGCGGGCTCCCACAATCCCAAGGAGCGCGTTCTCGACGCCTCCGGAGACGCCATTCTGGCGAAGGACCCCGGAAACATTCTGCGGCGCGGCGCAGGCCGCGGTCATGCCGAAGTGGACTTCGTAGCGCGCGACGGACTCCGTTACCGCGCGCGTTGTGAACTGCGGCGCGCGCGCAACAAGGCAAGCGGCGCTTTGCAAAATCGCGGACGTAGCCTGTGGCGCATCGACGAAGACGGCGCTGTCGTCGCGACGCTCGAATCCGGCGTCGAGCCCGTCAATCGCCGCATCGTCGAACTCACGGATCTCACATTCGATCAGTTCCGCCGCACGGCGCTTCTCGCTCAGGGCGATTTCGACGCCTTTCTGCGCGCCGACGCCAAGGAGCGGGCCGAGCTTCTCGAAAAAATCACCGGCGCTGAAATCTATGGGCGCCTCTCGAAGCGCGCCTTCGATTTCGCGCGGGAGGCGCAGCAGCAGCTCGCGACGCTTGAGCAGCGCCGCGCCGACATCGGCGTCATGCCGGAGGAGGAGCGCGCGGCGACAGCCGAAGAAGCGGAGCGCGTGACGGAGCAGCGCGCTGCGCTCGCTACGGAGCGCGAAGCGACCAACGCAGCGCTGCGCCGCCACGACGTGCTCGCGCAGGCGCTGGCGAAGCTCGCGCAGGCCGAAAGCGATTGCGCTGCGGCCGCCGCGGCGTATGAGGCGGTGGGGCCGCAGCGCGCCACGCTCGCCGATCTTGCGCGCGCCGAGCCCTTGCGCGCGCCGCGCGACGATGTCGAGCGCGCTGCGAAAGCGCTCGCAGAAAAGCGCGAGGAAGCGGCGCGCGCCCTTGCGCAGGCGCATCAGGCGCAGCAGGCGCTCGACGACGCGCAGGCGCGCGAGCGCGCCGCCGGCGAGGCGCTTGCTCTGATTGAAGCGGAAATCGAGCGGCTCTCGCCAATATGGGCGCAGGCGAGCGAACTCGATTTACGCATCGCCGCGCTTGCGCAAGAGGAAGAGAAGGCGCGTCGTCTCGCACAGGAAGCGGCCGCGCGCGCAAAAGAGAAGCAGGACGAGGCGGCCAGGATTCTTGCACAAAAGGCGGAAACCGAGCGCGAGAGAGAAAAGGCGGACGCCGAATTCGCGCGCTTCGCATCCGCGCAGGCGCTGAGCGAGCGCTGGAGCGAGATCGACGAATGGCTCGGCAAACGCGCCGAAATCGCCAAAGCAAAAACTGTCGCAGGCGAACGACTGCGTGCCGCGCTTTCGGAACTGAAACGCAGCGAGGAAATGCGCGCCGCTTTCGACGCCGCGGACGAGGCCGACTGCGCCGCGCGCGATGCGCTGTTCGCGCAACTGGCCGAGCGCGGCGCGGCGCTCGGCGCGCTCGACGAGGCCGACGCGCAGCAGCGCGCGGAAGCGCTCACGCGCGCGCATGATCTGCTGCAGGCGTTGAGCGGTTGCGCGCGCGAGCATGACCGGGCAAGGGCGCAGGCGGCCGCCTCAGGCGTGGAGGTCGCGCGCTTTTCGCAGGAGACGGAAGCGCTCGCGCAACAATTGGAAAACTTGCGCCAGACGCGGGATGCGAACGCGAAGCAGAGCGAGGAGGCCGCGCGACTTGGCGAGCTCGCCGACGCGGCCGCCGATCAACATGCGCTGCGCTTGCGTGCGGCGCTGGAGGTTGGCGCGCCATGCCCCGTTTGCGGCGGGCTGGAGCATCCATTCGCGCAGGCGCAGGATGCGGCGCAGAAACTCGTTGCGGAATTGCGCGCGCGGCGCGACGCCGCGCGGCGTGCGTTGACGCAGACGGATGCGGAAATTGCGGCGGCCTCGGCGCAGGAGGCGAAGGCGCGCGCGCTTCATGGCGACGCCGCGCGCCGTCATGCGGAGGCGGAGGCCGCGGCGGTGCGCGCGGAGCAGGATTACGGCGCGCTTCTCGCCCGGCAGCCGCATGACGCGGCGCCGTCATCGATAGAGGGCGCGTTGTCGCAGCTTGTCGCGCTCATCGAAAAAACGTCGGCCGAACGCGAAGAGATCGCGCAGAAGCTCACCGCGGCGCGTCGCCTGCGCGGCGAGCTGGATCGGCTGCGCGCGCAATATGACGAGAAGCGCAATGCTATCGAGGCGCGCCGCGTCGATCGCGATGCTGCCGTCGCGCTCGCCCGAAACGCCGGGGAAGAGCGCGCGCGGTTTGAATCTGCAATCTCCGGCCATGGCGAACGCATCGAGTCTCTCGATCGCTCGCTCGCGCCCTTCCTGAAGCTTTGCGATCTCGCAAGCGTCGATCTCGACCGCGATTTCGCCGGCGCGCGAGGGCGACTGGAAAAAGCCGGCGCGCATTACCGTGCGGCGAAGGACGCGCTCGAGGTTTTGGCGGCGAAGTCGTCAACTCTCGCCTTGCGCGCGGCGACTCTGGAGGCCGAAGCGCGCGGGGCGGCGGCGAGCGAGGCCGAAGCCAGGATTGCGCATGAGGAGCGCCGGCATGATCTCGCCGCGATGCGGGCCGAACGCGCACAGCTCCTCGGCGGCGAGGAGACGGCGGCTCATCGGGCGCGCTGCGAGGACCGCAATCGTTCGGCCGTAGCGGCGCGCGAGACTGCGCGTGAGGCCATGACCGAGGCCGGCAAGACGAAAGCGGCGTGCGACGAGCGCAATGGGCGTTGCGGTGACGATGTCGTGGCTGCGGAAGCCGCGCTTTCGAAAGCGCGCACGGCCTTCGCCCGAGCGCTCGAACAGACGGGTTTCGATGCGCCGGCAGCCGCGTCATTGCTCGCGCTCACGCCGGAGCAGACCGCGGCGATGCGAGGCGAGGTCGAGGCTGCGCTGCAAGCCCTCGCCAACTCGCAGGCCGCTGTCGCCGCAAGGCGCAAGGATGTCGAGGAAGCGCAAGCCGCCGGGCCGCCGGAGACGCCGCGCGAAGAACTTGCCGCGCATGAGGCGGCGCTCGCGCAGCAACTCGACGCGCTCGCGACCCGACTGGGCGTATTGCAGGAGAAGCTGACGCAGGACGACAAGGCGCGCGCCCAGGCGCAGGCGCTTTGGAATGAAATCGAGGCGGCGCGGACGACGCGCAGGCTTTGGGATGAAATCAATGAAGCGATCGGCTCGGCGACGGGCGACAAGTTCCGCCGCTTTGCCCAAAGCGTGACTCTGGAGCAACTCGTCGCGCTCGCCAACCAGCGCCTCGCGCTGCTTGCTCCGCGTTACGCGCTGGAGCGTTCGGGCGACGTTGGCGCCCTCGGGTTGCAGATCGTCGACCGGGATCTTGGCGACGAGCGCCGCTCCACGCGCTCGCTCTCGGGCGGAGAGCGCTTTCTGGCGTCGCTCGCCCTGGCGTTGGCGCTGGCGGGGCTGGAGGGGCGCGACTCCTTCGTCGACACGCTCTTCATCGACGAAGGATTCGGCGCGCTGGATTCGGCGACGCTCGACGTCGCCGTCGACGCGCTGGAGAATCTGCAAGGGCAGGGACGCAAGGTCGGCGTCATCAGCCATGTCGAATCAATGCACCAGCGGATCGCGACGAAGATCTGCGTCGAGCGACGCGGTGGCGGCGTCTCCGTCGTGCGGCTGCGCGCGCCCGGTTACGGAGCCTGAACGGTCGACCGCTTTATCGCCGCCCGCGCGATCATCAGGCTGGCGACGAGGAGCAGCGCGGCGATGAAATAGCCGGCGCCGGGGAAGGCGCCGAAATAGATCGACCCCGCGAAAATTTGCGTGAAGAACAGCGGCCCCACCATTCCGGAAACGCCGCGCAGGCTGCCGAGCGCGCCTTGCAGACGCCCTTGCTCGGAGGCGCCGGCGAAGCGCGTCGCGAGACCCTGAAAGGACGGGTTCGCCATGCCCCACATGGCGATCAGCGGGGGCGCAGCCATGAAGATCGCGCCCGTCGGCGCGAAGGCGTAGGCCGCGAATCCCAGCGCGCCGCTGACGAGCGCAATGGCGAGCGTCTTCTTTTCGCCCAGACGCGCGACGGCGGGACGCACCAGGCCCCCGGAGACCACGGTCTGCGAAACGCCCACGATCGCCAGCGCCCAGCCGGTCGTGCCGGGATCCCAATTGTAGCGATACTGGGTGTAGAGCACGAAGAGCGCCGGCAGCGACTCATGCGCGAGATAGGAGAGGAACAGGGCGCCCGCGATCATCGCTAGCGCCGGCTGGCTGCGCAGGAAATGGAGCGAACCGAGCACATTGGCGCTGCGCCAGACGATCTTCGGCGTGCGCTTTTCGGGCGCCAGCGACTCCGGCAGGATGAAAAAGCCATAGAGCGCATTCGCGAGACTGAAAGCCGCCGCGGCCCAGAAGGGCAGGCGCAAGCCATAATCGCCGAGAACCCCGCCGATCGCCGGTCCAAGAATGAAGCCGACGCCGAATGCCGCGCCGATCAGGCCGAAACGGCCGGCGCGTTTCTCTGGCGGCGTGATGTCGGTGATGTAGGCGTTGGCGGTCGCCACGCTTGCGGCGGTTATTCCCGAAATGAGCCGGCCGAGGAAGAGGAAGCCGAGCGAGGGCGCCAGCGCCATGAAGATATAATCGAGGCCGAGCCCGAGATTCGACAGCAGCACCACGGGGCGCCGGCCGTAGCGGTCCGAGAGTGCGCCGAGCACGGGCTGGAAGAGGAACTGCATCAGCGCCCAGGAGAAGCCGAAGACGCCGGTGACCGTCGCCGCCGAGCGCAAGTCGCCGCCCTCGAACTCGGCGATGAGCTTCGGCAGGACGGGGATCATCACGCCGAGCGCCAGCATGTCCAGCGCAACGGTGATGAGGATGAAGACGAACGCCGCTTCGCGCGGGCGCTTCGGCGCAAAGTTCATATGTCTGCCTTCCGACGAATGGTGGAGCTTTCCGAGTAACAGGGAACCCGCGCGGCCGGCAAGCGGAGGCGGAATTACAATCGGAGATCGCCTTTGTTTATGCATATCGGGCGCGAAAAACATGATTTCTGTTGCTGAAATGCCACCCGAATCAGAGGTATAGAAGAGAAACTGTGTCCTTGGCGCCACATGCGCCGCCGATCGGCAGTCATAATCTATCCGAGGCAAAAACTGTCACGCGTCTGTCATCCAGCGTCTGTTTCTCTCGCTCCCGAGGTTTAACGGAGTCAAAAAAACATGAGGCTTGGAGTTGCACATTTCGCGCTCGCTATCGGGGCGTTTGGGCTGTTCTCGGCGACTGCGGCGACCCCCGCCGCCGCTGACACCGCCTCTGAAATCCGTGCGCTGAAGGCGCGCCTGTTGAAGCTGGAAGCCGAGGAAGCGCGCGCGAGGCGGGAGGCGAAGGCGCAGGAGAAGGCCGCTGCGGCGGCAGCGGTCGCCCAGGCGACGCGCGGCCGTTATTCGGGCGGTTCGGCGCCGGACCCGACCCAATCGCTGCAGCACTGGTACGACCGCCTCAGCCTTCGCGGCTATTCGCAGATGCGATACAACGACATTCTGAGCGGCGGGCCGTTTTACAACGACATCTCCACGCCCGGCGACAAGTCGGTCGGCCCGCGCCAGAATTTCTTCATCCGCCGCGCCCGCATCATCCTGAGCGGCGACGTCTCCGAGCATCTCTACCTCTATTTCCAGAACGACTTCGCGAGCTCGCCGTCGGGCACTTTCTCGAACTCTCCGACCTTCAATCCTCCCGGCAACTTTGCCGCGCAGCAGGTCTATTATTATTACAATCAGCCGTTCGGTCTCTTCGCCTATCCGGGCTGGAACCAGCAGGGCAACTACAGCTCCGCGCCGGGCAATTTCGGTCAGATCCGCGACCTTTATGCGGACATCTATTTTGACAAGGACAAGGAATTCCGCGTCCGCGCCGGCCAGTCGAAGATCCCCTACGGCTTCGAAAACATGCAGTCGTCGCAGAACCGCCTCGCGCTCGACCGCGCCGACGCAATCAACAGCTGCTGCAAGGACGAGCGCGACCTCGGTCTGTTCTTCTACTACACGCCCAAGGAAATGCGTCATCTCTTCCGGGATCTCGTGAAGAACAACCTGAAGGGCTCCGGCGACTACGGCATGGTTGGCTTCGGCGTCTACAACGGTCAGGGCGCAAATCGCATCGAGCTCAACAAAAACACCCATCTCGTCGCGCGCTTCACTTATCCTTACGTCTTCGAAAACGGCCAGATCGTCGAAGCCAGCGTTCAGGGCTACACCGGCAAATTCGTGCCCTATACGACCGGCATCCGTCCGTCTCTCGGCATGGGAACGAACTGGGCAGGCTTTATCCCGAGCGGTTCGCCCCTCGCGGACATCGGTTCGGGCTTTACGCCCTATGTCGATGGTTCGGGCTGGAATAATCTCGGCAATTACAACCTCAGCTCCTGGGGAGCGAGGAACGGCTGGGGGCCCGTCGTCGCGAACGGCGGCACCGGCATTCAGGACTCTCGCGTCGCCGTCACCGGTGTGATCTATCCGCAGCCGTTCGGCATCAGGGCGGAATGGAACTGGGGCGTCGGGCCGCAGCTGAACGAAACCCAGACCGCGATCACGAAGCGGACGCTCAACGGCGGCTATGTCGAAGCCACCTACAAATATGAGGACAAGGAGTTCGGGACGGGCACCTGGTTCCCCTTCGTGAAGTGGCAATATTATAATGGCGGCGCCAAGTTCGAGAACAATGCTCCGCTGATGCGAGTCAATGAATGGGACGTCGGCGTCGAATATCAGCCCCTGCCGGAGCTCGAGTTCACGGCGATCTACTCCCATATGGATCGCACGAACGTCCAAGCTGCGCCTTACCGTCAGTTCCAGGCGGACCTGATGCGTATGCAGCTTCAGTGGAACTACTGATCGGCTGCGCCGCATCCGCGTGAACCATGGCGCTCCCGGCCCGGCCGGGGGCGCTCTCTTCGTTTTGTAAAGGCTGTGACAATGAAGCTCATCCAGACGCTGACGCTCTTTTTCGCGCTCGGTTGCGCAATCGGCATGGCGCAGGCGGATGACTATGACGATGCAACCGCGGCCGCGCGGCGTGGCGACCACGCGGCCGCGCTGAAATTGCTGAAGCCGCTTGCGGAAAAGGGGAACGCCAGGGCGCAAGCGGAGCTCGGCGCGATCTACATGGCGGGAAAGGGCGTGCCGACCGATCCGAAGGAGGCCGTGAAATGGACGCGCCTCGCGGCTGAGCAGGGGGTCGCCTCGGCGCAATTCAATCTCGGCGCGATGTATCTCGACGGACAGTTCGTAGCGCAGGACTACAAGGAAGCCATGAAATGGACCCTGAAAGCGGCGAGTCAGGGACTGGCGGCGGCGCAGCTGAACATTGCGAGCATGTATTACGACGGCAATGGCGTCGCGCAGGATTACAAGGAGGCCGTGAAATGGCTTCGTCTCGCGGCGGCGCAGGGCGACGCGGACGCGCAACTTAACCTCGGAACGATGTATGTCGCCGGGCAGGGCGTCGATAAGGATCTCCTGCGAGGCCATATGTGGACGCGTCTTGCGACGGAGTCTCCGTCCATGAGCGAGAGCGACCGGAAAACGATCCGCGAGATGTCGTCGAAGACGCTGACGCCGGAAGAGATCGTCAAGGCGGAGGCGATGGCGAAGAAATGCAGGGAGTCCGCTTTCAAGGACTGCGATTGACGATCGTTTCTATCTGCAACAGGTCGAAAAACTGCGTCGCCGATGCGCAATTCCTGTTCTTCGACCCACCCGACAAGGGTGGGTCTCTTGTTACTGATAGCGGGTCACTGACATTGGAAGCACCAGGTCACGAGCTGATCGATCGTACAGGTGTATTTCGTGCCGTTGCTACAGGTTTCGTTGAACTCCTGGACGCACACCGGCTGCGGTCCGGGCAGGCAGTAATTGCGGACGTTCGACTGCGCGCAGCCGGGATCCTTGACGGCGCCGCCGACGATCTTGCTGCAACTGCCGGCCCCCGGTTGCGGGACGCTGGAGCAGCCAAGGGTGATCGTGATGTCTTCGCCCTTGAAGCACCAGTTGGTGAAGGTGGCGTCGAATTTGTTCGGCGTGGTCTCCGCGAAGAGATTTTCACTTACCGAAAAACAATTGTTATTTTTATTGTAGTTGAACAAGGTCCCGGGATTGGCCAGGCCCCAGAAATAAGGGTGGTCTCCCGTGCAATAATAAGCCCATCCCTTGGTGTCCCAGCCGCCATAATGGACTGGCCCCATCTGTTGTTCCTGGCAATTCGGGACCATCGGGTTGCCCCAGTGATCGACAGGGCAGGCGCCGGCCGTCGCCTCGGTGGGACTGACGAGTAAAGCGACAAGGAGGATCCCGCAGGGCAGTGCCGTCGTGTCAATACGAACCATTTTACGGCCTCCCTAACTGGCCAGTTTTCGACGGAAGGCCGCCGCGTTGCTCCATCATGCTGACAGGCGACACATTCCTCGACGAGCAGCCCAGAAAAACGGTTACGGCGCCAACCGCCGGCCCCTGGTTTTGCGCAGCAAAGAAAAGCCGTTCGTCGCTCGGTTGAGGAAAGTGATGGTATGGGGGATCGGCCTGAACTTTTTGCAGGGCCTGAATCTGTATGTGCTCGTGTTGCTCGGTATCCCAGCCGACAAGGTGCGGGGCGCGCGGCGGGCATTTGTAGTTCAGCAACTTCACCTGGCCGGCCGCAATTCTCTCCTGGCGCTGCGCCACGACCTGACAGGGCCGAACGCCGCATTCGTTTCCCAGACGCTTCAACACTCGCGTGGTATTGAAGAAGGCCGACTGGGCGTTCGATTCGATAGGGGCGCTCGCGAAGATCGCCGCCAGACCGAATGTAGCTATCGCGACTGAGAGAAGACGGGATGGCCGGTCGGTGATTCCTGCCTGCATGGACCGCTCTTTCTGTTTTTTCTGCAGCAGGCTAACGCGCAACCTTTGGCGTTGGTTCCACGTAAAATGTTACCGGTGGGCGATCCCACCAGGCTTCTGCGCCGATCCGGCGTGTCGGGTGGAACTGCGCGACATTTGCCGCCGTCATCGACAGGAGGCGCCCCTTGGAAAGAGGCGCCCCTTGGAAAGAAGTCCCCAGTTGTCCAAGAAATTGACGGAGGGTCGGGGGCGGGCTCCGCCCTGGCGGGTGACGACGCGTTTGCGCATGTTTGTCGGCAAGCGCGCCGTCGGCCCGGGACGCGTGTCAATTAAATTGACCTTTGGGAACGCTTCCTGTATGCAACTCCCTGCTGCGCCGCAGCATGAGGCGCTCCAGCCGCGTAGATCGGACATCGCCCGCCACGGGTGATCCGACCAGCTGTCGAGCCTCCCTTATCGCACAATCGACGGCCCGATACGCGGGGCAAGTCTCCCATTTCTCCGTAACCGGTCCGTCCGCGCCAATTCCTGGCGACGGCGCGCGGTCACACATGAAAGACGCTAAGTGACAAAATTTTCCGATCTCGGTCTCGCCGAGATTCTTCTTCGCGCCCTCGATCGCGAAGGCTATGAAACGCCCACCTCCATTCAGGCTCAGGCCATTCCGTATCTGATGGAAGGCCGCGACCTTCTCGGCATTGCGCAGACCGGCACCGGCAAGACGGCGGCCTTCGCTCTCCCGATCCTCAACCGGCTCGCCGCCGACCGCCGCCGGCCCGCGCCCTTCACGGCGCGCACGCTGGTGCTGGCGCCGACCCGCGAACTTGCGGCGCAGATCGCCGACAGCTTCCGGGCCTATGGCCAATTCATGCGCCCGAGCGTCGGCGTCATCGTCGGCGGCGTGTCGCACCGTCCGCAGATCGACATGCTGGCGCGCGGCCTCGACGTTCTGGTCGCGACGCCCGGCCGTCTGCTCGATCATATCGCCAGCGGCAAGCTGAAGCTCGCGGCGACTGAGGTTCTGGTCCTCGACGAAGCCGACCACATGCTGGACCTCGGCTTCATCGTGCCGATCCGCCAGATTGTCGCCAAGCTCCCCAAGAAGCGCCAGACGCTCCTCTTTTCCGCGACCATGCCGAAGGAGATCGCGGGGCTCGCGGAGGACATGCTTCAGAACCCGGCGCAGGTGTCAGTGACGCCGGTGGCGACGACGGCCGAGCGCGTGGCCCAGCATGTGTTCCTCGTCGACGGCGGCGCCAAGCGCGACATGCTGATTGAATTGATGAACGACGCCGACGTCTCCCGCGCCATCGTCTTCACCCGCACCAAGCGTGGCGCCGACCGCGTGGCGGAGCATCTCGACGCGGCGGGCGTTGGAGCCGAGGCGATCCACGGCAACAAGAGCCAGAGCCAGCGCATCCGCGCGCTCGACGCGTTCCGCAAGGGCCGCACACGCGTGCTGGTCGCCACCGACATCGCCGCGCGCGGCATCGACGTCGACGGCGTGACGCATGTCGTCAACTACGAACTGCCGGAGACGCCGGAGGCCTATGTGCACCGTATCGGCCGAACGGCCCGCGCCGGGGCTTCGGGCCGCGCCATTTCGCTATGTGACAATGGCGAACGCCAGTTGCTCCGCCAGATCGAGAAGCTGACGCGCCAGACGCTCGCCTTCACCGATCGCCGCAGCGCCCATGCGCGCAATGACGACTCCACACCCGTGCGCCGCGGGCCGAGAGGCGGCGCGCCCAAGGGCAATGGCGGCGGGCGGAACGGGCAGAAGCATCCGCGCCGCGAGGGCCAGCCGCGCGACGGGCAGCGTCCTTCGGGGCAACGCCCGGCGGGTCCGGCCAGCGGCCAGAAGCGCCGCGCACATGGCGGCGGCAATCGCCCGCAGGGCGGCCGTCCGCAAGGATGACGCTATATTCATGGCCGCGTCGATTCGTCGGGGGCGGCCATGATTTATGATCTTCTCATTGTCGGCGGCGGAATCAACGGCTGCGCCATCGCGCGTGATGCGGCGGGGCGCGGCCTTTCCGTGCGGCTCGTCGAGCAGAACGATCTCGCGAGCGGCACGTCGTCCGCCTCCACGAAACTCATCCATGGCGGGCTGCGCTATCTGGAGCTCTATGAGTTTCGCCTCGTGCATGAGGCGCTGGCCGAGCGCGAATTGCTGCTCGCCGCCGCGCCGCACATCATCTGGCCGCTGAAATTCGTCCTGCCGCACGAGAAGGGCCTGCGCCCCGTCTGGATGCTGCGGCTCGGCCTCTTCCTTTACGACCATCTCGCGCGGCGCAAGCGCCTCGAGGGTTCGCATATGGTGTCGCTGAAGGGCAATGCGCTCGGCGCGCCCTTGCGCGAGACCTATAATGTCGGTTTCACTTACGCCGATTGCTGGGTGGAGGACTCTCGTCTCGTCGTGCTCAATGCGCTCGACGCGAAGGAGCGTGGCGCGACGATCACGGTGGGCGCGCGACTGACGCAGGCCGTGCGCCGTGACAACCTCTGGATTGCGACGCTCGCTGACGGCGAGGAGATCTCAGCGCGCGCGCTGGTGAACGCCGCGGGGCCATGGGTCAGCCAGGTGATCGAGGAGGCGCTGCACGTTCGTTCGCGCAAGCATGTGCGGCTGGTGAAGGGCTCGCATCTCGTCACACGCCAGCTTTATGACGGCGAGCACGCCTATATTCTGCAAAATCCCGACGGGCGCATCGTCTTCGCCATTCCCTACGAGCGCGCGTTCACGCTGATCGGCACGACGGATGTCGTTCATGACGCCGCGCCCGGTGAGGTCGCAATCAGCGACGCCGAAACGGATTACCTGCTCGACTCCGTCAATCATTTCCTGCGCGCGGCGGTCTCGCGCGGCGACATCGTCTGGAGCTACGCGGGCCTGCGGCCGCTATACGACGATGGCTCGCTGAAGGCGTCAGTTGTGACGCGCGATTACGCCTTCGATCTCGACGCGCCGGACGACGCCGCGCCGGCGTTGTCGATCTTCGGCGGAAAGATCACCACCGCGCGCCGGCTCGCCGAACATGCGCTGGATGATTTGCGCGCCTACCTCCCCGCGCATGGCGAGCCATGGACGGCCGGCGCCGTCGTTCCCGGCGGCGACATGGAGTTCGACGCCTTCCTCGCCGGATTGAAGCGGGAGAAGCCGTTTCTCGAGAACGATGTCGCGCTGCGTCTCGCGCGCGCCTACGGGACGCGAGTTTATCGCTTCCTGAAGGATGCGGCGTCGATGGCCGATCTCGGACGCGATTTCGGCGGCGGGCTGACGGAGGCGGAAATTCGCTATCTCGTCGAAAACGAATGGGCGCGCACGGCAGACGACGTCTTGTGGCGCCGCTCGAAATTGGGCTTGCACACGAGCGCCGCGCAACAAGAGTCGCTTCGGAAATTCATTCGAGCCTGAAGGCACGCACGCGCTCCTCTATTTCATCACTCCAATCGCGTCGTTCACAGACCCGGCCCCATTGATGACGCTCCTCGTCAGCCCCGGCGCCGCGACGGCGATGTTCTCCGCAAAAAACCGCGCCAGCGCCATTCGGCGTTCGGCCGAAGCCTCGCCCTCCTTGCGCGCGACATTCGCGCCTTTCACGAGCAGAGTCGCGCCGCGCGCGAGCGCGAAAAGGCGCAGGTAAGGCGTCGCTCCCGCGAGAGCGGCGACGGGGTCGGCCCGCGTGATGAAGTCGCTCGCCTGCGCCAGCGCCTCGACCGCTTCCCCAACCGCCGCATATTCGCCGCCGCTGGCGATCGCGCGCATGTCACCGATTTCGCGCGCCAGCGCCGCGCCCTGCGAGAGCGGCAGTTTGCGCGTCACGAGGTCGATCGCCTGAATGCCGTTCGTCCCCTCGTAAATGCCGCAGATGCGCGCGTCGCGCATGAGTTGCGCGGCGCCCGTTTCCTCGACATAGCCCATGCCGCCGAAGACCTGCACGCCAAGCGAGGTCGCCTCATTGGCGATGTCGGTGGAGAAGGCCTTGGCGACGGGCGTCAGCAGGCTGGCGCGCTCCTCGGCCTCTGCGGCGCGCACGGGATTCTTTTCACGCCGCGCGCGGTCGATGGCGGCGGCGGTCTCGTAGCAAATGGCGCGCGAGGCGGCGGTCATGCCCGCCATCGTCATCAGCATGCGCGCGACGTCGGGGTGTTCGACGATGGCGCTCGTCTGAACGGCGCCGGGCGCGCGACCCTGCTTGCGTTCGCGCGCCCAGGCGAGCGCGTGCTGCGTCGAGCGCTCGGCAAGGGCGACGCCCTGCAGGCCCACGGCGAGCCGGGCGTTGTTCATCATGGTGAACATGCAGGCGAGGCCCTTGTTCTCCTCGCCGACGAGATAGGCGACGGCGCCGCCGTTATCGCCGTAGATCATCGTGCAGGTCGGCGAGCCATGGATTCCGAGCTTGTGCTCGACGCCGCCGCAGCGAAGATCGTTGCGCCGCGTGAAGGCGCCATTTTCGTCGGGCAGGAATTTCGGCGCGAGGAAAAGCGATATGCCTTTGGTGCCGGGCGGCGCGTCGGGAAGGCGCGCGAGCACCAGATGCACGATGTTGTCCGCGAGATCGTGCTCGCCATAGGTGATGAAAATCTTTTGTCCGAAGAGGCGGTAGGTCCCGTCGCCGGCGCGTTCGGCGCGTGTGCGCAAAAGCGCGAGGTCGGAGCCCGCCTGGGGTTCGGTCAGGTTCATTGTCGCAGTCCACTCGCCGCTGACAATCCTGGCGAGATAGATTTCCTTCAGCGCCTCGCTGGCGTGCGCCTCCATGGCGTCGATTGCTCCATGGCCGAGCAGGGGACAGAGCGCGAAGGCCATGTTGGCCCCGTTCCAGATTTCCGTGCAGCACGCGTTGAGCAGGGCGGGGAGGCCGAGCCCGCCATGGTCCGGATCGGCGGCGATCGCGTTCCAGCCGCCTTCCCGCCACAGCGCATAGGCCTCGCGCCAGCCGGAAGCAGTGGTCACGACGCCGTCAGCGAAGCGCGCGCCGACTTTGTCGCCGATTCTGTCGAGCGGATGGAGCGACCCTTCCGCGAATTTCGCCGCCTCGGAGAGCGTCTGTTCGGCGACGCCGTCGGCAAGGTCGGCGTATAGGCCGTCCGCCTCCAATGCGCCGTCTCCGGCGGCGATTCGGAGCGCGAAGAGGATGTCGTCGAGCGGCGCGTGATAGGTCATTCTGTCTCCCCGGGGTGCGAATCGTGAGTAGAAATTAGCGCAGCCGAAGCCGTCCGCTCCCCCGACGCAAAGATTTTTCAGGCCGGCGTCGTCGGCGCGCCGCTTGTCCGGAGCGATGCGGCTTGCGTCCGGGCCTCGAAGGCACGAGAATGAAAATTACTGTTTCCCTGCGAGGAGCCATGCCGCTTTACGCCTATCGCTGCGAAGATTGCCGCCACGAATTCGAGACGTTGAGCCGAATCGACGAGGCGCCGCCCGCTTGCCCCTCCTGCGGCGGCGCGCGGGTCGAGCGCCAGCTCTCCCGGATCGCCAAGCCCGCCGCTGGCGGGGACGCCGGCGACGCCTGCGCCGCCATGGCGGGCGGCGCGCTCTGTCCGAGTTGCCCGGCGCTCGCCGGCGGATTGTGATTGATCGCGGCCCTTTTCCGGCGACGAAAGAGGGGCGGTCATTCCCGCCTTTGCCTGGATGCGTTATCTTTGTTTCATGGTTTGGCGTGAATAATGCGTATATTCACGTATGAAGCAGTTGACTTGACGCGAGAGCGTGGGAATCTGTTCTTTAATCCGGAATCCGTCCGGGGCGGGAAGTTTATGCTCCCGCGTGATATTAGGCATAGCGGCCGTCCTTTTCGGCCCCATGAAGGAGATGTTCCATTCGCCGTCCAATGAAGAGCACCGCGGCTCCGCAGAAGGAGGGACCGCGCATCAACCGGGAAATTCGTGCACGAGAAGTGCAGCTGATCGATTCCGAAGGTAAAAATCACGGCGTCGTTCAATTGCCCGATGCGCTGGCCATGGCCGATTCGGCCGGGCTCGATCTGGTGGAGATTGCGCCGAATTCCACGCCTCCCGTCTGCAAGATTCTCGACTACGGCCGATTCCGCTTTGCCGAGCAAAAGAAGGCGGCCGAGGCGCGCAAGAAGCAGAAGGTGGTCGAGGTAAAGGAAATCAAGCTGCGCCCCGGCATCGACGAGCATGATTACGATGTGAAGATGAAGGCCGTCCGCCGCTTCTTCGAGGAGGGCGACAAGGTCAAGGTGACGCTGCGCTTCCGCGGCCGCGAGATCGCGCATCAAGACATCGGCTATCGTCTTCTCACGCGCGTGAAAGCCGAGACAGCGAATCTGGCGAAGGTCGAGCTCGAGCCGTCCATGGAAGGCCGGCAGATGGTGATGGTGCTGGCGCCGCGCTGAAAGCGTTTCGCCGCCTCCGCCGGCGCGCCGGGGAGGTCATGGTGTGGAAAGGGCTGGGCCTTGCCGATGTCGCTGTGGGCTTCCTGGAATGTTGTCGCGCGTCGGGCGGGTTGCGGAGCCATGGCCATTGCGATCGTGGGCGTTGCTTCGCCCGCCGGCGCGCAACTCGCTTTGCCCGGGGCCGTCGCGCCGACGCCGGAAGGCACGGTGACCTCGCCTGCGGCGAAGCCGAAGAAAAAGCGGGTCAGCAGCGGTGAAATGGGCGAGGCGCGCGGCCCCGCCGTGATGCCGAAAGCGCCCTCCGAGGACACGATCGTCGGCAAAAGCCTGAAGCTCGACGGGGCAGGCAGCACCATCGAACTCGCGCGCGCCGGGGCGGACCTGCAGGTGACGAAACTCGCCCTCGCCGGCGACCGGCTGTCTCGCTCGAGCGAAGAGTGTCGCGTCGACGTCGCCGGCATGCCGCTCAAGCTCACCCAGCGCAACAGCGGTTCGGGGCTGCGCCGCTATCAGATCGAATTCCCCGCCTGTCCTTTTACCTTCGACGTGCTCGACGGCGCCATTCTCGTCACCAATGAGGGCAAGGCCTGCGAGATCAAAGACGCCGACTGTCGCGCCGACCCCAGCGGCCTGTGGGGTATGGCGGAAACGGAATTCGATCCCAAGAAGGCGCCCGAGATGCTCGGTGCCCGGGCCCGCGTCGAAAAGACCGTCCGCGGCAATTTCCGCGCGCTTTACGACCGCAACAAGAAAGAGAAAGAGATCCGGAACTTCGTCGTGCGCGAGCAGGCGGGTTTCTCCTCCTGGCGTGAGGAGGTCTGCCGCTCCTATGCGAAAGAGTCGGAATTCGGCTATTGCGCGCTGCGCCTCACCGAGGCGCGCGCCATTGCGCTCGGCGCCCAGCTCGCGACGGGCATAAAGCTCCCGGCGGCGCTGGAGGCCGCAGCGACGGACGACGGCGACGCGAAGGGCAAGGGCGACAAGAAGTAACGCGCGCCCGGCGGCGTTGCGCAAGACCGGGAAAATTGGCTCCATAACAGTATCCTTTGGAACATGATGCGCCGTCGCCGATTCGCGACATGAGCGCGGCGTTCCTGCGTGGCGAAGCCCCATTTGCGGCGTTGGCGCGCATTGCCCCGTCGCGCGCGTGTTCAGCACAATAATTCTGGCTGGTTGCAACTTCCGGCGCCGCGGAGGCGGGTTGATAAACGCGCTTCATGGAAAGTGCGCCCCCAACGCTCGTGGACGCCGCAACAAGGGCCGTTACAGGATCCAAAGCTGGGCAATTTCGGAAAATATCCTATTGTAGACGCCGCGGCGAAACGCCGCGATTTCAATTGGAGGGGGTAATCATGAAACAAATTCTTGCAGCAACGCTCGCCGCCACGCTGGCGACGATGATTGCGACGCCAAGCCTCGCCGCCAACAATTTCATTTTCAACCTCGTTCGCTCGAGCACGCAGGCGACCTGCGCGCCAAACGCCGCCGCGCGCGTCACCATTGCGCCGACGCCGCCGAAAGAGACCATGCATGTCGAGGTTTGGGGCCTTCCGGCGAACACCGCCCTGGATTTGTTCATCACTCAGGTTCCCAAGCCGCCCTTCGGGATGTCCTGGTATCAGGGCGATTTGCAAACCGACGCCAACGGCCGCGCGGTCGGCGATTTCGAGGGTCGCTTCAATATCGAGACCTTCATTGTTGCGCCGGGGGCCGCGCCGGCGCCGGTCGTTCACGCGGGAGACGCCGCGACAAATCCGGTCATGGCTCCGCTGCATACGTTCCATGTCGGGATCTGGTTCAACAGCCCAACGGATGCGGCGAGGGCGGGCTGTCCGACGACTGTGACGCCGTTCAACGGGACGCATAACGCGGGCGTTCAGGTGTTGAACAGCTCGAACTTCCCGGACCTATCGGGCCCGCTACGGCGCGTTCAATGAATCCGACGCGGCGACCGCAAAAGCCCGGAAGTGAATTGCTCAACGACCGGGCGGCGATTTCGCGGTCGTCTTGTTGACCCAAATGCAGCAGGGGGAGGAGAGGCCGAAACCTCTCTTCCCGCTCTCTATTGATAGCCGTCGCCGCGCCTCGCTCGCGCGGGAGCGGACGATGGTGTAGCTGCAACCTTAAGTTTGTCTTCAGACATTTTTCATAAGCTTGGCAATAAACCGCCGCCGCCGCCATGACTTATCTTCACTCCGTTCAGAGTCCAGAGGGCGCCTTCGCCCCAGCGCGCTATGAATGCGGCTGGACGACGGCCGGAGAGCTCGCGCGCGAAAAAGCGGCGTGGCGAAAGCTCGCCGACGAGGCGGTCGAACCCAATCCTGTCTATTGTTCAAATGTGCTCGTCGCGGCTGAAAGGCATTTGCGCGCGGGGCGTCCGATTCCACTTCTCATTGTGCGTGACTGTGCGCGTGGCGGAGCGCTTGCCGGCGTGTTTCCCTTGGAGGAGCGCGGCTGGCGCAACGGCTTTCCCGGCCGCGCGCTTAGCCTTTTCGTCAATCCATTCACGTCGCTTACCCATCCGCTCATACGGCGGGACGACGCTCTTGCGGTGCTGGGCGAGGCGGTGCGTTATCTCGCGCGCGCGGGGCACGGTTCGCTGCTCTTTCCCTTCCTGACAGAAAAGCGCGGGTTCTACGCCGCGCTGGACGAGGCGGCGCGGCGTGAGGGGTTGGCGCTGTCGCGCGTCGAGCGCTGGAGCCGTCCTGCGGTGGAGCCAGAAGCGGGGAAAGGCGGCGATTTTTATGCGCGCAACTATGTGAGCAAGAGCCGGCGCTCGAGTGGCGAGCGACGTTTGCGTCGTCTGCAGGAAATTGGAGCCGTAGAATTCCGCAGCCTTTTCGTCGATGAGCCCGGCGGGCGCGAGGCGTTTCAGGCTTTCTTGCAAATGGAGCGCGACAGCTGGAAGGGGAAGGCGGGAACGGCGCTTCTGTGTCGGCAGGCGACCCGGGATTTCGCGCAGGAGGCCTTCAGCGGCGCAGATCACGCGCCGAGCGCGCGAATTCGCTCACTAACGCTGGATGGCCGGCCCATCGCAATGGCGCTCGACCTCGAGTCGCAGGGCGTCGTTTATGCGTTCAAGGCGGCCTATGACCAGACCTATGCGCATTTCTCACCGGGCCTCATGCTCGACGCGCATACCGCCGCACATATCGGCGAGAACGATGAAATAAAGCGCCTCGATTCCTTCGCGCAGACTGAAATCGCACAGGCGGCCGTGTGGCGGCAGGAGGAGCCGATCCTGCGCAGTGTCCTCGCGCTGTCGCCGCAAGCCTACCGTACGGAGGCGCTTGCGCGTCGTCTGCGAATAGCGACCGCCACGCGAAACCGCGTGAAATATTTTGTTCGTCGCAGCCGCGAGATTGCTTCACTCGGCGCCAACGTCGCGAGCGGCCGAAAATGGTCGATCGTCCTGCTCGCGCTTGCCGCCGGCGCGCCGGTCGTTTCAGCGGTCGTGACGCATCTCCGCTGAGTCACGGCGGCTGTCGCGCTCACTATGCGACGCCGTGTCGCCCGTCTCCGTGGTCAGGCCGCATCAGCCCCCTTTGCGCATCAACATGCCGCGCGCCGGGTCATAGGCGATGATCGCAGCGATCAGGAACGCGCTGGTATAAGCGACGACCGCCGCGAGGGATGTCCATTCGATCTTCTGGTAAAATGCGAAGCGGATCAACTCCACTGCATGAGTGAAAGGGTTGACCGCGCAAACATAATAGAGCCACGGACTCGACTCCTTCACGCGCCACAGAGGGTAGAGCGCGGAAGATGCAAAGAACATCGGGAAGATGACGAAGTTCATCACGCCCGCGAAATTCTCGAGCTGCTTGATGAGCGACGACAGCAGCATGCCGAGCGCGCCAAGCATCAGCCCGCCGAGCGCAAGCGCGGGCAGCACGGTAAGATAGCCCCATTTCGTGGGCGGTTCGATCTCCCAGAAATAGGCGATGAGAAGAAACGCATACACCTGAAGAATCGAGACGGCGACACCGGCGAAAAGCTTGGCCCCGAGTAGGAACCAGCGCGGAAAGGGCGAGACGAGCAGCGTGCGCATATTGCCCATCTCGCGATCGTAGACCATCGACAGCGATGATTGCATGCCGTTGAAAAGCTGGATCATCGCCATGAGTCCGGGCGCGATATAAACTTCGTAAAGTACATAAGTCTCGTAGGGCGGGATGATGGAAATACCCAACACCTGCCGAAATCCCGCGGCGAAAATGAAGAGCCACACCAGCGGACGCACCAGAGCGGAAATGAATCGCTCGCGCTGATGCAGAAAGCGCAGACCCTCGCGCCATACGACGCCCGTCAGGCAGATGAGGTATTGGCGCAGCGTGAAGCCACGCTGCGAAATGTCGTTTCCTGCGCTCATGCCGAAAGCTTCTCTGCGTCCGCGCCCGTAATCCTTGCGAAGGCCGAGCCAATGTCGGCGGCGCCGCTTTGCGCGACGATGTCGCCGGCGCGTCCTGTCGCCAGCACCTTGCCGTGATGCAGAATTACGACCTGATCGTTCTCGTCGATCTCGTCGATGAGATGGGTCGTCCACAACACGCCGAGACCCTGCTCGCGCACGAGGCTGCGCACATGGGAGAGGAGATCGGCGCGCGCCTTGATGTCGAGTCCGACGGTAGGTTCATCCAGCAACAGCAGGCGCGGGCCGTGCAGGAGCGCGCGGGCGATCTCCACGCGGCGCATCTGGCCGCCGGAGAGCGCGCGCGCCTTGTCATTGGCGCGCTCCGCGAGGCCGGCGCGCGCCAGCGCTTCGACGCCGAGACGCCGCGCTTCCAGGGGGCCAATGCCATGCAGCGCCGCGTGATAAATGAGGTTTTGCATCAGGCTCAATTCGAGATCGAGCGTGCGCGCCTGAAAGACGACGCCAAGGCGGCGTAGCGCCGCGGCGGGCTGGCGCATCACATTGGCGCCGAAAATGTCGATCTCGCCCTTACGCGCCGCGTAAAGGCGCGTGACCAGCGAGAACAGCGTGCTCTTGCCGGCGCCGTTCAGCCCCAGCAGCACCGTGAAGCTGCCCGGCGCGACGGAAAAGCTCACATCGTCCAGCGCCTTACGCGGACCGTAAGAGTGGCTGAGACCCGAAATAGAGAGCGCCGGCGTTTCGCTCATTGCGGCGCCACCACCACGCCCCAGGGGAAGGCGCCGACCGGGATAGACTTCACCACCTTCAGGCTCGCCACGTCGATCACCGAAATGTCGTTGGAAACGCCATTGGCGGTGAGCAGATATTTTTCGTCCGGCGTAAAAGCAAGGTGCCAGACGCGCTGGCCGACCAGAAGATACTTCTCGACCTTCTTGGTCGCGGCGTCGATCACCGCGACGCGATTGGCGGGGCCGAGCGCGACGAAGGCGCGTTTTCCGTCCCGCGTAATCGAAATGCCGATCGGCTGGATCGCCTCTTTCGACATGCCTGGAATTTCGAAGCTGATCTTCTGCTTCAACGTGCGCTTTTGTGGATCGATGATCGAAATCGTGCCGCCGACTTCCGACGACACCCACAGTTCCGAGCCGTCCTTCTTGAACTCCGCGAAGCGCGGGCGACCGTCGACTAGAATATTGGCGACGATCTCTTTTGTCTGCGTGTCGATGATATGCGCCATATTCGTCGTTTCGGACGTGTTGACGAGCAGCTTGCCGTCTGGGCTTACCGCCATGCCCTCGGGTTCGACGCCTACCGGAATGTCGCCAATCTGCTCCTTGCGTTTGACGTCGATGAGCGTGACGAGATTGTCGTTCTCGTTCGACACATAGATGATGTCGCCGCCGGGGCTCAGCGCCAGCAGTTCGGGATCGGGGCCCGATGGCAGCTTGCCGGTGAGTTTCAGCGTCTTCGTGTCGAGCACCTGAATCGCGTCGTCGTCGCCGGCGCAGATATAGAGCTCCGTGCCTTCCTTGTTCAGCTCGACGCCACGGGGGCGGCGACCGACCTTGATCGTGTCGATCGCCTCCAGCTTGTCGGTGTCGATGACCGTGATGGAGTTGCCCTTTTCGTTGCTCACATAGGCCTTGTACGCTCGAGCGGGCGTGGCGCCGAGGGCCGTCGACAGAAGCAGCGCGCAAATGGTCTTCTTCATTTCAACCTGCATTTGGTTTCGGGCTGGTCGAGGCCGAGCGTGTCGAGTTCGGTCGTCTGGTGCAGGAAACCCTCCTGCGGCGAGACGGAGACGGTCATGCGCCCGTCCGAGAGAAGGATCGGTTGGCGCAATTGCTGGTTCCAGGGACGCAGCGTGAGGCGCACGCCCTTGAACGCCGCAATCGAGAAGTCGCCGCTCGTCATGAAATCACGCAACTTGTCGGGCGTGGCGGCGTTCACGCGCGTGGCCGCTTCGCCGATCATGCGCATGGCGAGCCATGCGCCATTGTCGCGCGCGTTCATCAGGCGGCGAAAGGTCGCCATGAAACGGTTCTGCAATTGTTGCGCGCCCCATTGCTCGTGAGCCGCGTCCCAATTGGTCGGATAAAGTCCGGCCGAGCCTGCGACCGGGCGGGCGTCCCATGTGCGATAGGGTAGATAGCCTGCAAAAACCTCGCTCTCATCGACGGCGAGCAGCGCGTCATAGGCGGGAGCGTTCTGCGTTAGCACGGGCATCTGGCGCTGGGTCTGCACGGAGCCGGAGTCGCTGCGACGCCCGCCGCCGGTGTCTTCATAGACGCGTTCCTCGACGATCTTCGCGCCGAATTTTTTGGCCGCGCGGCGATACGCCTGCGCGAGCAATTCGTCCTGCGGATGCGAGCCCTTGATCAGCAGCCAGCGCCGCCATTGCTTCCAGATGAGATATTGCGCAAGACCGTCCGCCAGCATGGAGCGCGTGGGCGCCACATGGATGACATTGGCGCGGCAGTCTTCCTCGCGCAACCGGTCATCGGCGGCGGAGACGTTGAAGAGCAGGGCGCCTTTCCCCTTGGCGCGCTCGCTGGCCGCGAGAAGGCGGTCGGGCGCGAGATCGGCGATGATGAAAAGCGCGCCCTTGTCTGCGAGCGTGTCCACGGCGGAGGCGATGTCGGCGCCGTCGTCGAGCCTTTCGTCGATCGCCTCGAAGGACTGGTTGGTGAATTTGCCCGTTGTGTTGTTGTCGGCCGCGCCCATCAGCGCGCCGGCGAGCGTGTCGTCCGCGGCCGGAATGTCGAGGATGGAGAGAGTTTCGCGCGAATGCTGTTCGCGCAGCACGCCGACTTTCACATTGAGCGTCTCGGCCGCGACGGGGGCGGCGGCGAGCGCGAGGCAGAGGGCGGCGGCAAGACGTTTCATGACGCCCTAAATGGCCGCTTTGGCGCGCGGGATCAAGTCGGAGAGCCCGCGCGCCGTGCTATTGTCAGCGCGTCACGCGCAGCAGAGCCTTGCCCTTCGCGGATTTGAACTCCTGCTCGTCGAGCGTGCCGTCATTGTCCGGGTCCGCTTCCTTGAACATCGCCGCGACCATGGCGAGGAACTCGTCTTTGGTCAGCGTGCCGTCGTTGTCCGGGTCGGCGGCGGTGAATTCCTTGCGAGTGACTCGGCCCTGCATTTCCTTGCGGTCGATCGTCCCGTCATTGTCGGTCTCAAGCTTGCCGAACAGTTCCTCGGCGGATTTGTTGAGCTCGTTCAGATCGACGGTGCCATCATTGTCGGTGTCGAGCGCCGCGACGGGAGGCGCTTTCTTGGCCAGGGCGGGCGCGACGGGCGCGCCGATCGATACGGCAAGCGACATCGCGCCAACGAGAAGCAACTTATTCATATCAGCCTCCTGAACTATCGGGAAATACTCCCGAAATTATAGAGGGTAATTTCCTGAATTTCCAGAACGCTTCGCCGCGACAAAAAGGGCGGCCCCGAGGGGCCGCCAGTTTGTCGAGGTCAGTAGGTAATCTTCACGCCGCCATAAATTCCCAGGGGCGGCCCCAGCGAGACCATGCGGGGGTTATTGAAAGTGAGGAAGGATATATCCCCGGTGTCGAAGAAGGTGCCGAAGCTGCGCGTGCGCGAATTGGCGACATTCTCCAGAAGGCCATAGACCTGAATATTCGGGCCGAGCTGGTAGGACGTGCGCAGGTTGACGATCGTGGAGGGAGAAAGCGTGCCGGCGATGTTGATCTCGTCGCCGCGAATTCATGGCCCGGACGAATAGACCACATTGGCGCCGACCGACCACTTCGGCGTGACTGCGTAATCGGCGCCGGCCTTGAAGCGATGACGCGCCACGGAGGTGAGATTGGCGCCGGGCGTCACCATGATGGAGCCGTTGCCCCAGAGCTGCGCCAGCGGATTGTCCGGCGCGCCGAGAACGATCGTCGAGCGGAAGGTCGCGTCGGTCAGCGTATAGTTGGCGTAGGCGCTGAGTTGCTCGTCGGTGTAGCGTAGGGACACTTCGACGCCCTGGCGCAGCGTGTTGCCCGCATTGGTGAAATAGCCGCGGCCGTTGATCGTGCTGGGCACAGCCAGAATGTCGTTGAAGTTGTTGGTGCGGAACAGGCCTGCGCTCCAGTCGAGCCGTCCAGGGAGATAAGCGGCGACGGCGGGAACGAACGTCGGCACGTCGAGATTGCCGCGCAGGCCGGTTTCGATCGTATGCGCCACGACCTGATTGAGCGGCGGGTCCGCGACGAGGAAATTGTCGATCAGACAGGGCCTGTTGGGATCGGCGCAACCCAGCTCCAGCGGCGTCGGCGCGCGGTTGGCTTCCGAATAGCTGGCGTATGCGGTGACGTTTTCGAGAATCTTGTAGGTCAGGCCCGCCATCGGATTGATGCGGGTGAAGACGCCATTGCCGTTCAAAGCCGTGCCGCGCATGTCATAGAGCGCGATCCCCGCCCGATTGAAGCGCGCGCCGACGGTGGCCGTCAGCCTGTCGGTGATGTCGAGCGCATCGAGCGCGTAGACGCCGAGATAATCGTTCGACGCCTTTACCGCGACGCTGGAGATAGCGCTGTTGGGCTCCTCGACGATATGTCCAAAGCCGCCAACCACGAGATTGGGCATGATGATGCCCAGCTCTTCATTGGCGCTGAAGGACGTCCAGCCGTGATCGTAGCTGACGCCGACCGTGAATTTGTTGTGGAAACCGAAGTAGCGATCCTCATTGGTCGCCTGCACCGTGCCGCCGATCGTGCGCGAGCGCGTCCATGTGCGGTCGATGGCGCCGATCGGCAGCTGACCGTTGAAGTAATTGGGGATGCCCGTCTCGCCGCCGTTTTCGTTTTCGCAGACATCCTCACCCGGCTCGCATTCGAATTCGGTCGTGTTGCCGTCGACGCGCGCCTGGTCGAACGCGCGGTAATGCACGTCGCCGAATAACTTCCACGTCTCGCTCGGCTGGAACGTGCCGTTGAGATCGTACATCGCCAGCGTGTTCTTGTAAGTCTGCGGCGTGGTGAAAGCGGCGCTTTCGTCGATATAGGTGAGCTCCACCGGAGCAGGGCCCGAGGCGCCGAACTTGTTGTGCCCAAGCGTGATGTTCGCATGGATTTCGCCGCTTTCGCCGCGATAGCCGACGTCGCCGTAAAAGCGCTTCACATTGGAGCCCGAGAACTGGCGATAGCCTTTGTCGCCCATGGCCTCCATCGCCATGTAGCTCGCGAAGTCGCCGGAACGGACGCCGTATTGCATCGTGCCCTGGCGGCGGCTGCGGCTACCGAAACGACCGTCGAGTTCGAATCCCTGCCAGGTGAAGCCGTTTTTCATGTCGACGGTGACCGCGCCGCCGATGGCGACGTTGGGGATCAGGTCCCAATTGACGTTATCGCCCCAGGCCTCGTTGATTCGAATGCCGTTCTGATAGACGGCGAGGCCCTGCGGCGTGCCCGCGATCGGGGAGGCGTTGAAGCCGCGATAGTCGATTTCCGGCTGGAACGGGTTGCCGCCGACGTCATTGATGATGACGCCCGGCATCTGCTGCTGCATGCCGGAGGACATTTCGAACTGCCGCGTATTCTGGAAGTCCTTGCCGGAGACCGTGTAGGTCGCGGTGGGCACCGCATAGCGCACGATCGGCGAGACCGGTTCGGAGGGCTCGGCGGAAGGAGCGGCGGGCGCCTGTTGCGTCGGGGCCTGAGCGACGCGGGGGCCGGGCGCTCTGACCCCCGCGCGGACGGGCGGATGGGAAGTCGAGCGCAGCGGCGCGCCGCCAACCTCGATCGTCGGCAAGGATTGCTGCGCAAGAGCGGAAGTGGAGGCCAGCGCGGCGCTCAAGGCGAGAAGTGAGATGCGAGTGTTGAACGGCATGTCGTCGGTCTGATTCCAGTGTCTTCGTCGTCAGTCGTTATATCCCGACAAAGGCGCGCCGGAACCCGTCGAAGGGCGGGAGCGGCGCAATATTCCCGAGCTGTTGTACAAGCGCCATACTTCTGAAAAATAACGGTTTTCTAGGGCTACTCTCCCGACGTAGTCGGGAAAATTTCCCGACCCTCGGCGCGGTCTATTCGTGACCGAAAACGAGCGGCAGAGTTGTGCAAAGTCGCGCGCCGCCTTGCGTATCGTTCGTTATCGCCAGTTCGCCCCCGAGAGCGCCGACGCGCTCGCTCATCCCGCGCAGGCCGAGCCCGTTGCCGACGCGGACCGCCGGCAATCCCGAGCCATTGTCGCTGACCTCGAGCCGCAGACTGTCCCCTTCGCGCGTCGCGAGCACGCTGACTCGCGTCGCGCCCGAGTGGCGATAGGCGTTGGTCAAACCTTCCTGTACGAAACGATATGCGGTGAGAGCGATCGTCTCGTCGATCTCGCCGCGCGCGCCGTCGAGCGAAAGTTCGATCGAAACCTCCGGCCGCGTTTCCCGCCATCCCTGCGCCAGCGCCTGCAAAGCGTCTGCGAGTCCCATTTCCTCGAGCGCAGCCGGGCGCAGGCGGCCGAGAATGCGGCGATTCACCTGTTGCAGCGCGGCGATCTGAGAGTCGATCCGGGCGCAGCCTTCCGCGAGGCGCGCAGGCTCTGCGTCGGGCGACGCCGCCTTGCGCGCGAGCGCTCCGACGCCCGCGCGCACGGTGAAGAGAAAAGGACCGATTTCGTCATGCAGATCGCGTGCAATGTCGCGCCGTTCTTCGTCCTGCACATGGATCATGCGCCGCACGAGGCGACGGTTCTCGTCGTCGAGCCGTTGCAGCGTGGCGGCCAGCGTATTGATGCGCTCGGCGATGGCGACGAATTCCGGCGGCCCATCGGCCGGGACGCGCACGGAGTGGTCGCCGCGCTCCAGTCGTTGCAGCCCGTCGGAAAGCGCGGCCACCGGGCGCAACGTGCGAGAAACAGCGTATGACACGAGGCCGAAAGCGGCCGCGGCGACACCCGCGCCGCCAATCGCGAGCCAGACGATCTCCTGCCAGATTTCCGCGATCTCGTCCGCAGGGTTTGTTTCGATGACGATCGTTTCCTTCAGGGGCGTTTCAATGCGGGCGATAATGGGGGTGGGCAGGGCGAAGGCGCGGAACCACTCGGGCGCCCGCCGATCCTGCGGCTCGGGCGCCTCCGCCCCCTGAAGCGCAACCCGCACATGCCGCAGGCGCCTTGCGTCCACGAGAATTTTCGTCAGCTCCGCCCGCGGATCCTGAGCCGTCTCGAGACGCGGAAGCGTCGCTTCGACGAGTTCCCGGGCAAGGCGCGTCGCGGCCTCGGCCTCCGTGCGCACGCGCGCGCCGGCATGCAAAATCAGGAGGCCGAAGCCGAGCGCAAGGCCGGCCGTCAGCACGGCGCCGAGCAGTAGCGACAGACGCGCACGCAGCGACAGGGGTTGAAGCATCGGCCTCTTTCCAAGAAAGAGGCGACTTTACGAATGGGCGCGCAGCGGTCAATCTGCGCGCGATCTTCACCGGAGGAAAGATGCGCGTTCTCATCGTCGACGATCATCCGATCATCGTTTCGGGCTGCGCCGCCATGCTCGCCGCCGAAGGCGACATCGACGTCGTCGACGCCCGCGACGCCGAAACCGGACTTGCCGCATTCGTGGAGCATAAGCCCGACGTCACCGTGGTCGACATCGGCCTGCCGGGCGTTTCGGGTTTCGAGCTGACGCGCCGCATTCTCGACCAGAAACCGCAGGCGTTGATCGTCGTCTTCAGCATGAACGATGACCCGATCTTCGCCGCCCGCGCGATCGAGGCCGGCGCCAAGGGCTATGTGACGAAGAACGACGATCCCTTTCTGCTGCTCGAAGCCGTGCGCGAAGTTGCGTCGGGCGGCGTGTTTCTCATGCCAAAAATCGCGAACCAGCTTGCTTTCGAGAAACGCGGCGGCGCGGCCAATCCCCTCGCCGCGCTCACCGCGCGCGAGCTGGAAATCCTGCGCATGCTGGGATCGGGCCTCGGCATGGCGGAAATCGCGGAAGCGACGCAGGTTTCCTACAAGACCATCGCCAACAGCTGCTCGATCATGAAGCGCAAGCTTGGCGCCCGCACGCCGATGGAGCTGATGCGAATCGCCCTGGCGCAGAAGCTGGC
The DNA here is from genome assembly GCF_000188155.2 of Methylocystis sp. ATCC 49242. NCBI lineage: Bacteria > Pseudomonadati > Pseudomonadota > Alphaproteobacteria > Hyphomicrobiales > Methylocystaceae > Methylocystis > Methylocystis sp. ATCC 49242. Next base: position 122,437 of record NZ_KE124774.1, read on the forward strand.
GTGACGCGCGGCGCTCCCCGGTTCCGTGAGCGGGACAGTTGGCGCAACGCGCTCGCGAGCGACCTTACTTGCCCGGCGCGTCGGGATAGGGCTCCGGCGCCGAATAATTCGCGGGAACCGGACCCGTCAGCGCGCCGAGAAAGGCGACAATATCGGCGGCGTCCTTGTCGGATAGCGTCACATTGAGCTGCGTCTTGCCCATGACCTTCACGGCTTTCGCCAGATCGGCGACGGAGCCGTCGTGGAAATACGGCCCGGTCTTTGCGACATTGCGCAGGCTCGGAACCTTGAAGACGTAAAGATCCGTTTCGTCCTTGGTGACGTCGAAGCGGCCCTTGTCCGGGTTGGAGACGCCGGTCTCCCGCCAGTAATCGACATAGGCGCCGAACTTGTGGAACGTGTCGCCGCCGATCCCCGCGCCGCCGTGACAGGAGGCGCAGCCGAGATCGATGTATTTGCGCAGACCCGTCTGTTCCTGCGCCGACAGGGCCGTGACGTCGCCGGCAAGAAAGGCGTCGAACTTTGAAGGCGTCAGCAGCGTGCGTTCGAAGGCGGCGACGGCGAGGCCCCAATTTTTTGAATTGATCGGGTCCTTGTCATCGGGGAAGGCCCTGGCGAACGCGCTCGCATATTCGGGAATGGCTTTCAGTTTGCCCATCGCCGTCGCCTGATCCGGATTGCCGAAGCTCGCCGGGCCGAGAAGCGATTTTTCAGCCTGATCTTCAAGCGATTCGCGGTCGCCGCGCCAATGCTGCCGGAAGTTCAGCGCCGCGTTGAAAATCGATGGCGCGTTGCGCGGATTTTCCTTGCCGAAAACGCCGATTGCTTTGGGCAGGCCGTCGCTCCCCTGCTTATCGGGGAGGTGGCAGTGCGAGCAACTCACATTGCCGTCCATCGACACGCGATTCTCGAAAAAGAGACGGCGACCGAGCTCGACCCGGGCGGCGCTGGCCGGGTCCTTCGCCGCAGGGATTGCAGGCAGCGCCTCGAACCTCTCCCTGGCGTCCGCGAGGAGTTTCTTCGCGTCGGGCGGCGCGGCGTTCGCCGGCGACGCGGCGAAAGCAAGGCAAAGAGAAGCAATGGTGACTGATTTGCGCATATCGGCCTCCGAAGAAAATCTCTCAGCCTGAAACGCCGCCGGCGCCAAGGCAAAAAAAATCGAGCCGGGAAGGAAAGACCGCGATCGCGGCGCATTCCTGCCGGCTCGATTTTGAAACTGCGGTCACCCCGCCCGAGGCGGCGATCCGCGCCGAAGATTTAGATTTCGGCGGACGAGTAGCAGGTGACTTCCATGCCGACGCAGACTTCAACGATCACAGGGGTGGTCCAGGCCATTGCATTTCCTCCGTTTAAAGCTCTCTGCAGCCGCTTCCTGCTCGTTGGGTCTTTCGACAGGGCAGGGTTTAGCTCGGCGGATTGTTACCATGATCACCGGCCCCGTGCAATTCAGCTTTTTTGAACGTCGAAAGCGGGAAGTTTCGGCAAACGGGCGGCGTGTCGGCTTCCTGACAATCGGCTACGGAGACGCCGGGGCGTCTTTTTGCAAGTAACTGATTTTAATAAATTTTATGAAAATAGATGATGCGGCGCAAAACTTGCTGGCCTGGCCTCGATCGCCGAGGAGGGGGAGCAGGGCAAATGAATCATTCGAGGCGCATCGCGCGTCCCACGGCGCTCATTCTCGGTACGAACGAAATCGCCTCGGCCGTCGCCGTAAGCATGCGCAGGGCGGGATACGCCTGCGTCCTCTCGCACGACCGGTTCCCCCCGGTAATCCGCAGGGGCATGGCGTATCACGACACATTGTTCGGCGAGCGAATCGCGCTCGCCGGCGTCGAGGGACGACGAGCGGAAAGCTCAGCCGAAATATTTGCCGCGCTGGATGATCCTGAGGCCGTCGCCGTTACGCCGCTGACCGTCAGCGATCTGATTGCGCTTCGCTTGCCCGACGCGCTGATCGACGCCCGCATGCAAAAATATTCCGTGACGCCGGACTGGCGGCATATCGCCCGCGTGACGGTGGGCCTCGGCCCCAATTTCGCTGTGGGAATCAATTGCGACATCGCGATCGAGACCAGACCGGATCATGTCGGACGAATCCTGCAGCGCGGCGAGACGGAGCCGGGCGACCACTCCCCGCGCGAACTCGGCGGGGTGGGCGCAGAGCGATTTGTCTATGCGGATTTCGACGCCCCCTGGCATACGGCGCTCGACATCGGCGCGCGGGTCTTCCGGGGAATGGTGATCGGCCGGCTTGGCGGAACGCCGGTGACTGCGCCACGCGATGGCGTCCTGCGCGGCGTGGTGCGCGACGGCCTGAGCGCTTTTGTCGGCGCAAAGCTTCTGGAGATCGACCCGCGCGGCCGCGCCGCGGCCTGGAAGGGAATCGACGAGCGCGGCCAACGCATCGCGCGCGCCGTCGTGGAGGCCGTGCGGCTGAAGCAGGCCGAACGCGAGGCGCGGTTCGTTACTGCGCCGCTCGGGATCCAATGAATTTCAACGCGGCGGCGAGCGCGGCGCCGCATCTTTGTGCTTGCTCAAGAACCGTTCGGAAGTAAGCTTATATAGCGATGGCCCGACCACGCGATTCCATGCAGGGAGCCAGCACAGATGAAAATATCCGCCCGCAACGCATTCGACGGCGTCGTCAAGGCGGTGGTCAAGGGATCGACCACCGCTCATGTCACGATCGATGTGAACGGCCTGACGGTCACCGCCTCCATCACCAATGAGTCGGTTGAGGACTTGGGCCTGAAGGCGGGCGCCAAGGTGAAGGCGATCATCAAGTCGTCGGACGTCATGGTCGCTGCGGACTGAAATTTCAAACAAGCAGGGGTGTCATGCGCCATCCGACGCGACGCTGGACGATCGCCGCGGCGGGGGCCGCGCTTTTTCTCTCGGCAGGTACCGCTTCGAGCGGAACCCCCGAGGCCATAACGGTCTTCGCCGCGGCGAGCGTCAAGAATGCGCTCGACGAGGCGGCCGCCGCATTCAAGTCGAAAACGGGCGTAGACGCGAGAATCAGCTACGCCGCGTCGCTCACCCTCGCCAAGCAGATCGAGGCGGGCGCGCCGGCCGACGTCTTCGTCTCCGCCGACGCAGCGTCAATGGACTATCTCGCCGAGCGCAAGCTGATCGACCCGGCAACGCGCGTCGATCTTCTCGGCAACAGTCTTGTGCTGGTTGCGCCGAAGACGGCCGCTTTCGACAAGCTCGCGCTTAAGCAGGGAGCGATTCTCGGCGCGCTCGACGGCGGGCGCATCGCCATGGGCGACCCGCTTTCCGTTCCCGCCGGCAAATATGGACGCGCGGCTTTTGAAAAACTTGGCCTCTGGAGCGCAATGGAGTCGCGCGCCGCCTTCGCCGACAATGTGCGCAACGCCTTGCTCTTCGTCGCGCGCGGCGAGGCGCCGCTGGGCGTCGTCTATGCAACCGACGCGCGCGCGGAGCCGAAGGTGAAGGTCGTCGCTTCCTTCCCCTCCGACTCTCACCCCAGGATCGTCTATCCGCTCGCTGCGACGACGAAGGCGGGGGAGCCCGCGCGCCGCTTCGTCGCTTTTCTGAAGAGCGCGGCGGGTAAAGCGGCCTTCGAGAAGCAGGGCTTCGTCTTCCTTCCTCGCTGAACTTCGCTTGTGAAATGCGACGCGCTGGCGTCTCGACACGGGACGTAACGGCTGCTAGGCATAAGAGCGCCCCGCCGTGTTGCGCGCCAACCCGGCGGGAAGCGCGTTAAAACAAAAACATAGAGTTTTCCTTCGGCTTTCTGCTATGCAGGGTCGGCTTCGGCGAAGCGCATCGGCGCGCGCGGGCTCAAGGATAACGGCCGCTCTCGAACGCGGCATGGGGCAGGAAGCGAATGAGCAAGGCGACGCTCGACGGCAAAGCTATTGCGCTTGAAGACGCCTATCGTCAGGCCGCCCGCATTCTCGGCGGCGCGAATTTTCCGCTCGTGGCCGGCCTCGGAGCTGACGTTCCGGGCGCGCGTGCGGCGATTCTTCTCGCCGAGCGTCTGCGCGGCGCTTTCGATCACATGGCCTCGAGCGATTCGCTGGTCGATCTCGACGTGAAGCGCTCCTTCGGCATGTTCACGACGACCCCGAACGAGGCTCGGGTGCGCTCTGACGTCGTTGTTCTGGTCGGCCCCGGCCTCACGCGCATCTGGCCGGGGATGCTGGAGCGTCTCGCGCTCGGTCAGCCGCCGCGCCACGGCTCGCAGGCGGGTCATCCGCGCAAGGTCATCTGGATCGGTCCCGAACCGGACGAAGCCGCCAATGTCGCCGCAAAGGTCATTCCTGCGGCGCTCCACGAAATTCCGGGTGTGCTGGCGGCGTGGCGCGCCCGCGTCGGCGGCCGCCCCGTGGCGCTCGAACACGCGAAGGTCGAATTGATCGACGGCGTCGCCGAAACGCTGAAAGGCGCTCATTTCGGCTGCTTCGTCTGGGCCGCCGCGTCGGGGCTCGATGCGCTGACCGTCGAAATGCTGCAGGCGCTGGTCACCGACCTCAATGTAACGACGCGCTTCACCGGCATTCATATCGGCGGCCGCGCGGGCGCATCCGGCGTCACGCAGGTCGCGGGCTGGATGACGGGATTTCCGCCGCGCACGGGTTTCGGCCGCGGCTATCCCGAGCACGACCCCTGGCGGTTCGAGGCCGCGCGTCTCGTCGACAGCGGGGAGGCTGACGCGGCTCTTTGGATTTCCGCCTTCGACGGCGAACGGCCGCCGTGGTCGCGTGGAGACATTCCGCTGGTCACGCTGGCGCCGGCTGGCGCCGAGCCGTCGCGTAGCCTTTACATCGAGGTGGGCAAGCCCGGCGTGACTCACGACGGCGTGCTGATGGCCCAGGAGACCGGCGGCATGACGCTGCGCGCGGCGACGGCGCCCTCGGACGCGCCGACCGTCGCTCAAGTCATAGACGCCATTATGGCAAATGTTTCGGAGGACGCGCCGTGCTGACAGTTTTGCGTGGCGGCCATATCGTCGACCCGGCCACCGGGCAGGACGCGATCGGAGACGTCTGGTTCAAGGACGGGCGCATCGTTGCGCCGCCGGAAGGCGGCAAGGCGGATGAGGAGATCGATGTCTCCGGCCATGTCGTCATGGCGGGGGCGATCGACATCCATTCCCACATCGCGGGCGGCAACGTGAATACGGCGCGCCTGCTTCTGCCCGAGCTCCATCGCGCAATTCGCGCGCGCCTGGCGGAGACGCCGCTCTCGACGGCCAAATGGTCGAGCTACGAGACGGGACGCCTTTATGCGCAGATGGGGTTTACGACCGTCGTCGAGCCGGCGATGGCGCCGCATCACTCGCTGCAGACGCATCTCGAACTCAACGACGTGCCGATCATCGACAAGGGCGCGCTGACGGTTCTCGGCAATGACGATTTCCTGTTGCTCATGATGCGCAGCGGAGAGTCCGACGGCGCCATCAACGACTATGTCGCGCAGACCGTCGGCAATACGCGCTCCCTCGGCCTGAAGTGCATCAATCCCGGCGGCGTCGAGGCATTCAAGGAGAATATGCGCGCCTTCGGGCTCGACGATGTGGTGCCTTTCTACGGTCTCACCTCGCGGCAGATTTTCCAGGCGCTGCAGAAGGCGACGCAGGCGGTAGGCATCCATCACCCGCTGCATCTGCATATGAACAACCTCGGCATCGCCGGTAATATCGACACCGCGCTCGACACGATCGACGCGGCGCAAGGCCTGCCGCTGCATCTCGCCCATGTGCAGTTTTATGCTTACGGCAAGGAAGGCAAGAACGGCTTTTCCTCCGCCGCGGCCGCTTTCGCCGAGAAAATCAACGCCAACAAGAACGTCAGCGTCGACGTCGGCCAAGTGATGTTCTCGCAGACGGTGACGATCTCCTCCGACGTGCTGAAGCAGTTCAACAGCATGCCGGGCGCGATTCCGAAGAAGGGCGCGATCTTCGATGGCGACGCCAACGGCGGCGGCATCGTTCCATACCAGTACAAGATCTCGAACTACTACAACGCCATTCAATGGGCTGCGGGTCTGGAGCTGTTCCTGCTCATCAAGGATCCCGAGCAGGTCTATTTCACGACCGATCATCCCAACGGCGGTCCGTTCACGACCTATCCGGAGCTCTTCGCGCTTCTGATGAGCGCCGATCTGCGCGCGCAGGTCATGTCGCGCCTCCCGACGGAAGTGCTGGAGCATACGACCCTGCCGTCGCTCACGCGCGAATACACTTATTACGAAATCGCGCAGATGAGCCGCTCGGGCGCCGCGAAGCTCTTCGGCTTCAAGGATCGCGGCCAGCTCGGCGTCGGCGCGATCGCGGATATTGCGGTTTACAAGCCGTCCCGCGACGTCGCTGGCATGTTCCGGCGCGCAGCCTATGTCTTCAAGGACGGCGAACTCGTCGTGCGCGACGGCAATGTCACGCGCTACACGCGCGGCAAGACGTTGCACATCAGCCCGCGCTTCGACCAGAACATCGTCAAGCGTCTCGATTGCTATTATGACGACCTTTACGGCCTGCCGCGCACCATTTTCGACGTGCCGGACGCCGCTCTGCCGAACAAGGACGCCTTTGCGGAGGTTGCATGCAAGGAATAGTTCGCAACGGCGTTCGCATCGACGATAGTTTCGCCGAAGCCTTCCCGATGAGCGGGACGGGCATTCTCATCACCGGACCCAACGCCAAATGGGCGATGACGGCGGCGAAGACCATGACGGGCTTCGCGACCTCCGTCATCGGCTGCGGCTGCGAGGCCGGGATCGACTGCGAGGTCCCGCCGGAGGAGACGCCGGACGGACGCCCCGGCGTGCGCGCGCTGCTCTTCGCCATGTCCTCCAAGGACGCGGAAAAGCAGCTCGTCAATCGTCTCGGCCAATGCGTCCTGACCTGTCCAGGCTCCGCGGTCTATTCGACCGTGAAGGGCGAATTCGAGATCAAGGTCGGCGACGCCGTCCGCCAGTTCGGCGACAAATGGCAAATGTCCAAGGTCGTCGACGGCCGCCGTTTCTGGCGGGTGCCGGTGATGGACGGCGAGTTCTTCTGTGAGGCCAAGGTGGGCCTGACCAAGAAATCGGTCGGCGGCGGCAATCTGCTCATCATGGGCTCCGACTGGGAGTCGACCATGCGCGCCACCGAGGCCGCCGTGGCGGCGATCGACGCCGTGCCCGACGCCATCCAGCCTTTCCCCGGCGGCATCGTGCGCTCGGGCTCCAAGGTCGGCTCGCAATACAAGGGGATGGGCGCCTCAACGAACGACGCTTATTGCCCGACGCTACGCGGCGTGACCGGGAGCGCGCTCGATCCCGACATCGGCTGCGTGCTCGAGATCGTCATCGACGGACTCACCGACGCCGCTGTCTCCGCCGCGATGCGCGCGGGCCTGAAAGCCATCATCGACATGGGTCCGGAAAAAGGCGCGAAACGCGTCGGCGCCGGCAATTACGGCGGCAAGCTCGGCCCGTTCCACTATCATCTGAAGGATCTGGTGCCGTGACGCCCTTCACCTTCACACTCCGTCAGGAGCCGCCGCAGCGCGTCGATCTCTCGGCGTTGACGCCCGACCGCCTCGCGGGCCGCTCGGTGGCCGACATCGAGAAAATCGAAATCGGCACGACACGCGCCTCTACCAAAGTCGGCGATGTGTTCAAGGTCACGGAAGGCGACCTCCAAAACATCCGCTATGAGGGCGGCTCGTCGCGTCTGGACCTTGTCGGCGCGAAACTGCTGCCCGGCTTCTCGATTCATGTCGAAGGCGATGTGGGCGGGCAGATCGGCCGCCTCGCAAAGGGCGGTAAGATTACCGTCAGCGGCGATGCTGGCGCCTATGCCGCCTCCGGCAACGAAGGCGCGCACATCGAGATCAAGGGCAATGTCGGCGAGATGCTCGCCGGACCGCTTGCCGGGGAACTCGCCGGCATGTCCGGCGGCCGCGTCGTCGTACGCCGTAACGCCGGCGCGCGGGCGGGCGACCGTCTGCGCCGCGGCATCATCATCATTGAAGGCGACGCCGGCGACGACCTCGGCTCCCGCATCATCGCCGGAACGATTGTCGCGCTCGGCAAGACATCTGGCCGCGTCGGCTATCTCAACAAGCGCGGCTCGCTCGTTCTCGGCCGGCGCCCGGACCTCGGTCCTACCTATGTGGATTGCGGCGCACATGAACTGACCTTCGCACGTCTCTTCGCCCGCAGCCTGAAGGAAGACAGCGCCGCCGCCGCGACCTTGCTTTCCGGGAAGCTGCAACGATTTGGCGGTGATACGGCGGTTTATGGCAAGGGTGAGATATTGACCCCGGTCTGATTGCGGCACTACCCTTGCATAAAGTCAAACGCCGTCCGGGCGGCGGCGTTGAAGCAAGGGGGCGCGATGAATTTCGTCGAACTCATTCTCACCGTCTGCACCTTGGCCCAGCCAGCCGCGTGCGACGAGCGCAAGCTCATGCTCGAATCCGCCACGGGCTCGACCCGCAACTGCATGATGCAGGCGATGCCTTACATCGCCCAATGGTCGGGCGAACACCCGAACGTCACGGTTACGCGCTGGCGCTGCGTGCAGCCGGGCGCGGAGGGCGACAAGATCTGATTGGCGGAGGCGCGCCGCGCGCGCGTGGTTCCACCGAACGGCGCTTCTAAAAATCGGCGGGGGCCTGCTCAGCGTGCATCGGCGCTTTTGTCCCGCCGCAGCGCACCGCCGCTTTTCTGTCATTGTCACGCAAGCTTTTGCCGCCGTTCGTCAAATATGATTTGTGTTAGTGCAGCGTCGTCCCCATATTCGAAGTGTTATAGCTTCGATTAAGGCGCGCCGCCGCCATGACCACGAAACTCTCCTCCGCCCCGCCGCCCTTCGCAGCGCCATACGCGCCGCCTGACCAAGGCTTCGCGGCCGCTTTCATCCAGATGCGTCCCGACGCGGCTTTGAGCGAAGCGGTGGCGCGAAAAGCGCGTGCGCTCGTCCAGGGCATGCGCGAGCATCGTGACGCGCTGGGCGGAGTCGAGGATTTCCTGCACGAATTTTCGCTCTCCTCGCGAGAGGGCCTTGCCGTGATGGCGCTCGCCGAGTCGCTTCTGCGCGTGCCGGACGACGCCACCGCCGACCAGTTGATCGCCGACAAGCTGGCCGCCGGAGATTTCTCGCATCACGAAGCGTCATCCGACGCGTTGCTGGTGCAGGCCTGCGCCTTCGCGCTGGGATTTTCCGCGCGCATCGTCGGTCACGGGGAGCCGCGCGGCCTCGTCGCCGCTCTGGCGCGCCGGCTGGGGTTGCCGGCTCTACGCGGCGCGGCGCGGCAGGCGATGAAGCTCATGGGCGCGCATTTCGTCTTCGGCGAGACGATCGAGGCGGCGCTCGATCGCGCACAGGGGCGGCGGGAGCGCTTCTCATACGACATGCTCGGCGAGGCGGCGCGCAACGGGCGCGACGCGGAGCGATATTTCAACGCCTATGCCGACGCCATCCGAGCCATAGGCGCGCGCGCGGGAAACGAAAGCCTGCCGGCGCGGCCGGGAATTTCCGTAAAACTCTCTGCGCTTCATCCGCGCTATGAAGCGATCTCGCGCGAGCGTGTGATGCGTGAATTGCCGCCGCGCATGCTGGAGCTCGCGCGTCTGGCGAAGGATCGCGATCTCGCTTTCACCATCGACGCGGAAGAGGCGGACAGGCTCGAACTCTCGCTCGATGTGATTGCGCGCGTCGTTTCCGATGCTTCGCTTTCGGGCTGGGATGGTTTCGGCCTCGCCGTTCAAGCCTATCAGAAGCGCGCTCTTGCGGTCATCGACTATATCGCGGCGCTTGCGAAGGCGCATGATCGCCGCTTCATGCTGCGGCTGGTCAAAGGCGCCTATTGGGACAGCGAGATCAAGCGCGCGCAGGAGCGCGGGCTCGATGATTTTCCGGTCTTCACCCGAAAGGCGATGACGGATTTGAGTTACGTCGCCTGCGCCGCGCAATTGCTGCAGGAGCCGCGCGTCTATCCGCAATTCGCCACGCATAACGCGCGAACGGTCGCGGAAATATTGGCGCGCGCCGGCCTGCGCAAGGATTATGAATTCCAGCGGCTGCACGGCATGGGCGAAGCGCTTTACGCGGCGGTGGGCGAACAGGGCGACGCGCCGGTGCGCGTCTATGCGCCGGTCGGCCCGCACCGCGATCTTCTCGCCTACCTCGTTCGTCGGCTGATCGAGAACGGCGCGAACTCCTCCTTCGTCGCGCGCGCCGCCGATCCGGATACGCCCGACAACGTGCTTGTCGCGGATCCCCGGGAAATGATCGCCTCGCCACAATGCGCGCGCCATCCGCGTTTACCGCTGCCGTCGGAAATCTACCGACCTCTGCGGGCAAATTCGAAAGGTGTGGAATTCGGCGACAGGAGCGCTCTCGCCGCGCTGATCGCTGACGCGCGGGCGCAGGACGTCGTCGCGCGACCGAGCGCCCCGGCGAAAACCGCGCCCCGCGATGTCGTTTCGCCGATCGATGGGGCCGCTATTGGTAAAGTCGTCGAAGCGGACATCGACGCGGTGCGGGCAATGCTGGCGTCCGCAGCGCAAGCCTTTCCAAAATGGGCCGCGACTTCGCCCGATGCTCGCGCGCAGACGCTGGAGCGCGCCGCAGATATGATCGAGGCGCGGCGCGCCGCTTTCATCGCGCTGCTGCAAAGCGAAGCGGGCAAGACGCTCGACGACGCGCTGGCCGAAGTGCGCGAAGCGGCCGACATGTGCCGCTATTACGCGGGCCAGGCTCGCATGATTTGCAGCGAGACCGCCTTGCCAGGGCCGACCGGCGAAGAGAACCGGCTGCGTCGCCTCGGACACGGCGTCTTCATCTGCATCTCGCCCTGGAATTTTCCGCTGGCGATCTTCATTGGACAGGTCGCCGCAGCGCTCGTGACCGGCAACGCCGTCGTAGCGAAGCCTGCGGAGCAGACGCCGCTGATTGCTGCGAGGGCGATCGAATTGTTGCATGAGGCGGGCGTCCCGCGCGACGCGCTGCAATTCTCGCCCGGCGCCGGCGACGTCGGCGCCGCGCTTGTGGCTGACCCGCGCGCCACAGGCGTTGTCTTCACCGGTTCTGTGGAGGTTGCGCAGCATATCAATCGTGCGCTCGCGGCGCGCGACGGCGCCATTGCGCCGCTCATCGCGGAGACCGGCGGGATCAACGCCATGGTTGTCGACTCGACTGCGCTGATCGAGCAGGTGGTCGATGACGTTCTCACATCGGCCTTCCGGTCAGCCGGCCAGCGTTGCTCGGCCTTGCGCGTGCTTTGCGTTCAGGAGGAGATCGCCTCGGCCTGCCTCGAGGTTCTCATAGGCGCTGTGGCGGAACTACGGATCGGCGATCCGCGCGAAGTCGGCGTTCATATCGGTCCCGTCATCGATGCGCAGGCGAAGGAGAAACTCGACCGCTATATCGCGCGGCAGGCGGCCGCGGGGCGCGTCATTTACGCCGGCGTCGCGCCGGCGTCGGGCGCCTATGTCGCGCCGCATATCGTTCGGCTCGATCATGTCTCGGAGTTGCGCGAGGAGGTTTTCGGTCCGGTGCTGCATGTCGCGACATGGCGCGCCGGGGGCTTTGCGGCGCTTGTCGATGAAATCGAGTCGAGCGGCTTTGGCCTCACCATGGGTCTGCATACGCGCATAGAAGAACGCATGCACGAACTCGCGCGCCGCGCCCCTGCAGGCAATATTTACGTCAATCGCAACATGATCGGGGCCGTTGTCGGCAGCCAGCCTTTCGGCGGCTTCGGCCTGAGCGGCACGGGGCCGAAGGCGGGCGGCCCCGATTATCTGCGCCGATTCCTGCGCGAGACGACTTTAACGATCAATACAGCATCCTCGGGCGGTGACGCAGGGCTTTTATCTCTCGAAGAGTAGGTGTGGCGTTTGGGCATGAAAGGCTCAGCTTGATTGTCATAAAGCCTTGACCACTTTTCGTGTTGCACGGCGTTGCGCCGGAGTTGCGCACACTGGCGCGGCTCAACGCTGAATTTTGGAGGGAGATATGGCCGAAAAAGAATCGACCCCCGTGACGAAAAAAGAAAGTTCGATGATTTCCCCCGATCTGTGGGATTGGCGGCCGTTCGAGGCGCTGCGTCGCCAGCTCGATCGGTTCTTCGACGAAGCGCCGCTGCAAAAGCGGTCGGGTGACTATGAGCCCTTCGAGCGCTTTGTCGGCTGGCCCGCGACGCCGCCGGTCGATTTCGTCGAGCGCGACAATGAATATGAGCTGACCGCCGAGCTCCCCGGAATGGACCAGAAGGATGTCGAAGCGAAGGTCGTCAATGGCGCGCTCGTCATTCACGGCGAGAAGAAAGTCGAACGCGAGGAAAAGAACGAGGGCTATTTCTTCTCGGAGCGCCGTTACGGCTCGTTCAAACGAAGCTTCCGTCTGCCGGATGGCGTCGATGCGGAAAAGATCAAGGCGACTTTCGAAAAGGGCGTGTTGAAGGTCACGCTGCCGAAGTCCGCCGAAATGAAACAGCAAGAGAAGAAAATCGAGATCGCGTCGAAATAATCACAACATTCGGCGGCAAAAAATGGCGCGCGATACGTTCGCGCGCCATTTCTTTTTCTGGCTCATGCGCTTTTGCGCGTTTCCTCGGCCACGGGTTGACGCATGAGGCGCGGCAAGACGAGATGCGGCAGGATGCCCTCGCGGATCACCGCCCGCCGCAGCGGCCCCAGCGCGGCGATCGCAATGAAGCTCGCGCCGCGGAACAGGTCGACCGGCAGATAGGGCACGATCAGCGAGCGGTTCAGCACATCGACGCCATGCGTGCGGAAACCGATGTCCGCCCGGCGGTGGCGATCGTAGCGCGAGAGGGCGCGCGACAATTCCTGCTCGTTCTTGAGATCCACGCTCGCGAGACAGTCTTCGAGATCGGCGACGTCGCGCAGGCTCAGGTTGAGGCCTTGCGCGCCGATCGGCGGGAAGACGTGGCATGTTTCGCCGACAAGCGCGAGTCGACCGGCCGCATGTCTGGAGACCTGCATGCCGCCCATGCGGAACTGGCCGATTTCGCTCTCGATCCTCATCGCGCCGAATTCGGACTTCGCATAGTCCTCGATCTCATATTCGAGTTCCTCGCGCGGCTTGGCGAGGCGGCGTCGCGCGTCGTCGACGCTCATCAGCCAGACAAGACTCGAACGATGCGGCGAATCCTCGCGCGCAGGCAATGGCACCAGCGTGAAGGGGCCGGAGCGCGTGTGATATTCGGTGGAAATATTGTCGTGCGGGAATTCATGCCGCAGCATCATGGTGAGGGCGACTTGCGGATAGGTCCATTCCTTCACGTCTATGCCCGCGACGGCGCGCGCGCGGCTACTGCGTCCGTCGGCGGCGACGATGAAATCCGCCTCGATCCGCCGACCGTCCTTGAGTATGGCGGTCGCGCTCACGCTGTTGAGCTCGTAATCGACGATGTCCGCGTCGACCATTTCGATCTCGGGGCGCGCACGCACGAGGTCCAGCAGGACACCGACGAGTTCGTCGTTGGAAATATTGACGCCCAAAGCCGGCAACCCGACTTCGCTCGCCCGCAGGGTGAGCTCCGGAACCGGGAAGAGCTGATCGGTGTCGTCGATCATGCGGATCGCTTCCACCGGGCAGCCGAGATCCTTCACGCGCTCCAGCGCTCCCAGCGCATCGAGAAAGCGCACCGAAGCCTCGAACAATGCGACGGTGCGGCCGGGCAGGGGCGGCGGAATGCGGCCGACTAGCGTCGTCTTCAATCCGGCGCGCGCAAAGGCTAACGCCGCCGCGAGGCCGGTCGAGCCCGCGCCGGCCACGAGAATGTCGGTCTTAGTCGTCGCGCCTTGATCCTGCGCGGAAACCTCGGTCATTTCATGTCTCCCGTCTGTCACATGTTATAGCGTCGGACGCGCGGCTAAGCGAGGGCGCCGGCGACTTTTACGGCGCCGCCCTTAGGTCCCGGCCGGGAGCGGGTGTAGGGTGGCCGCCTTTTTCAGGCGCCCGCCATGTCATCCCGGCTCAACGGTCTTCTCATTCACCTTTTCACCGCGAGCGGTGCGGCGCTTGGCCTTGCGGCGTTGTTCTGCGCCGTGGAGGGCCGTGTCGTCGCGACGCGCGTGGCGCTGTGGCGCTCGAAGCTTCTCGACCCCGCGGTGGTCGCCTGTATCGTCTGCGCAGCTTCGGCGCTCTATTTCTCCGACAGGCGAATGAAGACGGAAGACTTGTGGTTTCGTGGCTTTCCCGCAATCTGGAATGTGCTCGTCTTAATATCTGTTCGAGTTGCGCGCCGAGCCGACGGTTTCACTCGCCATCGTAATCGTCGAGGCCGGGGATCAGGAGCTTGCGGCGGCGTCATTCGCCGTGAAGGCGGCGCTGGTCGGGGCGGCCTGTTATTTAATGATCCTGCCGCTGTTTCGAGGGGCGGAGACGAAGGGAGAACGTGATGGTCAAGGCGATTCGCGTGCACAGGCCGGGCGGCCCCGAGGCCCTGCAGCTGGAGGAGGTCGAGCTGGCGCCCCCGACGGCGGGCGAGGTGCAGATCCGCCATCGCGCGATCGGCGTCAATTTCATCGACATCTATCGCCGAACGGGGGCTTATCCGGCGGACTATCCCTTCACGCCGGGTCATGAAGGAGCGGGGCAGGTCGTCGCCGTGGGCGATGGCGTCAAGGATTTCGAGGAAGGCGACCGCGTCGCCTATGTCGGCGCGCTCGGAGGCTATGCGGAGGCGCGCAACATCGCCGCTGATTCCGTCATTCACCTGCCGAAATCCTTTTCCTACGAGCAGGGCGCCGTCATGATGCTCAAGGGGCTCACCGCGCAATATTTGCTGCGGCGCACCTTTCGGGTCAAAAAAGGGCATCGCGTGCTGGTCCACGCCGGCGCGGGCGGCGTCGGTCAATTGCTTTGCCGGTGGGCGAGCGCGCTCGGCGCAAAGGTCATCGCCACGGTCGGCTCGGAGGACAAGGCGAAGATCGCAGAGGCGGCAGGGGCCGAACACACGATCCTCTATCGCAGTGAGAATTTTCCTGAGCGCGTGCGCGAGATCACCAAGGGACGCCTGTGCGACGTGGTGTATGACGGGATCGGGCGGGCGACGTTCCCCGCTTCCCTCGACTGCCTGAAGCCCTTCGGCCTCTTCGTAAGCTTCGGCTCGGCGTCGGGGCCGATTGAGGCCTTCGACATCGGCTTGCTGGCGCAGAAGGGGTCTCTCTTCGCGACGCGGCCATCGCTCTTCACCCATATCGCGAGGCGCGCCGATTATGAGGAGATGGCCGAGGATCTGATGCACGCGGTCAAGAAAGGCCATTTGATTATCGAGGCGCCGGAGACCTTCCCGCTGGCGGAGGCGGCGAAAGTACACGTCGCCCTCGAATCACGTGCGACAGCGGGTTCGATGGTTTTGATCCCCTGATTGGGCGATTCGCGCATGAGTTGCGGGGGCGCGGCGTCAAAATCCGAGAAAATGTTGCTTTTTGGCAACGAAACGCGCTCCGGCGATTCCTCCCGTCACCTAACTTGTTGAGGCGGCGCGCCTTCGACTTTCGGAAACCGCCGCGGCGGAACGACGGAATCGACATTTGATCCTGGACAAATCACCATTTTCGCTCGGGTCGCAAACGTAGACGGAAAATATCTTCGGGCGTTTCGATTCGAATTGGGCTATAAGGGAGATGTTCCGGCTTTGAGGTTCCTCCCGCCTCTCGATTAGCCCGAACCGCCTTCAAGACCCGGCGCTGAAGCCGGGTTTTTTTCGTCGCGGGGGCGACGAACCCTCGTTCCTATTGCATTCGGCGACAAAGCGTCCCATCCTTATGTGGCGGCCATGCCTCGAGGGGCGCGGGGCCGCGAAGCATGAGGGTCGCAACGCTGTCGACAAGTGTTCATCCGGGGACAGGGGCAATGTCCCATCCGGCTCCCGGCGCCAATGCGCCGTTATCCGGCCTGATCGTGCAAAATGTCCTCAAAAGCCTCGATGACTCCAAGGCCGAGGACATCATCTCCATCGATCTGCGCGGCAAGACCGCCCTCGCCGATGAAATGATCATCGCGACAGGACGTTCGACTGTGCATGTCGGCGCGATCGCCGACAAGGCGATCAAGGCCTGCAAGGCCGCGGGCGTCGTGTCGCCGCGCGTCGAGGGCTTGCCGCAATGCGATTGGGTGCTGATCGACGCCGGCGACGTCATCATCCACATCTTCCGTCCCGAGGTTCGTCAGTTCTACAACCTCGAGAAGATGTGGGGCGGCGACCGTCCGGTGGAGATGCGGCTGGCCTGAGACCAGCCGATGCGCCTGGGACTGATTTGCGTGGGCCGGCTGAAGGCCGGTCCCGAACGAGAAATTTTCGCGCGCTACGCGGAGCGCATCATGGCTCTTCGACGAATTGGGCTTGAGGGGCTGGACCTCAGGGAAATCGACGAGCGCAAGGCCAAAAGTTCGGGCGAGCGCATGGCGCGCGAGGGCGAGGAGATGCTTGGCCATTTGCCCGCCGACGCCGCGCTGGCCGTTTTCGATGAACGTGGCAAATCAGCCGACAGCGCCGCCTTCGCCGCCTTCATCGGCCGAGAGCGCGACGCGGGGCGCAAGGCGATGTGGTTCGCAATTGGTGGCTCGGAGGGGCTCGACGCTAGCGTGCGCGCACGGGCGCAGGCGGTCTTTTCCTTCGGAGCGATGACGCTGCCGCATCAGCTCGTGCGCATTCTTGCGGCTGAACAGATTTATCGCGCCATGACGATCTTATCGGGGCACCCTTATCACCGTGCGTGAAGCACGCGTCTATTGTGGCCCTGCGGACTCGCGCAAATAGCGTCCGTTCACCCACCCGCGCATCGACGGGTCGTCCGGCCTCTCGACGCGGCACCATCGCTGGCCGCCGGTATTCTTGCAGCCGAGGTTCTTCAGAACCGCGCCATTGGCAAACCGCATAACGAGCGCGCCCTTCGGGGAGGGCGCCTTGCGCATGCTCAACTCATCGCCGTGGCCGACGCCCGTGACCTCCCAGTAGTCCGGCCCTCCCGTCAGCCCGTCTGCATAGTCCGGCCCCTTTTCATTTGTGCTGCTCTGTTCGCCAAGAGCGATCGTCAGCGTGTAATTGGCGGTCACGCCGCGCCGCGCGTCATTGCGGTAAAGATAGACCCTCGCGCGGTAGTCGCCGCTCGTCGGCGCAGCGCCGCTATATTCGATGACGGACATGGCGTTGGGCATGGCCACGTCCGACCCCGGAGCCATGAGATTGAAGTAATTGCTCAACTTGTTGGTCCTGAGATTGATCTGGATCGACTCGCCGGCGCCGGCCGGGAAAACGTAATCGACGTGGGCGTAACCCTTTATCCGTCCCCTTATCGTCGCCCGCCCGTCCTTGAACGAGACGCGTTCGACGCGCTGCTCGTCCCGCGCGGCGGCGAGAGTCGGGAGCAGGGCGAAAGCGAGCGCGAGGATGAAGCTGCGGGTAAGGTTGAACATGCCTGCTCCCTGGTTCTGAATCATGTGTCTCAAAACAGTTTGTGGCGCATGAGCGAGTCCTGCGCTGCTGATCGAAAGCCCTTAACCGAAACGAGATTTTTCGCCGGCCCTGCGGGGCGGCAAGGCGTCGACGTTTGCGGAGGTCCGCCGGGCATTTCCATTCGCAAGTCGCCCGGCGCGGGATGATGAAGGCCCGCAAGGAACGATGTGAAAGCCTAAGTCACACGAAATGGAACTGCAAACACCATGTTGTGTTGCTCGGTTTCAAATCCCAGGGAGGGGCGCTCTGCAGGCGGCTTTGTTTTCACGCCGGGGAAGCGCTCAGGAGGCAACGGCGCCGGCTGCGAGGCCGAAGATCATGGCGGCCTGGCCGGAGGTCTGGCGCAAATAGCGAAGCAGCCCGTTCGCTATCTCCAGCGGATGAGGGGTGCGCGCCTTCGGATTCATGGCTTCGCTCTCCGGGCGGCGTGACGCGTTACATGTTTTCCGGCGAAGCTTGGCCATGGATTCGCTAAGAAAAAGTAGCGTAAGCTCAATAGTATGCAACATGCGTGCGGCTCGCCGTCCTACTTGCGCCCCGCAAAAGGCCCGAGACGACCTCACGCGGCCGACGACATCCGGGCCGCGCTTTCGCGCACAGGCTTTACCGCCCGCCCGTCCTGCGCTAAACCCCGCCCGTAACGGCCCTTCGCGTTACTGCGCGGGGCTTTTTTCGTTTTCTGACAGAGACAGAATGCCATGGCGAATGTGGCGGTGGTCGGCGCCCAGTGGGGCGACGAGGGCAAGGGCAAGATCGTCGACTGGTTGTCGCTCGAGGCGGACGTCGTGGTTCGCTTTCAGGGCGGGCACAACGCCGGCCATACGCTGGTCATCGACGGCGTGACCTACAAGCTCGCGCTGCTGCCCTCGGGCATCGTGCGGCCGGGCAAGCTTTCGGTCATCGGCAATGGCGTCGTCGTCGATCCGCACTTTCTCGTGGGCGAGATCGATCGGCTGCGGGAGCAGGGCGTCGCCATCTCGCCCGTGAATTTCAAGGTCGCGGAGAACGCGCCGCTCATTCTCTCGCTTCACCGGGAGCTCGACGCGCATCGCGAGGAGGCCGGCGGGGGCTCCAAGATCGGGACCACGAAGCGCGGCATCGGCCCGGCCTATGAGGACAAGGTCGGCCGCCGCTCGATCCGCCTGATGGATCTCGCCGAGCCCGACACGCTCGACGACAAGATCGCCCGCGTTCTCGCGCATCACAACCCGCTGCGCCGCGGCCTCGGCCTGCCGGAAGTCGCGCCCGCGACGCTGCGCGAGGAGCTGCTCGGCGTCGCGCCGCGCATCCTGCCCTTCATGGACGCGGTGTGGGATCTGCTCGACGCCGAGCGCCGCGCCGGCAAGCGCATCCTCTTCGAGGGCGCGCAGGGCGTTCTGCTCGACGTCGATCACGGCACTTACCCCTATGTGACGTCCTCCAACACGGTCGCGGCGTCGGCCGCCAGCGGCTCGGGGCTGGGGCCGGGGGCGATCGGCTATGTGCTCGGCATCGCCAAGGCCTATACGACGCGCGTGGGCGGCGGTCCTTTCCCGACGGAGCTGCACGACGAGATCGGCACGCTGATCGGCGACCGCGGCCATGAGTTCGGCACCAACACGGGCCGGCGCCGCCGTTGCGGCTGGTTCGACGCCGTGCTGACGCGGCAGGCCGTGAAAACCTCGGGAATCAACGGCGTCGCGCTGACCAAGCTCGACATTCTCGATGGTTTCGACGAAATCAGGATCTGCACGCATTACATGCTGGACGGCGCCCGCATCGACCGCCTGCCGGCCTCGCAGGCGGCGCAGGCGCGCGTGACGCCCGTCTATGAAAGCTTCCCCGGCTGGAAGGAATCGACCAGCGGCGCGCGCAGCTGGGGCGCCCTGCCGGCGCAGGCGGTGAAATATGTGCGCCGCATCGAGGAGCTGATCGAGGCCCCCGTGGCGCTGCTCTCCACGAGCCCCGAGCGCGACGACACGATTCTCGTGCACAATCCCTTTCAGGATTGAGGACCTCTCGCCCTCCTCCTCGCGGGGAGGGTGGGCGCGCGCCAATATCCCCGCCGCCTCTCGGCGCGGGGCAGGGA
Source organism: Methylocystis sp. ATCC 49242 (assembly GCF_000188155.2). Lineage (NCBI taxonomy): Bacteria > Pseudomonadati > Pseudomonadota > Alphaproteobacteria > Hyphomicrobiales > Methylocystaceae > Methylocystis > Methylocystis sp. ATCC 49242. The sequence continues at coordinate 141,961 of NZ_KE124774.1, forward strand.
ATCCGGGACGCCGCGGCTCCGTGAAACCTTGGCGCGAGAGAGAATCGGGGCCGCAGCGTCCCGAATGCGGATCGCGTCGTCTCGTCGCCTCCGGGTTCAGGGTCTTTTCCCCGTTTAGGGTAATCGGTCCCCGCGCCAACCTCGGATATTGCGGCCAGGGCTTTATTCTCCGCGCGAAGGAGAGCCTCGGGCCGGCGACGCGCCGCCGGATCGGGAACGTGGGTCGACGTCCCGCCGGATCCGCCCCCGCCAGCGCCGCCAGACCCATGGCGACGCCCCTTGCGGTTGGCTGGGGTGGGCGGGATATAGGAATTTATTCCGGAGCTGTCAAGGGTCGGGTTTGGCAAGGCCTGATAATTTCGCGAAAGCTGCGCCATTTTGGGTCGAGGATCAATTTTAGCCCCATATGCTAGCGCCCCTCCCATGCCAACCCCGCGAGCGGCGGCCGACGCAAGACGAAAGACAGCAGGGCCGGTCCATCGGAACAGCTAGTGGTCAAAATCTAACGCTTGGAACCCAGTTCCAGTATCTGAGCGGAGACAGCGTCGGAGTCAGCAATGCGCCAATTGCAGACCTTCCGCGCAGTAGCAAGGAATTTCGCAGTTCAATGCATTTTGGATATTCCTTACGATGAACCTCGGGGTGCCTCGTCAGCGCGAGGGGTTTTTCAACAGCGTGCTAGTGGCGCTTGGACGTTCGCACAATAAATTCCGACATCAGCCGCACCAGATCTTCGCCGCGTTCATTAAGCATGTTGTGACCGCAGCCCGGCAAGCCCACGAGCCAGGCGTTGGGTCTCGATTTTGCTACGCTGAGGGCGCTTTCCGGCACGGCGACAACATCGAGAAGGCAGGTCATGACCAGCATGGGGGCCGTGCCGCCACTGGCCCATTCTGCTTTCGGGGTGGCGTCGCTTGCTTTGACCTGAGCCGCGGCGAGGACAGGATATTCTCCCTGCGCAGCATCCAGGGCGGCCAGGTGCTCATTGCCCGGCGCATACATGAGTTGGCCCTGAAGCTTCAGCCACTCGTCCTTTGGGGTGTGGGGGTCGATATAACGCTTGTAGAGGGCGAGCGTTTCCGGAGACGGCAACTGTTCCCCGCCTGCGCCGATCAGAATTACACTGAGAACGCGATCTGGCTTGTCTTGCGAGGCGGCGCGAACAACGCGATTTCCGTAGGTTTTCCCCGCCAGGTGGACTTTCTTTAGCCCCAGCGCATCGGCGACCCGCCACAAATCATTGGCGTAGTCGTGGAGCGTAAGTCCGTCGATCGGTCCGGTGCTGGCGCCCAACGAGCGATAATTATACGTGATTACGCGTATGCCGTTTGCGGCGATACCTTTGGCGAGTTCGCTAAGCTGCGCCGCGGGCCGGCCGTTTCCTGCCGCCATGATAAGCGTCTCGCGGCCTTTGCCGAACTCAAAAACCTCGATCTCGATCCCATCTGACTTGACGATCCTCCTGGCGTCTTTGTGGGCCGCGTGAAGTGGCATTACCGAGAGGATCGAAAAGGAAAATATCCCCGCGAATGAATAGACAGCTTTTCCGAAATTCATGAGCTTGCTCGTCCTCTCGCGCCGCTTCATGACGCGGTGCGCCCGCGCCTCCGTGGTATTGCCAATTTAACCACAGAAGAAGCTGCGCATGCGCAGCTTTCTTATGTGACTTGCTCTCGCGCTCACGCGCCGAGCGGCAGCGCCTAGAGCATGGCTTTTCAGCATGGATGAAAGGCACCCGTCGATGGTCCGCTTTGGGTCAAAAGCGGTCCACCGCCAACCGCTGTCTGCCCCGGGAACCAAGCGTTAGATTTCGAGCACTAGTTGGCCGTTGAGTCGACTTTCTGAGCATAGCTTGCCATGCTGCGCTCGCAACTCGGAGGGCTAGCGTTGCGGCAGCTTCACAAATCCCAAACTTCCCTGTTCGCCGGCATGATTTTGCTCGTGGCTTCGACGTTTTTCCCGCCGCGCCTCGCTCCGGCCGAAGGGACATTCAATGAGCCCGTAGCGAAAGCGCTGCACGATCCCGAGACAGCGCCGCAGCCCACTCCCGCAACGATATTCGTCGCCCGGAAGATTATCACGATGGAGCCGAACCGCCCGTCAGGAGAGGCGGTTGCGGTTTCGGGGAAGCGTATCGTCGCGGTCGGAACGTTGGATGAGGTGAAGAAAGAACTACGCGACAGGAATTACAGGGTGGATGAGACGTTCAAATCAAAGATCGTCATGCCCGGTTTCATTGACCAGCATCTGCATCCTGTCCTCGGCGCGCTGACGCTCGCCATCGAGGTCATTGCACCGGAGGATTGGGTGCTGCCCGGCAAGACCTTCAGGGCCGCGGCCAGTGAGGCAGAGTATCGCGCGCGGCTGAAAGCCGCCGAAGCCAAATTGAAAAATCCCGACGACTGGCTTCTTTCGTGGGGCTATCATTCGCTCTGGCACGGTACGCTCGACCGTAAAGCGCTTGATGCGATCAGCAGCACGCGTCCCGTCGCCATCTGGCAGCGCTCATGCCACGAATTCATCCTCAACACGCCCGCGCTCAAGGCGCTAGGTCTCACCGAGGAAATGACGAAAGGCAAGGGAACCGCGAGCGAACAATCCAACTGGGAGGACGGGCATTTCTGGGAGACGGGCCTCAACCTGATGATCAAGCCGATGATGAATGTGCTCGCCTCACCAGAGCGTCTATCGCGCGGTCTGAAGCAGATGGTCGCCTACGAGCATGCAAATGGCGTCACCGCCTATAACGAGCCCGGAGCGCTTTACGCGCCGGATATGTGGAAGCTCTACGAGCAGGTTCTCGGTGCGCCGGATACGCCAATGTACTCGACCTTCATTGCCGACGGTCGCAGCATTCCTGATCGTGTCGGCCTCGACAAGGCGCTCGATGCGACGGAGGCGCAGATCGCCGTCGCGCCGGAGGGGGCTGGCAAGAAGCTCATGTTCTTCCCCAAGCAGGTCAAGCTGTTTGCCGATGGAGCTATAATCTCGCAACTGATGCAGATGAGGGATGGCTATATCGACGGCCATCACGGCGAATGGATCATGCCGCCCGCGCAGCTCGAAGAGCGCGCCAAACTCTATTGGGACGCAGGATATCAATTGCATATTCACGTCAACGGCGATCTCGGCCTTGACACGGTGCTCGACGTTCTGGAGCGGCGCATGCGGGAAAAACCGCGTGCCGACCATCGCACGGTGATCGTGCATTTCGCCAATTCGACGGAGGATCAGGTCAAGCGGGCCGCTCGTCTGGGCGCGATTGTCTCCGCCAATCCCTATTACACGACCGGCTTCGCAGACAAATATGGACAGGTGGGGCTGGGACCCAAGCGCGCCAACTTGATGGTGCGGGCAGCCTCGGTGCTGAAGAACCGGATGCCGCTCTCCTATCATTCCGACCTGCCGATGGGGCCGAGTGATCCACTTTATCTGGCTTGGGCGGGGGTCAACCGCCTCACGCCATCGGGTCGCGTGGCTGGCCCCAGCCAACGTATCTCGGTCGAAGCGGCGCTTCGGGCGATCACAATCGAGGCCGCCTATTCCTGGCGAAAGGAACATCAGATCGGCAGCATTGCGCCCGGCAAAATTGCCAATTTCACAATCCTGGAGAAGGACCCCTATGAAGTCCGCGCCATTGATCTCAAGGACGTGCCGGTGTGGGGCACTGTATTCGAAGGTCGTGTCTTTCCGGTTCCCGAGAGTATGAAGCGGGCCGAGCGGGCAGCAGTTCCGGCCCCGCAAGACGCGGCGCAACGATCGCAGCCGGCTTCTATTTCATTCCGAAAATACGCCGTCGCGCCTCGTAACGAAGCCTGCGATATGGTTGGGATCGCTCGTGTAGCGTCCAAAGCCTACGAGGAAAATCTCGCCTCGGAGAAATGAGTGTATGTGCGAGTCGTGCACGCTTGCAGGCCTCGTTGCTCGACGTGTGAAACTTCGAAGCCTCGGCACGAAATCGAGGGCGCTGAAAATTACGAGGCTTTTGCTGGATATTTTCGATATGAAAATATTCCTTATTTCACTCGCGCCCCTGCTTCGCCCCTCCGACACAACGCATCCATCCCTTCAACCCCACAGCTCCCGCCAACCCCATGTCAATCAGAGGTTACACGGGCTTGCGTCCATCCGCGCCTGTCGCCATATCGGTCGCAGGAGGAATCAGCATGCTCGCAACCCCGCAAAAGGACGCTCCCTCGCTGCGACTGCACGCGCTCGACAGCGAGGATCTCTCGCTGCTCTCGGCCCATGTGCAGGACGCGCTGGTGCGCGTCGGCGACATCGCCTACCTCCCCGGGAAGCGCCGCTTCGCGCTCGTCGGCTCGCGCTTCGACTGGGCCGCGGAGCTGGAGGGGCGGCTGGAGCGTTGCCGTTCCGGCCTGCATTTCGAGGGCGTGCAGCGCGTTCGCTGCCAGAATGTCGCGCGCGACCGGCCGGACGCCATTCTCTCGCTCCTCGCCGTGACCTTCGAGCCCGGCCCCGAGGCGCCGTCCGGCGTCATTCACCTGATTTTCGCGGGCGGCGCGTGCATCTGCCTCGATGTCGAATGTGTCGAGGCGCAGCTTTGCGACGTCGGCCCGCGCTGGAAAGTCGCGGCGCGTCCGACCCATGATCTTCGTCACGACCTTGACGAAAACGCCGCTGGAGGGTCATGACAACCGGAGAACCCGGTTGGAGAAGAAAATGACCCTGCGTTTGGACGCCGCCGCCCCCGATTTCGAGCAGCAGTTCGTTTCGCTGCTCTCCATGAAGCGGGAGTCGTCCCACGACGTCGACGAGACCGTCCGCAACATCATCGAGGATGTCGTCGCCCGCGGCGACGAGGCGCTGATCGATTACTCGAAGCGTTTCGACCGTATCGACCTCGCCGAGACCGGAATCGCCGTCTCCGCCGCCGAGGTCTCGGCCGCCGAGGCCAAATGCTCCAAGGAACAGCTCGCGGCGCTCGATCTCGCGCTGGAGCGCATCACCGCCTTCCACGAGCGCCAGAAGCCGCAGGACCTGCGCTTCCGCGACGCCGCCGGCGTGGAGCTTGGCTGGCGCTGGTCGCCGCTCGATTCCGTCGGCCTCTATGTGCCGGGCGGCACGGCGGCCTATCCATCCTCCGTGCTGATGAATGTGGTTCCCGCGAAGGTCGCGGGCGTGTCGCGCATCGTGATGGTGGTGCCGACGCCGGGCGGTCATGTCGAGCCGCTGGTGCTCGCCGCCGCGAAGCGCTCGGGCATCAATGAAATCTACCGCGTCGGGGGCGCGCAGGCGGTGGCCGCGCTCGCCTATGGCACCAAGACGATCGCGCCGGTGGCCAAGATCGTCGGCCCCGGCAACGCCTGGGTCGCCGCGGCCAAGCGCCGAGTCTTCGGCCAGGTCGGCATCGACATGATCGCCGGCCCCTCCGAAGTGCTGATCCTCGCCGACAAGACCGGCAATCCCGACTGGATCGCCGCCGATCTTCTGGCGCAGGCGGAACATGACGAATCCGCGCAGTCGATCCTCATCACCGACGATCCGGCGCTCGCCGACGCGACCGAGGCGGCGGTGGAGCGTCATCTCTCCACGCTGTCGCGCGAGGAGATCGCCCGCGCGTCATGGCGCGACTATGGCGCGGTGATCGTCGTGAAGAAGCTCGCCGACTCGCTGCCGCTCGCCGACCGCATCGCGGCCGAGCATCTCGAAATCATCAGCGAGGACGCCGAGGAGCTGGCCGCGCGCGTCTCCAACGCCGGCGCCATCTTCATCGGCGCCTATACGCCGGAGGCGGTGGGCGATTATGTCGGCGGCAGCAATCACGTCCTGCCGACGGCGCGCTCGGCGCGCTTCTCCTCCGGCCTCAGCGTGCTCGATTTCGTGAAGCGCACCTCGATCCTGAAATGCGACGCGGAGTCGCTGCGCGCCATCGGCGCCGCCGCCGTCACGCTCGGCGAGGCCGAGGGCCTGCAGGCGCATGCGCGCTCGGTGTCGATCCGCCTCAACCAGCTCGGGGCCTGACGGCGTGGATCCGAGCGAGCAGCAGCGTCTCATCTCCGTCACTCTAGACGAGAACTCGATCGGCCGGGGTTCGGCCGATCAGGAGCATGAGCGCGCCATCGCCGTCTATGATCTGATCGAGAACAACCATTTCGCGCTGGTGGGCCACGCCGGCGGCCCCTATGCGCTCGGCATCTCCCTCATGGACGCCAAGCTCGTTTTCGACATCCGCGACGCCGATGGCGGCGCCGTCGTGACGCATATCCTGTCGCTCACGCCCTTCAAGCGCATTCTGAAGGACTATTTCCTGATCTGCGAAAGCTATTACGCGGCCATCCGCCACGCGACGCCGAGCCGGATCGAGGCGATCGACATGGGGCGGCGCGGCCTGCACAACGAGGGCGCGCAGCTTCTGGCGGAGAGGTTGAAGGGCAAGATCGAAACCGATCAGGACACCGCCCGCCGGCTGTTCACGCTCATCACGGCGCTGCACTGGAAGGGCTGAGAGCAGCCGCCCTGCGGGAATAACTCCGGCCGGCTGCACATACGCAGACACTCACGCTTACGCAACGATCACGCGGGTCACTGTACCTGGAGGAGGGGAAACCTTAACCGTATCCGCCAGCAAATTGAGACAGGTAAAATTCGTTGTGAATTACCTCGTCGCTCGGGAGTGGAGAATTATTCTCCAATATCCGATCGAGGGCCGCGATCTCTTCCTCGAGCTCGTGAATCCGGGCTTCGAGCTTCATGATATGTGTCGCGGCCTCGCATCCGTCCGGGTTTCGCAGGCAGGCGATCACCTGCCCATCTTTCCATTGATGGAATTCCAGCCGTTGAAGACGATCCAAAAGATTTGAGTCCATGACGCCCTCCTGCAATGCAACGACTTAGCTTAAATTAACACCGCTTCTGAAATCAACCATTGATTGTGTTGTTTTGCAAATTCCCGCCCGGCCGCGCCTGCGCTGCTCCCGGCAAGTTGCGAAATCGTCGCAGCCGTTCCACATAAGCCGAAGCATTTCCCCGCGTCCGGATTTATGCGGCGGGCTGTTTGGAGCGCGCCCGGCCGTCGTCAGGCGCAAGAGACAAAAGGCTATCTGATGTCAAGCGGTTGGTCCTGTGGCGCAATTCCCGATCGATCGACTTCCGCGCCCCGCCTCGCGACGGGCTGAGTCCATTGGCCCGGCCATTTTCCGTCGCAGCCGTCAGTGGCTCGGCGCGGAAAATGCGATAGCAGAAACCCATGGCGCGCCCGCAATCCGTCCTCTTCGCCTGCACGATGAACACGGTCCGCTCTCCCATGGCGGAGGCGATCGCGCGTCATTATTTCGGCCGCGAAATCTATTTCGCATCGGCGGGTCTCAAGCGCGGCGATCCGGATCCTTTCGCGGTCGCGGCGATGGAGGAGATCGGCGTGGACATGACGCGCCACAAGCCGCACACCTTCGAGGATCTGGAAGATTCAAATTTCGACCTGATCGTGACGCTGTCGCCCGAGGCGCATCACAAGGCGCTCGAGTTCACGCGCACCATGGCGGTCGACGTCGTCTATTGGCCGACGCCCGACGCGACGGCGACCCAGGGCTCGCGCGAGGCGATCCTTTCCGCCTATCGCGACGTGCGCGACCGGCTGACGACCCGGATCAAGGATTTGCTGGGGCAGGGGCCGGTGGCGGGCGCGTGAGCGATCACCGCGCTTTCATCTTCGCGCAGAAGCGGCGCGCGAAGGCGAGCAGCTTGCGGTCGCTTCCTCGCCGGCCGATGAAGGAGAGTCCGACCGGCGCGTCGCTGCTCGGCAGCGGCAGCGCGATCTGCGGCAGGCCGAAATAGCTCGCGATGAGAAAGAGCCGCATCATCTGATAGCGCTTGGCGTCTAGCTGCTCGTCGCTGTCCGCGAGCAGCGGCGCGCGAAATGGCGTCGTCGGCGAAACGATGAAACCATCGTCGCCGAGCATTGCGTCGACCTTCTTGCGCGCCTCGGCGCCGAAGGCTTCCGCCGCGCGCTTTTGTTCCAGCGTCACTTTGGAGGCGATGGCTAAGCGCTCCTCGACGCCCTTGCCGAAGGTCGGATGGTGTGCGGCAATCCAGCCGCCATGGGAGGTCCAAGCCTCATGCGCCTGCAGGTTGCGGAAATGCGCAAGCGCCGTCTTGAAGAATTCATCGTCCAGACGCCCCTCTCGCCAGGGCGCCGATTTCAACTGATCGATCGCCGGCGCCGCGGATGCGGCGAATTCCGTTTCGACGCCGTGGAAGGCGTCGCTCAGCAGAACCGCCTCCCTGAATTCGCCGTCGTCACTGTCCGCCGGGAGCAATACGTCGCCAACGTCGACCATTCGGTCGAGGTCGCGCGCGAACCAGCCGATGACGTCGAGCGAGGGCGCAAGCGGGATGACGCCGTCGATCGGTATTGCGCCATGCGACGAGCGGAAGCCGAAGATCCCGCAGAAAGCGGCAGGGGCGCGGCAGGAGCCGGCGGTGTCGGTGCCGAGCGCGAAACTAACGAGACCCGCCGCGACAGCGACCGCCGAGCCCGAAGACGAGCCGCCGGGATGCCGGTTTTGCGCGGCGGGATTGATCGGCGTTCCGAAATGCGGATTCGCCCCGAGAAGGCTGTAAGCCATCTCATCCATATGCGTCTTGCCGACGAGTCGCGCGCCCGCCGCGAGCAGCCTGTCCACGACCGGAGCGTTCGCATGCGCGGCGGCGTGCGTCGCCGCCCATTGCGGATGGCCGTTGGTCGAAACCTGGCCGGCGACGTCGATATTCTCTTTGACGGCGAAGGTAGCGCCCGTGAGCGGGCCCGAACCCTCCGACGCAATATTGAGGACGACCGACAGCGCGCCGAGATCGTCTTTCATCGTGGCTTCCCCCTAAGCCCCTCGCGCCAGGCTCAAAGAGCCTGACGCCCCGCGAGAATTCGCTCGTAAAGCGACGAATCCAAGGCAACATATATAGGGCTGTCGGGCGGCGCGAAAAAGACAGGGTCCTCGATCGCTCGGGGGTCGAAACCCTGCGCCGAGAGTTCACGCTTGCGGTGCTTGAATGTGTCGGTAATTTCAAGCTTCCGTGACAGGCGGATGAACAGCGGGCGCGCGTAAGGCGGAAGACTTGCGTCGAGATGCGCCCGTAGCGCTGCGCTGTCGAAGGAATCGTCGACGACGATCGCCGCCATGCCGGCGCGGCCGTCGCGACCGGGGACCTCGACGCCATAGATATTGACGTCGAGCACGCCGGGGCAGGCGGAGATGACCTGCGCCACTTCCGCCGTCGCGACGTTTTCGCCCTTCCAGCGAAATGTGTCGCCGACGCGATCGACGAAATAAATGAAACCGCGCCCGTCCTTGCGCATCAGATCGCCGCTGCGCATCCAGGCGTCGCCGTCTTGAAACACATTGCGCAATATCTTTTTCTCCGATGCGGCCGGGTCGAGATAGCCCTCGAAATCCTTCGAGATCCGCGCGATCGCCTCGCCGGCTTCATCGGGCGCGCAAAGCTGACAGAATCCGTCTTCGCCACGAAGCGGCGCGTCGGCGTCCATGTCGTATCGGATGATGCGCACGGCGTTGTGCGCGGCGAGAAAACCCGGGATACGGCCGATGGCGCCGGGCTCGCCCTCGACATTGTAGAGCGAGAAATTGCTTTCCGTCGCAGCATAAAACTCGATGATGCGCGGAATGGCGAAACGTTCGGCGAATGCCCGCCAGACCTCCGGCCGCAGACCATTGCCGACCACGAGCCGCAGCCGATGTTTTTTCTCCGCCTCGCAGGCGGGAGCGTGAGCAAGATAGCGGCAGAGCTCGCCGATATACTGGAATAATGTGCAATTGTGCGTGACGACGTCGCTCCAGAACGCGCTTGCCGAAAAGCGCTCACGCAACACGACCGACCCGCCGCCGAGAAGCGTCGCCCAGACCGCGACCACGCCGCCAACGGAATGATAGAGCGGCAGGCAATCATACATTCTGTCTTCAGGCGTTACGTCGAGCAGACCGCAAAACCACAGCGCCCAGTTCATGACGCGGCGATGCGAGACGATGGCGGCCTTTGGCAATCCCGTCGTGCCGGAGGTGTAAATATAAAGAGCGTGATCCGAAAGCGTCGGCTGTTCGCCTTCATCGAGGTTCGGAGGCGCGTCCGACTGCGCCGCCAGTTCATGGTTCAGTCTTTCATCCGCCACGACAAGTCGCGCGGAGGAGGCGCAATCGCGTAACGCCTCCTGGCAAGCGCCGGCATATCTCGACGAAGCGATGACGAGACGCGGTGACGCGATGTCGAGACAATGCGCCAGCGCGCCGCCCGTCAGATTCACATTGACGAGCGCCACGACGACGCCGATGCGCGTGAGCCCGAGCCAGATCGCGATATAATCAGCGCGACCCTCCATCATCAGGGCGACGACGTCGCCTTTCGAGAGTCCCTGCTTGCGCACCCAATGCGCGTAACGCGAAGATCTCCGCGCCAATTCCCGAAAGGTGAAATTCTCCCGTTCCGAAAAAAGGGCAGGGGCGTCACAGCGCGCCTCGGCAACCTCATCGAATGCAACTGCAAGTGTGCGGCGCTTGTCCTGTTCGATCGTCGCGGTGAGTTTAAGCGCGCGCAGCCAGTCCTTGTTAACGGATTGGGCGCCTTTGGCGGGCGGACGCGACGCCATGTCAAATGCTTTCATCGACAGGAACCCGATGGTTAACGCACGGCCGGCCCGCGTCCGTAATCCACTGAAGTAATTAGCCTTCCCCGACCGTAAAAGGAAGCCGCGCTTATTGTTAGGGTTACGCTGCGCTTTTGCTCGCCGCCACGGATGAAAGCCGCTTAAATGTTTAAATGAATTTTCCTCATCCGCGTCGATCAGGGTTCGAAACGCCGAAGAGGAGACGAACCGGCGCATGCCGCAGGGGTTCAAAAAGATGCGAAATGAAACGATCGCCGTTCACGGCGGCTACGACGGCGACCCGACCACCCGGGCCGTCGCGGTGCCGATCTATCAGACTGTCGCCTATGAATTCGACAGCGCAGATCACGCAGCGGCGCTTTTTGATCTCGAGGAGGAAGGCTTTCGCTACAGCCGCATCGCGAACCCGACGACCGCGGTTCTGGAGCGGCGGGTCGCAGAACTCGAAGGCGGCGTCGGCGCGCTCGCGACCGCGACGGGGCAGGCCGCTTTATATTACGCATTCGCCAACGTGGCCGACAGCGGCGGAAACATCGTCTCCGCCCCAACGCTTTATGGGACGACGCATACGCTCCTGCAGCACGTGATGGCGCGCCAGGGCGTGAGCGTGCGCTTCGCCGCAAGCGACTCGCCCGACGATATGGCGCGCGCTATCGACGCAGACACCAAGGCGCTATTTTGTGAAAGCGTCGGCAACCCTGCCGGCAATATATGCGACATGTCCGCGTTGGCCGATGTCGCACATGCGCATGGCGCGCCGCTTATCGTCGACAACACGGTGGCGACGCCGATCCTCATGCGTCCGATCGAACATGGCGCCGACATCATCGTTCATTCCATGACCAAATTCATGGGCGGACATGGCGCGACGCTCGGGGGGATCATCGTCGACAGCGGGCGCTTTCCTTGGAGCAAATATCCGCAACGTTTCTCGACCTTTTGTGAGCCGGACAAGTCATATCATGGCCTCGTCTATGTCGACCGCTTCGGACAAGGAGCCTATATCGCCCGCGCGCGCAGCGTCTATCAGCGCACGACCGGCGCGGTCCTCTCGCCGCTCAATGCATTCCTCTTGTTACAGGGGCTGGAAACCGTGGCGCTGCGCGTCGAGCGACATGTCGACAACGCGCGCAAGGTCGCGGAATTTCTCCGGGACGATCCGCGAGTCGCATGGGCGAATTACGCAGGCTTTCCAGATAGCGCCTATTTCGAACTCGCTCAAAAATATCTGAGGGGTCGCGTTCCTTCTCTTCTCACATTTGGTGTGAAGGGCGGACTGGAATCCGGGAAGCGTTTTTACGACCAGCTTCGACTCATAAAGCGTCTCGTCAATATCGGCGATGCAAAATCGCTCGCTTGCCATCCGGCGTCGACGACGCATCGACAAATGTCGCGTCAGGAACAGGCAAGCGCTGGCGTGACGCCGGAGATGTTGCGCCTCAGCATCGGCATCGAGCATATCGACGACATCATCGAGGACATCGACCGGGCGCTTGCGGCGGCGGCGAATTGCGGCGCCTCTTCGCACGAACTTATGGAGAACGCGGTATGACGTCGACTTGCCCCGAAAGCGACGACGTCATCGAAGTCGCTCTCGTCAACAACATGCCCGATCAGGCGCTGCCGGCGACGCAGAGGCAGTTTTCGAGTCTCGTACAATTGGGAGCCCGGGGTCGTCGCGTCCAATGGCGTTGCTATGCGTTGCCGGGAGTCGAAAGAAGTGAGACGGCAAGGCGATATCTCGAGCGCAGCCATGAAGACATCGGGGCGCTTTATCGGCGGGGCGCCCATGCATTGATCGTAACGGGCGCCGAGCCGCGAGCCGCGCGTCTTGACGAGGAGCCCTATTGGCCAGATTTGCAGTGTCTGGTCGACTGGGCGCGCGAGAATACCTTATCAACGATCTGGTCATGCCTCGCCGCTCATGCGGCAGTGTTGCATCTCGACGGAATAGAGCGCCGTCGCGCAAGCAAGAAGATCAGTGGGGTCTATACATTCAAAACAACCGCGCAGGATTGGATACATGATCCAGGCGCACCGGAAATCACGGTCGCTCACTCACGTTACAATGACGTCGTGCGTGAGGAGCTGGAGGATCGCGGATATCATATCGCGTCGCATTCAGAGGAGGTCGGCGTTGACGTCTTCTGGCGGCGCGAGCCGAGCTTGTTTTTGTTTCTTCAGGGACATCCGGAATATGACGCCGATACGCTGCTGAAGGAATATCGTCGCGATGTCCTGCGGTTCCTTTCCGGTCGGCGAGACGATTATCCTTGTGAGCCGGAAAATTTCTTCGCGCCAGAAACCTCCGAGAAACTCTCCGCATTGCGCGCGGCGGTTATGAACGGCCTCGAAGATGACGCGGAGAAGAGGCTTACGCAAATACTGTCGATGGAAAAATGTCGCGCGGCATGGTCGGATGATGCGACGCGACTCTACCGCAGATGGCTGAAAGCTGTTGCGCGGCAGATGGAAACAAGGCGCGAGATCGCATGAAGGCAGATCTGCACGGCTGAGACGCATCTGCGTCTCAGCCGAATTTTATTTCAGCCGCCTAGATCATGCACAAGCAATTCTATGCTTTCGATCGTCCTGAAATTGGCTGGCACGAGTTTTGAGCCTGGTATCGTCAGATCGAATTCGGCCTCTATCGACAGCATGAGATTGACCATGTCCATCGACGTCAGACCGAGAGACTGCAGATCCTGATCGCGTCGGATGACCCCAAAATCCTTAATGAATCCGCCCACGATCGCACTGATGCGATCGGTTTTTGTCTGGCTTGGGACGTCCAGCATTTTCTCATCCAATGTTGTTCGGCGCGAGCGCCTTCGGTGATTGTCAATTGGTAGAGATTGAGCTCGAAAACGTAAAGATCGGTTACGCAAATACATTACAATTGCCGAGGTTAACCTTTATGCGTTCAATTTGAGAAACAACGTGGATTATTCCGGATTGTGCGCCTAATCTGGAATGGTCACGTTGAAGGTTGTTTTAGGCGTGCGCGCACTGCGCGCTTATCGGATGAGGCGCATCATGTCCACGACAGGACTGTCTCTGGCGGTTGATGGGAAGCATGGATCGTCTGAACCGGCAGAGGAATTGAGGTCGCGGATCAACGCCGCTGTCGCAGTGGCGGAAAAATTTGCTGACATCGTCGACCGCGAAGCGCGCTTCCCGAAGGAAGCTTTCGATGAATTGCGCGCCCTGCGCCTGCTTGGAATTCTCCTGCCGCAAGCATGCGGAGGCGAAGAGCGCAGCGTCTCCGACGCAGCGCAGGTTTGTTATGCATTGGGCCGCGTCTGCTCATCGACGGCGATGATTTACGCCATGCATTCTGCAAACGTCGCTTGTGTGGTCAACCATGCCGATAGACATGAGCGCTTCGAATACTATCTGCGTCGCATCGGCGCTGAGCAAATGTTACTCGCTTCGTCGACCACGGAAGGGCAGAATGGCGCAAATGTGCGCTCCAGCGCTTCCGCGATCATTCGTGACGGCACCCGTGTTTCGTTGAATCGCGACGCCTCTGTCGTGTCATATGGTCTGGCCGCAGACGCGATCGTAACGACTGCGCGACGTTCCCAGGAATCGCTGCCGACCGATCAGGTTCTGGCTCTGTTTTTCAAGGACGATTATTCCCTGTCGCGGACGGTTCACTGGGATGTGATGGGGATGCGGGGCACATGCAGCGAGGGTTTTCAACTGGAGGCGGCCGGGGAAAGCGAGCAAGTTCTGAGCGAACCGTATGAGAGGATTCACCGTCGCACGATGATGCCGGTTACGCATCTTCTCTGGGCCGCATGTTGGTCTGGAATCGCGGCTGGAGCAGTTGCGCGCGCGCAGGGGTTCGTCCGAAAAGTCGCGCGCGCCGCCAAGGGAAATCTGCCGCCAGGCGCGCCGCTCGCAACGCAGGCGTCTTTATCATTGATGAATCTCATCGGCGTGGTTGAATCGGCGATCGCAGATTATTCGGCGCGAGCGAAAGATGACGCCGCGCTCGATGACATGGCGTTTCAAACATCTTTGAATCTTCTCAAGGTGAGTGCGTCGGAGTTGTCGATCTCGACCGTGATGCATGCGTTCAACGTCTGCGGGATCGCGGGGTTTCGTAATGACAGCGAATTCAGCATTGCGCGACCACTTCGGGACATTCTGTCTTCCTCGGTCATGATCAATAATCATCGGATTCTAGCGAATGTCGGCGCATCCTGCCTGGTCGGCGGAGTGCCGGAGACAATCTCGCGCGCAAGGTGAGCCAGATAACTGACTGAACGATCCGGACAAGAGGGGAACGAGGATGGATATCGACACGCACACGACCCGTTCGCCAGTAGATGACGAAGCATTACTCGATCGTTTGTTTCGTCCGATGGGAGTTGACGGCGTCTACGCCCGGACTCATCTGTATGAAAATGTAGTGGACGCATTGCAGAGGCTGATCTCACGCCATCGCCCGGATGACGCAGAAGTGTTCCGCTTTCCTCCGGTCATGAGTTTGCGTCAGGTTGAGAAGGCAGGCTATCTGAATAGCTTCCCGCAGCTTCTTGGCTGTGTTTGCTGCTTGCACGGAACGGAGGCGGATATTTCCGCTGCTGTCAATAAGGCCAAGCATGGCGCCGACTGGACATGCGAGACGACGACCGCGGATCTAGTGTTGAGCCCAGCCGCTTGTTATCCCGTCTATCCAATCGCGGCGCAGAACGGTCCGGTTTCGGCTCGCGGACTAATATTCGATGTTTCGGCGGATTGTTTCCGTCATGAGCCTTCGCGCGACGTCGATCGGTTACAGTCGTTCCGCATGCGCGAGTTCGTGCGGATCGGAGCGCCAGCCCAGATTGCCACATTTCGGGAACAATGGATGAGGAAGGCGGAGGCCATCGCAAGGGATTTGCGACTGCCCTATGCCTTCGATCGGGCCAGCGATCCTTTCTTTGGTCGCGTTGGTCAATTGATGGCGGCGAACCAGATTGAGCAGGCGCTGAAATTTGAACTGCTCATACCTGTGCGCGCCGGCGGCGCACCGACCGCCTGCATGAGCTTCAACTATCATCGAGAGCACTTTGGTAAGACATGGGGCATCCTCGACGATAGTGGCGTGCATGCGCACTCCGGCTGTGTCGCTTTCGGCATAGATCGGCTGGCGTTGGCGCTGTTTGCGACTCACGGTCTTCATCTGGAAGAGTGGCCGCGGCGAGTCGTCGATATCCTGCAGCTCGGTTGATGGTGATCGAATTGAAATGGCCCACTCAAACTTAGGCAAAATAGGTATGAGCACGACAAACAAGATCGTTTTCGACAGCGGTAGCGTCGAAATGCAACCATGCCCGATCAATCCGGCCTGGATAATCGAAGGCGCGCCGGTTGCTCGCAACTTCATTTTGTCACGAAGCGATGACGGCGGGGCGTGCACATTGATCTGGGATTGCACGGAAGGCGTATTCGATTGGTATTACGACATCGACGAGACCGTCTATGTGCTTGAGGGGTCGGTGATAGTGCGCGATGACGATCGTAATGAGCGACGCCTCGGTCCCGGTGATCATGCGTTTTTCCCCGCCGGCTCTCACGCTGTTTGGCGGGCCGAGTCTTACGTCAGGAAAGTAGCGTTTTGCCGTAATCCCGTTCCCAAACCGATCATGCTTGCGACGCGGATCGCGAAGAAGCTTGCCAAGCTGGCCGGCGGTGGAGGACGTGCGTTCGACGCGGCGACGATGTTCGGCGGCGCGCAATAGGATTGCCGGAGGTTGAGATGGCGTTGCCGGTCGAGTTACGTTCGGTGTCGCAGACATGGACATATTATCAGGGAGAATGGCGTGACGGGAACACGCCGATTCTCGGCCCGCGCACACATGGGGCCTGGCTTGGCTCGATGGTTTTTGACGGTGCGCGGGCGTTCGAGGGCGTAACGCCGGATCTCGACCTTCATCTTGCTCGCGTCAATCATTCCGCAGCCGTAATGTTGCTCGAACCTTCCGTTACAGGCGATAGATGGCGAGAGCTTGTTGCGGATGGCTTACGACGTTTCGCACGTGACGCGCAGCTTTACATCCGGCCCATGTATTGGGCGGAGGAGGGCATTGGTGGTGGCGTGCGGTTCGAGCCGTCGTCGACAAATTGGTGCCTCACGATCTATGAAGCGCCGATGCCTGCGCCGAGAGGGGGGGCGGTGACGCTGTCGCCTTTCCGGCGTCCAGGCGCGGAGGTTGCGCCGACAGGCGCCAAAGCGAGTTGTCATTATGCTAACGGGTCGCGTGCGTTGTTCGAAGCCGCGAAGCGGGGATTCGACAATTGCCTGATGTGCGACATGCTCGGCAATGTTGCCGAATTCGCAAACTCCAACGCATTTCTGGTGAAGGATGGCGTGGTCTTTACACCGGCGCCGAATGGTACGTTTTTGAATGGCGTAACGCGGCAACGGGTGATCGGGCTATTGAGGGCCGACGGTGTCGAGGTTGTGGAGACAACGCTCGCCTATGCTGACTTCCTCGGCGCGGATGAAATTTTCTCAACGGGCAATTTTCAAAAGGTGGCGCCGATATCGCGAATTGATGACCGTGAACTGAAAGCCGGCCCGATCTATAAGCGGGCGCGGTCATTGTATTGGGACTTCGCTCATTCGCGAACGCCGATGCGCGCGGCGTCCTGAGTCATGCCCTGTTCAAATTGTTGGCACGCAATTTCGATAGATTCAGCGTCGGCGTGATGCGATCGGGATCTATTTTGAGATGAATTATTGAAGGCATTCCCGATCGACGGGCCGCCTGGAATGCCGCAGCGAAATCGGCGGTGCGATCCACGGTTTTGCCGAAACCGCCAAAGGCTCGGGCATAGGCGGCGAAATCGGGGTTGCGCAGATCGGTGCCGATGACGCGGGCGGGATACTGACGTTCCTGATGCATCTTGATCGTGCCGTAACTGGCGTTGTCGCAAATGATGACGATGATTGGCAGATTATATTGGATCGCCGTTGCAAATTCCTGTCCATTCATGAGGAAGTCGCCATCGCCATTGAGGGACACGACCAGTCGCTCGGGATGCAGCCGCTGAATTGCCACGGCGGCGGGGACCCCATAGCCCATCGTAGCCGAGGTCGGGGCGACATGTGAGCCGAAACGCCGAAAGCGATAATAGCGATGTATCCAGGAAGCATAATTTCTAGCGCCGTTGCAGATGAATGCATCCGGCGGAAGATTCTCGCTCAGCCAGATCATTATCTCGGACAGGTCGACGTCCGCTGAGGGAATGAAACTCGAGGAGAAGGCGAGGTAATCCTCATGCGCCTCGCGCGTGACTTCACGCCAGGGGCGTGAGGCGGGCGGCGTCAGTTTGGATAATGCGGCGACGAAAGGTTTCGGCGACGCGTGGATGGCGAGCGTCGGGGCGTATACGCGTCCGAGTTCTTCAGCTTCGGGATAGACATGAACGAAACGGGTCTGAGGCGTCGGTATGTCGAACAGTTTATAACCTTGCGACGGAATTTCGCCGAGCCGTCCGCCTATCAAAACAACGAGGTCGCTATGCTGAATGCGCGAGACGAGTTTCGGATTGGCGTTTAGGCCGAGATCGCCGGCATAGCATTCATGCAAGGGATCGAACAGGGGCAGACGACGGTAGCTTGTCGCGACAGGAACATTGAATGCGGCGGCAAAGTCGATCATGCGGCGCGACGCCTCTTCATCCCAGCGCGTTCCGCCGATGATGAACATGGGGCGTTGTGCCACGGCGATCATATCCGCGAGAGATTCGAGTTGTTCTGACGCCGGCGCTGTCTCGATCGTTTCAGCCCGTGGACAGGCAGCAGACGCGATGCGTTCCTCCAGCATGTCTTTCGGGAGCGCGAGCGCGACGGGGCCGGGTCTTCCTGCGATCGCAACGCGAAAAGCCCGCGAGACATATTCGACAATGCGAGATCCGCTATCGATTTCGGCAACCCATTTTGTCTGGCCACCGAACATTGCGCGATAATCAACTTCCTGAAAGGCGCCGCGATCACGATTTACACGCTCCACCTGCCCGATGAAGAGGATCATCGGCGTCGAGTCATGGTGTGCGATGTGAACGCCGGCATAAGCATTCGCGGCGCCGGGGCCGCGCGTGACGAAACAGACGCCTGGCCGTCCCGTCGCCTTTCCGTATGCGTCGGCCATCATCGCGGCACCCGCCTCATTTCGGCAGACGGTCAATTCGACATTGCGTTCGTAACAAGCGTCTAGGACCGAGAGATAACTCTCGCCCGGCACGCAGAAGATGTGGTCAACGCCATTGACGATCAACTGATCGACGAGTGCTTGTGCGGCTGTGATTTCGATGGAGGATTTCACGCGATCTGGCTCACGGTCCAAACAAAACGCTTTCGGAAAAGGCGAGGTCGCCCAGACGTGGGCGTTCGGGGCCTTTGAAGTATTTTGGACCCCGGTTGTGCATATATTTGCCGACGACACCCGGCAATGGTTCGCTTGCGTCGATCAGGACGGTCGGGTGTCCATGTCGCATGAGTTCTCTGCCAAGCGGGCCGGCAAATCGCTGGAAGTCGGAAATGTCGCGACAGTAAATTAATTGCAAGGTAGGCAAGACATTTTTTAGGACTCGCCGGGGCAGAAACACAAAAGGATGCGCGTCGCGCCTTTCTCGCACGACGAGCGCGAGGCAGCCATGTTTCACGTGGCTCGAGAGGAGATCGCGCTCCTGTATGGAAAGGCTGTCGCCGTAATCGCGGCGGTTTTCGAATCTTCGCGCGCGCGCGTTCGGACGCCAAGGGCTCAGCGCGGGGATTGTGAGCATTTGCCCGTTACAGTAACGGCGAAAACCCTGGGCTTCGATGATGGGCCAGGTATGAACCGCGGGCGATGTGTTGATGTAGGTGACTTCCCTGTGCCGAACGGCGGCGGCGATGAGCAGGGAGGCGTAGCCGCGGTGCGCCTCTTCGACATACCAGCTCGATATATTGCACCTTATCGGTCCGGACCCGATTTTGGTGAAAATCATAAGAATGACGCCGACCGGGGAACCGTCGTGCTCCAAAAGATATCCGAAACGCGGGTAGCCATCAGGAGCGTCGCGGCGGGCGAGCGTGTCGAGGGCGCGCGCCCAATAGGCGATCGAGCGGTCGGGGAAGCCTCTCGACAAAAGCTCGGCCAAGCCCGGTGTGTCCGCCTCGGCGATCAGTCTGCAGCGGATGCGCATGGGCGGGGCCTGGCTCATCGGGGGTTGTCTTTGGCCATGGAAATTCACCATTCGCTACTGAAGAACTTGCGGCTGCAGGTGAGTTATAGCTACGGTTTAGTTATTCGAACATGAAGGGAATAACGCCGATGAGCGTACGGTTAACAGTGTTTTCCATCATGAAAGAGGTCGCCGCCGAGCAGGACAAGAAGCTGGCGCCCCTTGACGACGATCTCGTTCTGGCGAATTCGGGTCTGGATTCGCTCTGCTTCGCGATCATAGTCGCACGGTTGGAAGATGAACTTGGACTCGACCCCTTCACAGCGTCGGAGGAGGTGTATTTCCCTGTCACGCTCGGGGACTTCGTAGCGCTTTACGAACATGTCGACGCGTGACGTGGCTTCCCTGCGCGACATGGCGCGGGCCTCTGTTAGCGATGCGGAGGCCTGCATTCGCGCGCAGGGCGCCGTGGCGGCGTGGAGGACGGCGATCGACGGTTCGATTCTGAAAGGCGGCCATAATGAACTTGTCGGGAAATCCGTGCTCGTCGGCGTTAGATCGCAATTTTTCAGCGCTCTCGCGATGCTCGAGCTGGATGGCCTCGCGTCGCGCATGGTGATCGTCCCGCCGGATTTCACCGTCGAAAGCCTCGCCTCCGCCATCGAACAGGCGGGCGTCGAGGCGATCGTCTGTGACGACGGGGCGAGCGACTTTGGCGCGAATCTGCCGCGCATTATCGTTGGGCCGTTGGCGCCTTGCGACGAGCCGCGGATGGAGGCGATCGACACGGAATGGGTGATGCCGACATCCGGGACGACCGGTGCGCCGAAGCTTGTCGCGCATCGTCTTGCTGGACTACTGGGCGCGACGGCGCGGCCTTCATCCGAGACGGCGCCGGTATGGGGCACCTTCTATGATATCCGACGTTATGGCGGGATGCAGATTTTCCTGCGCGCCGCGACGTGCGGAGCGACTCTTGTTCTGAATGAAGCTGACGAGTCGCTTTCCGATCATGTGGCGCGCATGGCCGGCGTCGGCGTCACGCATATGTCCGGCACGCCATCGCATTGGAGACGGTTGCTGATGAGTCCCGATGCGTTGCGCATTTCACCGCGCTATGTGCGTCTTTCCGGCGAGATCGCCGATCGGGCGATACTCGACAGTTTGAAGGCGACTTATCGAGAGGCGCAGATTGTTCACGCCTATGCTTCAACGGAGGCCGGAGTAGGGTTCGAGGTGAAGGATGGACGGGAGGGATTTCCCGCTTCCTATCTCGATGGCGTAGGCGATGTCGAAATGCGCGTCGTCGACGGCTCTCTGCGCGTTCGGTCGCGACGAACGGCCAGGCGTTATGTCGGGCGCGATGATTTGTGCATCGCGGATTCCGATGGATTCATCGATACCGACGATCTCGTCGAGCTGCGGGGCGATCGATTTTATTTCAAAGGACGCCGCGCCGGCACCATCAATGTCGGCGGACTGAAGGTGCATCCGGAAGAAGTCGAGCAGGTAATCAACATGCACGAGGCCGTCTACATGTCGCTCGTCAAGGCTCGACGCAGTCCTATCACCGGCGATCTCATTGTCGCGCAAGTTATTTTGAAGGATGGCGAGCCGTCGCCCGAGCGTAAACGTGCGTTGCGCGAGGAAATTGCAGAGAGGTGTCGGGCGCAATTAGGAAGGCGCAAGACTCCGGCGACGATAGATTTCGTTCCGTCGCTCGCCATGTCTGCGGGCGGCAAGCTTCTGCGCGGGCGGTCATGATGCGCAATGTCATTGTCACTGGCGGGAGCCGCGGTCTCGGGCTGGCGATTTCGAGGAGGCTCGTCGACGATGGTTATCGCGTAATCGCAGTCGCGCGGCGGGAAAGCGATGAGCTACGCGCCGAAATCGTGCGGCGCGACGGCGCGCTTGCGTTTGCGGCGCTCGATCTTCAGGAAATAGGCGCGATCCCTGATTTTGTTCTGCGTTTGAAAACGGAATTTGGCGCGCCCTATGGGCTCGTCAACAACGCAGGCATCAGCTCGGAAGGTCTGCTTGCGACGATGCATAATTCGCAGATCGAACTGCTCACGCGCGTCAATGTCACCGCGCCGATCGTGCTTTCAAAATATGTCGTGCGCAACATGATGTCGGCGGGCGAAGGGCGCGTAATCAACATATCGTCGATCATCGCCTCGACGGGATATAGCGGACTTTCCGTGTATGGCGCGACGAAGGCGGCGCTCGAGGGTTTCACGAGATCGCTGGCGCGGGAGGTGGGACGCATGGGCATAACGGTCAACGCCATAGCGCCGGGCTTCATTGCGACTGAAATGACCGCGTCGCTCGACGGCGACGATCGCGCAAAAATTGCTGGCCGTGCGGCGTTGCGGCGACTGGCCGTCCCGGACGACGTTGCGAATGCGGTTTCGTTCCTGCTGGATGAAAAAGCCCGCAACGTGACGGGGACAGTGCTTACGGTCGACGCCGGCGCGACGGCGTAACGCTGGTCTTTCCGAGACCGACTCGCTCGATCGGGACGTTGATGACCAGACCGAGAGCGGTGACGAAAAAGCATAGGGCGACGAGTTTAGATACCACCTTTGCAATAATGAACGTAGCGCCTGTGGCGGCGATGACGATCATCGCGGCGCGCAGCGCGCGGCCGAGGTCGACTGGCGGCTGCGTGGACGGCGACAAGAAATCGCGCTTCGCCAATTGTTGTGCGACGCTGGCGAGGATCTGCCCTGTAGAGGGGTCGATGACGAGCCGGTAGAGGTCGATGGGCGGCTCTGAATAGGGAAAACCCGGTTCGGCAAGGTCGATCGGCCGTCGAAAGACGGCGGCCTCCCATTGCCGTGCGTTGATGCGCGTCAGAAAGATATCCAGAGGCGTTGTCTCGCCTTCATCGCCGTATGCGAGAAGGGGCGCGAAAAGCGAGAAACGTGATTCGGCCGCATTGCGGGAAGGCATGAGATTCGGCTTTATTGCTTCGGTGTCTGCTATCAGATGCATGATCGATATTTCGTGATCATTCGCCGCATTGCGCAACATTGCGGCGACCTCCAGCGCGATCGCGGTGGGCGGCAGACGGCCGCCGACGAGTTGCGCGACATTCGCAAGAGCAGATTCGCGCGCATATGTCGCGCCGAGCGGATGGGCTGGCGTTGGCTCGTCGTTTTGTTGAGCGTAGGCTGGCAATGGCAGACTTATGCTGTCGAAGAAATTAGCGGGCGTTCCCGCTTCGAAGGCGGGAAGCGAGCCGGCTGCGACTGACGTCGGATGCGGCGTGACGGGAATCGGGGCGCCCGGCCGCGCTGTGAGGGCGTCGACAGGCGAATGCGACAAGGGAGCAATTTTCTCGATGCTCATGAGCGAAGCCTCTCGGCCGAAGGCTAGTTCATGAAGCTTGCGCGAGGGCGTCGGCTTTCGTGTGGAGGTCGTCATATGAGAAGGTGAAAAGCACTATTGTCAGACTTGGCGAATTTTAATGAATGCGGTTCGGGTTCGGATTATTTCGGGCCGCAGTCAGTTCCGCGCGAGCGAGGTAAAAAAACGCCAAATTCACGGTCTCCAGCGATCTTTACGTTTTCTCGCGGATCATCAGGCGAAGGGATATTATTTGAGCGACTAACGCTGCGAAATGAGTCCACCAGTCGACAAAGACGCCGCAGGGTTCGTTTGGCTTGTCACAGCCGAATATCGCCTGCAGCGGACCGTTCGCCAATGCGCCAAAAGGCAGTCCGAGTGGGAAGGACACGACGCGCATCGCTTGTCGGGTGAAGCTTCCTATTGCGCGAAGACGATCCGTCAGCCCGTTGTCGTCATAGGCGTTGACATATATCGCGAGGACCGAGAGCGAAACAAGAATGGTCGCGGTCGCGTAGGCAACCCACATCTTGCGTGCGAGGGGGCTGCGCAAAGCCTTCGGAACGTGCATTGTTCCCTCCTCCTGAATATATTTGAGCGCGTCATCCGGGTCCCGCTCTCCAAATTACGACGCGGACCCGGCTACGGCCACCGGAAAAGCAGAACGTCGTGGCCTCGAGCGCGTAGCTCAATCAATCTGCAAGCCGTCATCGATCGACAAAATCCCGTCGATTATCGCGCCTTCTGCGTTATGGATTCGAGAATGCGGCGCAATAGGGTGAGGCGGTTCGAGAGCGACAAAGTGAGGATATCTTGACCGATCAGGCTCTACAGTGAGACAAAGTCAACGGCCGTGCATGTTGCAACCGCGGCGATCTTGTGACGCGCCGCACGGCGCGCTTGCTAAATTCGGGTGGAGGGATATCGTTGGAAGATAATGCGAATGTCCCAACAAACGCTCAAGGGGAACGCTCTTATTCAGACGGCCATCCGCTCGACGAAGTCCACTATATCGAGGCCAAAATTATCCTGAACGGGCTTCGTTTCACGTCCGTCCAGAGTTTCAGGGATTTTGCCAAGATTGTCCGCAAGGCGGCGAAACAGGCGCGCGTCGATTTCGAAACGGAGCCGACCGAGGGCCTTCGGCCGCAAATCCGGGAAGTGCTGTTTCTCGACACCAAGGATTTCAGGCTTTACAATAACGCTTTCATTTTGCGTCGCCGCATAGCCTATGAAGACGGTTTCCCCGCCGGCGAGCCGGAAATCGTGTTCAAGTTCCGCCATCCGGACCTGGAGACGGCGTCGCAACTGGACGTGCGGCCCAGTATTCGGGGAAATTACCGCATCAAGTTCAAGGAAGAATGGCTGCCGCGGAAGGATCGCATCGGCGGCGCCCGCTCGCTGTTTTCGCACAATGTCGAATTCAAGCTGCATCCTTTGAATTTGGGCGACGACCTGACGTCATCCGCAACGCTCGTGAAGGTTTTTCCCGCGCTTCAACCTTTGCTGGGGGGAAAGCGGGAGCATGTGCAACTCGTCAACCGCACGGCGGTCGAGGAAGTGCTGCAACAACTCGGCACGCTGGATTTCGGCAAAGGGTTCGAGGCGGCGAGTAATGTGGCGGTATGGCGCACGCGCGGCGATCAGCATCAGGTAGTGGGAGAATTCTCTTATCAGTGCAAGTTTCAGCGGCGCGAGGATTTGAGCGCCAAGGCGGTGGAAAGAAGCATCGAGTTTTTCAAGCTGCTTCAGCACGAGGCCCAGGACTGGATCAGTCTCGGCACGACAAAGACCGGCGCCGTCTACCGTCTCAAGGGCAACCCGCCGCAAAGCCATGAGTGACGCAAGCCCCGCCGGGCCGCAGGTTTCGGTTGCCAGAATTTTCCTTGCGTTCCTGATGATAGGCGCCACCAGCCTCGGCGGCGGCGTGGTCGGCTATCTGCGCTCCAGTCTCGTGGGTTCGCTGAAGTGGCTGGACGACGAGACTTTTGTCGAATTGCTGTCGATCTGTCAGTCCTTGCCAGGCCTCAACGCGTCCAACATGGCCATTCTCGTTGGCGACCGCCTGCGCGGGACGGCGGGGGCGATGGCGGCATTGGTGGGAATCTGTCTGCCCGGAGGACTCATCATGGTGGCGGCGGCCGCCGCCTACGGTTCCGCCCACAAAGGGCCGGGCGACGTCAATGCGATTCTCCATGGCGTTTCGGCGGCGGCGGTCGGCATGGTGCTCTATGTGACGGTCCAGCTCGGCATCAAGACTGTCAGAGGTCTCGGCGACGTCATCTTCGTCGTCGTGACGGTGTTCGCGGTCAGCTATCTGCACCAGCCGATTCTGCTCGTGCTGGCGGTCGTGGGGTTCATCGCGACATTCTGCTTTCGCCCGCGAGGCGGCGGGACGGGGGAGGGCGGCGAATGAAGCAGATGATCGCCCTTGTGGGCGTCTTCGCCTATCTGTCGCTCCTCACGGTGGGCGGCGGAATGGCGGCGTTCCCGGAGATGAAATACCTCACGGTGGATGTTTTCCACTGGCTGACGGAAGATCAGCTCGTCCATCTCTACAGCATCGGCCAAATGGCGCCCGGGCCGAACATGATGATGATCGCCGGCATCGGCCAATGGGTCGCCGGGCCGCTGGGGGCGCTGGCGGTGACCTTCGGCTTTTTCCTGCCGACAGGCCTGCTGACCTTGTGGGTGGGGCGAATCTGGGCGCATCTTTCCGATTGGCCCTGGCGCGCGTCGATCCAGCGGGCTCTCGGAACGGTTTCGATCGGCTTGCTTCTGGCGGGCGTCATCAGCATCGCCAAAGTGGCGGTTGTCGGCGCACACGGCGCGGCCGTCGCCGCTGCGGTGTTCATCATCCTGATGATCACCCACATGAATCCCCTGCCGCTGATGGCTCTGGCGGCGGTAGCGGGCGCTTATTTTTTCAAATAGGCCGTGCGGCATGAAGTGCCGTCGCAACGCATTCCGTCGGCGTCGCGCTGACTGCCCACAGGCGACGGGCCGTGGCCGATAAAATCCAGACATCGGCGGTTGGGCGTTCCGGTCGATCCGGCTCGTGCGCAAAGAGGCGACTCTCTGGCTTCCAAACGAAAAGGGTCGCTCATTCCAGCATTATTTGCAGGCGTGTGAGCCAGCGATCGAATGGCCGGGCGGGGAGGTAGCAGAAAGGGTTCGTCGCGACTGGCGACTCGCGGCACCGGCGATGGTCCGACGTCCAGTCATATCGATAGCGCTGCATGCAGGCGATGATGTTGTCGTTGATGATGGGACTGTCCTTGTGCCGCTCCGCCGGAAAATTCGTTTCCGCCTCCTGCCTGCACTGAAGAACGTCCGCCCTTTGACCATTGAAGAAGCGCAGACTGAGCCCGCTGAAGGCGATAGCGATCTCGGCGGCGACGAGAAGACCGAGGCCAAGCGCGAGAGCGACGCGCTCGCGCCACACATTGGCGAGGAAATGCGCGCCAAGCAGCGACAGCAGGCCGATCGCCAGCAGCGCCGCGCCGATCAGCAGCGCGAAGGGCGCGAAGAATGCAGCGAAATCTTGTCCCATTTTCCGTGCTGACCACTTCCCCGTGGCGCAGTTCTTTCTTCAGGCGGCTTGCGCGTCAAACCAGCCTGATGACTGCGCTTCACGACAAAAATGTCAGGGCTTTCATAAATCCGTCGGCCGCGAAATCCTGTTCAATTCATTTTAAATGTAATCAAGGCGCGCCGCGACAAATCGCCGAAGTGCTTCATCGCATCAGGCGTGTTGACAAGCCGCCCCCTCTCGGCGGTCAGCCTTTTGTGGGGTCGCGTTCTTAATCGTCACCGCGTTCCAGCGCCTTGCCCCGCTCCCGCCGCGCCGCGGCAAGGTCCTGAAGTGTTTCGTCCAAGTGTTTTTGCACGTTTTCTAAGTCGTCCCGGACGATCGTGAAATTATAAAGCGCTTCAGAACGTTCTTCCCTTGCATAATCCCGTTCGCGTTTCACTCGCGCGAGATCCCGCTCCAGTTCCTCTATACGTGCGTTCGCCGCGGCTAGACGGCGGCCGTATTCCATCGCCTTTTTATCACGGCTATCGGTATTTAAGAGATGAGCGTTTTTCATGTTTTTTACCCTTCGGCCGGGACGAAATGGCCTCGCTGCCTCCATCCCCGGGCATGGAATGTCCGTATGTTCAGCCTTCCATATATAACATAAATGATGTTTCGTATATTGTCTCCAACACTCGCTTGCTGGCGAGGAGGAAAGTTGCGTGGCTTTCGCTATCTGCAAGCGCGGTTGGATATCGCGAGATCAGCGATGGCGCGGTCCCCGTCTCGGGGAGGGGGAAATTTTCCGGCCCGGGTTTCCGCCCTTGTCCAGCGGGGCTGCGGACCGCTTTTTGACAGGGAGAGTTGGTTGAAATGCCGGGGGTGAGGGCGGAACGCGCGCTTCGCCCACGCTCGCGACGAGAGCCACCCGAGTAGCGGGCGCATCGTAGCCTGTCTCGATATAGGCTGGCGGTGGTAGCTGATCCTAACCCTCTACCCGCTGTAACCGAGCGCTCGATGCGCAAGGATCGGCCGTTTGCGGCGCGGCGTGGCGAAAGTTCCTGTCGTGGAACCACCGGCGGGAGGTTTGCTCGACTGAGCTAAGTTATGGTCGGAGTGAGAGGATTCGAACCTCCGACCCCCTCGTCCCGAACGAGGTGCGCTACCAGGCTGCGCTACACTCCGATCCAGCGGCGCAACGGCCGCTTTCGAGGGGCCTTATAGCCACAGGAGGCCGTTCCCGCAACTGGTCTTTGCGCATTTATTCGGCGCTTCGTTCACTCCGTCGGCGAAGTGTCACGTAATGAAAGTCCGCCTCGTCCTTTGGCCCGCGCTGCGGGGCTTCGCGGGCGCTTTCCTCCCACTCGGCGGGATCGAGCGCGGGGAAATGCGCGTCGCCGATGGTTTCCAGCGCGACCTCGGTCAGCTCGATCACGTCGGTCTGGTCGAGATAGGCGCGAAAGACGTCGCCGCCGCCGGCGATGATGATCTCCTGCGCCCCCACCAGCGCGGCGAGTCGGCGGGCGGTGGCGAGCGCCTCGGCCGGGCTGGTGGCGACATGCGCGCCTTCGGCCCGAAAACCGGGGTCACGGGTGAGGACGACGATCTCGCGGCCCGGCAGGGGGCGGCCGATGGAATCCCATGTGCGCCGGCCCATGATCATGGGCTTGCCCATGGTCAGCGCCTTGAAGCGCTTGAGATCGCTCGACAGCCGCCAGGGCAGGTCGTTGTTGGCGCCGATCACACCGTTCTTCGCGCGCGCGACGACGGCGACAAGCTTTGGCTGCATGGATGCCTCTCAAACGGCGATGGGCGCGGCGAGCGCCGGCCATGATTCGTAGCCCTCGATCGCGATGTCCTCATATTTGAAGTCGAACAGCGACGTTATCGAGGGGTTGAGCCGCAGGCGGGGCAGGGGCTTCGGCTCGCGAGCGAGTTGCGTGCGCGCCTGTTCCAGATGGTTCAGGTAAAGATGCGCGTCGCCGAAGCTGTGCACGAAATCGCCGGGAACGCAGCCCGTGACCTGAGCGACCATTTGGGTGAGCAGCGCATAGCTCGCGACATTGAAGGGCACGCCCAGAAAGACATCCGCCGATCGCTGGTAGAGCTGGCAGGAGAGGCGCTTTTGCCCGTCGATCTCCGCCACATGGAACTGGAACAGGCAGTGGCAGGGCGCGAGCGCCATCCTGTCGATCTCGGCCACGTTCCAGGCGGAGACGATGAGGCGGCGCGAGAAAGGACTCTTCTTTATCTCTTCCACGAGCCAGGAGATCTGGTCGATCGTCTCGCCGCCCGGCGTTGGCCAGGCGCGCCATTGCCGGCCATAGACCGGGCCGAGGTCGCCAGATTCGTCGGCCCATTCGTCCCAGATGGTGACGCCGTTTTCGCGCAGATAGGCGATATTCGTGTCGCCCCTCAGGAACCAGAGCAGCTCGTGGATGATGGACTTGAGGTGCACCCGCTTCGTCGTGACCAGCGGGAAGCCCTGCGCCAGATCGAATCGCATCTGATGGCCGAAGATCGACAGCGTGCCGGTGCCGGTGCGGTCCTCCTTGCGGACGCCTTCGCGAAGGATTTTATCGAGCAGGTCGAGATATTGGCGCATGGGCGGGGTTTAGCGCGTTATGCGCCTGCGGGAAACTCGCGCCTGCGCTGGCGTCACTCCGCTCTCGATTCCCTCGGTCTCGCTCTTTGCAGTCGGCCCGGGCGCTCCCTATATTCTTTCGGCAAGGGGAGCCTCGCTCCCAGCGAAAGGGGAAAAATCACTATGACGCGGTTTTTTGCGCTCAAGCGCGGATCGCTGATTTCACTGGCTCTTGCCGCCCTTCTGGCGCTCGCGCCCGCGATTGCGGAGGCGCGCATGGGCGGCGGCGGCAGTTTTGGCAGCAGGGGCTCGCGCAGCTGGTCGGCGCCGCCGTCGACGCGGACGGCGCCCGGCATGGCGTCGCCGTTCGAGCGCTCGATCACGCCGCGCCCGGGACCGGGCATGAGCCAGCCGGGCTATAATCCCGCCTTCGGGGGCTCGTCCTTCGGCCGCGGACTGCTCGGCGGTCTCGCGGGCGGCCTGCTCGGCGCGGGTTTGTTCGGCCTGCTGACCGGCAATGGCTTCTTCGGCGGCATCGGCGGCTTCATGTCGATCATCGGCTTCCTGATGCAGATTGCGCTGGTCGTGTTCCTCGCCCGCATGGCCTTCATGTGGTGGGCGAACCGCAACGCTCCGGCGGGCGCGGGCTCGCGCCCCGGTGCGCCCTTCGGCTCGATGTTCACGGGCGGCGCGCCGTTCGGCGCCAAGGGGCCGGGAGCTGGCGGGTTTCGCGCTGCGGGCTTCGGCTCCGGCGCCGCGCCGCAGGGCGCGCGCGCCACGCCGCTGAAGGTGCAGGCGGAGGACTTCAACGCCTTCGAGCGCCTGCTCGGCGAGACGCAGGCCGCCTACAGCCGCGAGGACCTCGGCGCGCTGCGCATGATGTCCACGCCGGAAATGGCGTCCTACTTCGACGACGAGCTGGACGAGAATCGTCGCAAGGGCGTGGTCAACCGCGTCTCGGACGTGAAGCTCCTGCAGGGCGACCTGTCGGAAGCCTGGCGCGAGGGATCGGATGAATACGCCACCGTCGCCATGCGCTTCTCGCTCAACGACGTGATGGAGGACCGCGCCACCGGCAAGCCGACGCCCGGCTCTCCGGGCAAGTCCGAGGCTGTAGAGGTCTGGACCTTCCGCCGCCCGGCCGGCGCCGGGCCGCAGGAATGGAAGCTCTCGGCGATCCAGCAGGCGGCGTAAGACGAAGCCTGATATTGAGGGCGCTCCCTCCACCCGGAGGGAGCGCCCTTTTTTGTTGATCGAGCCCGAATTGACCCGCCTGACGGACGCACTCCCCATCGACGCCGTGTTGCCGCAGATCGAGGCCGCGCTGGCGTCCGCGCCAAATCTCGTCATCGTCGCGCCGCCCGGCGCCGGCAAGACGACGCGCGTTCCGCTCGCCCTCCTCGACGCGGAATGGGCTACGGGCCGCAAGCTGATCCTGCTGGAGCCTCGCCGCCTCGCCGCGCGCGCCGCTGCGAACCGCATGGCCTCGACGCTGGGCGAAAGCGTCGGCGAGACGGTCGGCCTGCGCATGCGTCTCGAGTCGAAAGTCTCCCCGAAGACGCGAATCGAGGTGGTCACGGAAGGCGTCTTTGCGCGCATGATCCTCGACGATCCGGCGCTCGAAGGCGTGGCGGCCGTGCTCTTCGACGAATATCACGAGCGCTCGCTCGACGCCGACCTCGGTCTCGCGCTGGCGCTGGATGCGCAGGGCGGGCTGCGCGACGACCTGCGCCTCGTCGCCATGTCCGCGACTCTCGACGGCGCCCGCGTCGCCGCGCTGATGGGCGAAGCGCGGACGGTCGCAAGCGAGGGCCGCGCCTTCGACGTCGAGACGCGCTATCTCGGCCGTGACGCCAATGAGCGCATCGAGGACGCGATGACCCGCGCCATTCTGCGCGCCTTGCGCGAGGAGCGCGGTTCGGCGCTGGCCTTTCTGCCGGGACAGGGCGAGATCATGCGCGTCGCCTCGCGGCTCGCCGAGGCGCGGCTGGAGGGCGTCGACATCGCCCCGCTATACGGCGCGCTGGATCGCGCCGAGCAGGACCGCGCCATTTCTCCCTCCCCGCCGGGGCGTCGAAAGGTGGTGCTCGCGACCTCCATTGCGGAAACCTCGCTGACCATCGAGGGGGTTCGCGTCGTCATCGACTGCGGCCTGTCGCGGGTGCAGCTTTACGAACCGGACCTCGGGCTCTCGCGGCTGGAAACGGTTCGGGCCGCGCGCGCGAGCGTCGATCAGCGCCGCGGCCGCGCGGGGCGCACGGAGCCCGGCGTCTGTTACCGCCTGTGGGACGAGCCGCAGACCGCGTCGCTGCCCGCCTTTGCGAGTCCCGAAATTCTCGCGGCCGATCTCTCCAGCCTCGCGCTCGATCTCGCCGCCTGGGGCGTGAATGATCCGGGCCAGCTCGCGTGGCTCGATCCGCCGCCGGCTCCGGCGTGGAAAGAGGCGGTGGCGCTCGATCGGGAGCTGGGCGCGCTCGACGCCGACGGGCGGCTGACGGAAGAGGGCAGGGCGCTGCGCGCGCTCCCCCTGCCGCCGCGTCTCGCGCGGATGGTGCTGGAAGCCGCGCGCCACGGCGAGGCCGAGCGGGCCGCCGACCTTGCGATGCTGCTTTCCGAGCGCGGGCTCGGCGGAAACGACGCGGACCTCTCCCACCGCGCGGACCGGTTTCAGGGCGACGGCTCGAAGCGCGCGCGCGACGCGAGGCGCCTTGCGGCGAACTGGGCGCGGCAGGCGAAAGCGGCGGCGCCTGCGAACAAGCGCGCGCAGCTTTCCGACGGCGCGCTGGTCGCGCTCGCTTTTCCCGACCGCCTCGCCAAATCGCGCGGCGCGCGCGGGGAGTTCCTGATGGCCAACGGCCGCGCCGCGAGCCTTTCCGTCGAAGACCCGCTGTCGCGGGCGCCCTCTCTGGCCGTGGCGGAAATCACCGGACGCGCGGCGCAGGCGCGCATTCTCGCCGCCTGCGCATTGAGCGCCGAGGAGATCGAGGCGATCGCGGGCGACCGCATCGAGACGCGCGACGAGACTGTATTCGACGCATCCAGCGCCAGTCTGCGCCGGCGCCGTTTCCGCCGCCTCGGCGCAATCCGGCTCAGCGAACAGAACCTTTCCGTCGAGGCGACCGAGGAAAGCGCGCAGGCGCTGGCGAAGGGCGCCGCCACGCTGGGTCTTTCACGATTGCCATGGACGAAGGGGCAGGCGCAGTTGCGCGACCGCGTCGCGTTCCTGCGGCGCGCGGAGGGCGAGGAGTGGCCGGACCTGAGCGACGCCGCGCTTGCCGAGAGCGTTGCGGAATGGCTCGCGCCCTGCATCATCGGCCGCGCGTCGCTCGCCGACATCACGCCCGGCGACCTCGACGCGGCGCTCGCCTATCTTCTGCCCTACGAATTGTCGCGTCGTCTCGATTCCGAGGCGCCGGCCTATTTCGAGACGCCGGCCGGCTCGCGCCACGCGCTCGACTACGCCGCGCCCAACGGGCCGCTTCTCTCCGTGCGCGTGCAGGAGCTTTACGGGCTGTCGAGCCATCCGACGCTCGCGCGCGGCCGCGCGCCGCTGACGCTCGAACTGCTGTCGCCGGCGCATCGCCCGATCCAGACGACGCGCGATCTGCCGAACTTCTGGGCGGGTTCGTGGAATGACGTGAAGAAGGAGATGAGAGGCCGTTATCCGCGTCATTTGTGGCCCGACGATCCCGCCAGCGCCGCGCCGACGACGCGCGCGAAGCCGCGCGGCTAGCAGGGCGAGAAGACGTCAAGCCTCGAACCGCGTCTTTGGGAGATCGCCTTAAGGGCGAGGCAAGCATTTCCTCATAGTGTGGCTCCAGCACTTCCGCCGGCCGGTTTCCGATCCGTCGGCGCCGCTTCAATTCGCAGTCGCGGGAAAGGCGCCATGCTGGGCAAGCAGCTTCAAATCTCGGTGATCGCCATTTTCGTCGCGCTTGTGATGGCCAACATGCTGAGCCATTTCGCCGCGGGAAAACATCCGCCGGCCGCCGCGCGCCCTGCGTCGCAGAAAGGCGCCGCCGCGCCCGCAGCCCCGAACCGGGTCGCATTGGCGGCCGCACGCAACGAATATCGCATCGCCGCCGACGCCATGGGACAATATTCCACCGATGCGGAGATCAACGGCGCGCGGATCTCGAACATGCTCGTAGACACGGGCGCCACCACGGTCGCGCTCTCATATGAGGACGCCTCGGCAATCGGCGTCTTTCCGGCGCCGGCCGACTATAAATATTCCGCCAATACGGCGAATGGCGTCGCCCATGTCGCGCGCGTGAAACTTCACGACGTGCGCGTTGGCAACCTCGTCGTCTACGACGTCGACGCCCTGGTCGGCGAGCGCGGCGCGCTGAATTCCAGCCTCCTCGGCATGACCTTCCTCTCGAAACTGTCACGTTTCGAGGTGGCCTCCGGGGCGCTGGTGTTGCGGCAGTAGGCCCTCAGGGGCGGCGCGCCCCGGGACTGTCCGCTGCCATACCCTGCGTCGCGTTGTCTCCCGCTTGCCTCGCGCATTCGCCGCGACGCAATCACGCGCTATATGCCTTTTGCCGCCGGGAAGATTTGTCCCCGGCCTTTTCGCTGTCCGGCCACGCGCTGATTTTGCAGGCGCGGCGCGACAGTGTAAACGGTGCGTCAACCCCAGACGCCGACATATCAAGGATCCAAAATGTTCCCGACGCCTGTCCAGAATTTGGCGCCCAACACATTTGAATATGAACAGAAGCCGCTCGTGAAGCCGACCGGCTTTCGCGAATATGACGCGCGCTGGCTGTTTGGACCGGACCTCAATCTGATGGGCGTGCAGGCGCTGGGGCTCGGGCTCGGCGCGCTGCTGCGCGAGATGGGCGTTGCGCCGGAGATCGTCGTCGGACACGACTACCGCAGCTATTCCGCCTCGATCAAACTGGCGCTGGTGAGCGGGCTGATGGCGGCGGGCGTGCGTGTGCGCGACATCGGGCTCGCGCTGTCGCCCATGGCCTATTTCGCGCAATTCGAACTCGATGCGCCGGCCGTCGCAATGGTGACCGCCTCGCACAACGACAACGGCTGGACGGGCGTGAAAATGGGCGCGCAGCGGCCCGTGACCTTCGGTCCCGAGGAGATGAGCCGGCTGAAGGAAATCGTGCTTTCCGGCAAGTTTCGCGAGGCGGGCGGAGGCTCCTATCATTACGTCGAGAATTTCGGCGCGCGCTATCTCGACGATCTCACGCGCCGTCCCGAGTTCTCACGTAAGATGAAGGTCGTGGCCGCCTGCGGCAACGGCACGGCAGGCGCCTTCGCGCCGCAGATGCTGGAGCGGCTGGGCTGCGAGGTGATCCCGCTCGACATCGAGCCGGATTACACTTTCCCGCGTTACAATCCCAATCCCGAAGACATGGAGATGCTGCACGCCATCGCCGACAAGGTGCGCGAGACGGGCGCAGACGTCGGGCTGGGCTTCGACGGCGACGGCGACCGTTGCGGCGTCGTGGATAATAACGGCGAGGAGATATTCGCCGACAAGATCGGCGTGATGCTCGCGCGCGATCTCTCCAGAGTCTATCCGGGCGCGAAATTCGTCGTCGACGTGAAATCCACGGGCCTCTTCGCGACCGATCCCGAACTCGTCGCGCGCAACGTGCACACCGAATATTGGAAGACGGGTCACTCCTACATCAAGCGCCGCGTGAGCGAGATGAATGCGCTCGCGGGTTTCGAGAAATCCGGCCATTTCTTCTTCAATGCGCCGATCGGCCGTGGTTACGACGACGGCCTTCTCACCGCGGTGCATGTGCTGGAAATGCTGGACCGCAATCCGACGAAGTCCATGGCGGATCTCTACAATGATCTTCCCAAGACATGGGGATCGCCGACAATGTCGCCGCATTGCGACGACGAAAAGAAATACGACGTGGTGAAAAAAGTGACGGCTCGCATCGAGGGCATGCGCGCGCGCGGCGAGCAACTGATCGGCCAGCCGATCCGCGACGTTGTCACCGTCAATGGCGTTCGCGTCACGGTCGCGGACGGCACATGGGGTCTCGTGCGCGCGTCGTCGAACAAACCGGAACTGGTGGTCGTCGTGGAAAGCCCGGCGTCCGAAGCGCGCATGCGCGAGATGTTCGCCGCAATCGACGCCGTGCTGCGGGAAAACCCCGAGGTCGGCGCCTATAATCAGACGATCTGATTGCGGAGCCGGCGCCTCAGGGCGTCGGCGCCTGGCAATTCACGCCCGACGTCATGAAATACTGGATATGGCTCGGGACGTAGGTGTTGCGCACCGGCGCATAGCTCGTGCGCTGCATGGTCCAGGTCGGCGGCGAACCCCATTTGAAGATCTCGAAGTGGACGCCCGGCGAATAGTTGTAGACCACATCGGCGACGATGACCGGCCCCACCGTCGGATTTACGCCGTTCGTAACCGTGGTGTAGCTGGTGGGCATGCTCGTGAAGGAGACTGGCGTCGCGTCCTGCGCCGTCAGGATCTGGCAGGGGCGGGCGGTCGCGCTGTTTCTCGTCACGGTCCATGTCGTTTTCGCCTGCCATACGCCGGCGGAAGGCGACGTGATGGCGACCTCGGAGATCGTCATCTTGAGATTGGCCGTCGGCAGCGGCGACATGATCGTGGTCGCCGCCGAGAACACAGCGGTGATGTCCGCCTCGGTCAGGCCGGCCTGACCGGTGTTCGATCCGCCGGTGAGTTGCTGCGCCGTCAGATCGGCGAGCGTATGAGCGACGAGATCGAGTTTCTGCGCCGCGCGCATGCCGCGCGAGAGCTCCACGAGGCCGAGATAGATCATCAGCATCAGCGGGAGAACCAGCGCGAATTCAACGGCGGCGATGCCGCGATCATCCTGCGCGAGCGTGATTTTGCGAGAGGCGGGCGCCATCGTCACGGCTCCACCCGGAAGGCCGCGATTCCCATCAGCATGTTGGTCCATGCGCTGTTGTATTGCACCTGTCCGGTGCGAATCTGGCCATAGCTCTGACCCTTGAAGACGCCGCCGCCGAGAATGCCGGAGATCACCGTCATCGGATAGGCGATACGGACGATTGCGATCTGACCCGGCGCCGGCATCGCGATGACGCTGCCGCCGGCGTTGGGCGAATTGTAGAAATTGTTTCCGGTGTCGGCCGCGCCCCAGTTCGCGGGACTGCGAACGTCCACCATGATCTTGTCGCAGTCGAACATCGTCGATAGCGTGCCCGGCTTCACGACGCCCTGCGTTTTCCAGGTGCAGATGTTGTTGTCGACGAACTGCTTGTAGGTTAGGCCCGCGGCGGTGCTGTGCGTGAGCACCGCGCGGCTCGCGGTTTCGGTCGCCATCTGCAATTGCGCGGTTCTGAAGTAGATCGTGCCGGTCTCGAAGATGGCGCCGATCAAGCCCAGGAAGGGAACGGCGATCATCGCGAATTCCACCGCCGTCGTGCCCTCGCGATCGGCGATGAATCCATTACGGGGGAGAAGGGCGTCGATCTTTTGGAATAGCCGGGATTTCAATCGGCCAGCAAATCTCATGGTCATGTCCCGCACAGCGAATGAATGGAGCGAGGCTCCACCTTGGCTATTGCAGACAAACTGCAGGCGATTGGTTGATGGCTCGTTACCGAAAGCTTCGATATCGCGCTGTCAGGCTTCGCACGGCGACTCTTGGTTACTGACGGGAAATGCTCCTTACCGGCGCGTTGACGTCGCGGCGCCGTCATGCGCCTTCACCGCGTCGATGGTCTGGCTCATGTATTGGGAATCATCGGCGAGATCGACGGCCTTCGCGCATCTTGGATTGCAGGAGTAGGACTCCCGATGCATGCCGCGCTGCACGACGAGCTTGTCTTCCGCTGGCGCCACAGTGACGATGGACTCGCCGACTTGCGCCCCAGTGCGGTCGAGCACGATCAGATTGGTCGTGCCGAAGCTCTTTCCAGTAATCACCATCAGCTGACTGTTGCGCAGCATGGTCACGTCGGCGACGAGCGGGTTTCCGATGACGAGCGTCTGCGCGCCGGGAGGAATCCTGACGATCCGCGCATAATCGAGTTCGACGCGAATCGGACGCTCCTTTGCGCTCGCGTCCGTCGCCATGGATTCGAGGCCGAAAACGCCGAAGGCCAGAAGCAGGGCCCCGCGAAAGAAAGACGGAACGAGTGTCATGCGGTTCACCGTGCGGCGCTGTCGCGTGGCGCCGACGGCGCTTTTCGCGAGCTCGTAATTGGTCACGCGCCCTTCGACGGACTGACGATCGGGCGGCCGCCTGATGCGCAACTGAAGCGTTGCCGTGCGGCGTGAGCGAATAAAGCAGCTAATGGTGAATGAATACTGAAAGGACCACGAGGGTGGCGCGGGCCCCGCCGTCCGTCGACGGCGGACAGCTGCAGAAGGTCGAACGTATACAAGTATTTCTTTTATATAAGAACGTCCTCGCACGATCGATGACATGCCGTCGGCGCGACGGATTCATGCCTTGCCCGGCACAACTTTCCGTATATTGGCGCGAGGGGATTCGTCAGCCTTTTGTTTCGTTACCGACATTGCCCTCGTCCGATCAACCAGTTTGAAAGGTTCAAAGGCTAAGTTCACGTTGTTCGGGCGGCGCCGTAATGTTTCAAGGGCGCGGTTCGATGGAGTGAAATTGAATCTCGGAGCAGCAAAATGAACAAGATTTTCTCGCGTTTCGTGAAGGACGAGTCCGGCGCCACCGCGATTGAATACGGCCTGATCGCCTCTCTGATCGGCGTTGCGATCATCGCTGGCGTCCGCGCTCTCGGCACCAACCTGTCGGGCACCTTCGCCAAGGTTTCGGGCAACCTCGCCTGATCCCGACGACGCGAATATTATAGCCGCGGCGGCCCCGGAAACGGGGCCGCTGACTTTTTTCAACGCCTTCGCTGGCAGACGAAAGCTTAACCGTAGTTCAATCATTCGAACGTAATTTTCTCATGGGACGCAGCGAAGCCTCGCGACGTCCGTTTCGATGTCGAACAGGATCGCCCCATGATCGAGGCTCTGGCGCTTATCGTCTTTCCGACCATGATGGTCTTCGCCGCCTTCTCCGATCTTTTCACGATGACGATACCCAATCGGGTCTCCGCCCTTCTGGTGCTCGTCTATTTGGCGCTGGCGGTCTATCTGCCCATTCCCTTGCAGACCTTCGGGTTGCATGTTTCCTCCGGGCTCGCGATGCTGGCGCTCACATTCGTCCTGTTCCAGTTCGGCTGGGTCGGCGGCGGTGACGCGAAGCTCGCCTCGGCGACCGCGCTCTGGCTCGGCTGGGAGCATCTTCTCGATTACGGTCTCGTGGCGTCGATCGCGGGCGGGGTGCTGACGGTCATCATCATAGAACTGCGCCGGCATGATCTGCCGCGCAGGGTTCTGTCCGTCGCGTTCATCGCGCGCCTGGCCGAGAAGACCAATGGCGTGCCCTATGGCATCGCGCTCGCCGTCGCGGGGCTCCTCGTCTACCCGCAGACCGGCCTTTTCCTGAAGCTCGGCGGCCTCTGATAGCCGGCCGGTCGGGCGCGAGAGACCTTGATGATCGCGCCCCGCAGGCGACGGCAAATTGACGGAAAGAGCCGCGCCGATACGCCCGTTTTTGCGGGGAGGGGCATCCATGCGCCCCCGAAGGCTTTAAATATCAACGTTCTTGAATAAAAGTACACATTCGTGAAATGTCGACGTTTTGTAACATCTGATTAACCCTAATTTGACGTTTATCCGGTTCAATCGTGCCAACCTAGAACTTGGCGGTTGGAAGATTCACGATGAACAAGGCACAGATCGCAGTCCTGGCAGTCGCCGTCGCCGCGGGCGGCGGCGCGTTCATGATGATGAACAGCTCCAGCCCGCCGCCGCAGGCGCCTGTCGTGGTCGCGCCGCCGCCGATGAACACCGAGCAGGTTCTGGTCGCGACGCGTGATCTGACCTACGGCACGGAAATCGTCGATCAGGACATGGCCTGGGTCGAGTGGCCCAAGACGTCGGTTCCCGTGGGATCGCTGACGAAGACCGAGTCCCCGAATGCGCAGGAGGAAGTCAAATCCTCCTACGTGCGCATCCCCATCGCCGGCGGCGAGCCGATTCGCAAGGATCGTCTGATCAAGGGCGTCACCGCCGGCCTCATGTCGACGATGCTGTCGCCCGGCAAGCGCGCCATCGCCATCGACGTCACGCTGAACAATACGGCCGGCGGCTTCATCCTGCCCAATGACCGCGTCGACGTGCTGCGAACCTATCGCGACACGGAAGCGACGAAGGATCTCGGGCACGAAGTCTACAACTCGGAGGTCGTGCTTTCGAACGTGCGCGTTCTCGCGATGGGTCAGACCATCGAGAAAAAGGGCGCCGAGCCCGTCGTGACCGGCTCCACCGCGACGCTCGAACTCGATCCGCGCCAGGCCGAACTCGTCGTCCTCGCGCAGCGCACCGGGCAGCTGGTGCTGTCGCTCCGCCCGATCACCGACGCCATCAACAAGGACGCTGCCGCCGAGGCGCCGGCTGATCCCGGTAGCGACGACAGTCTCACGGTCGTGCGGCACGGCGTCGCCGCGAATCTGCGCACGAAATGATCGCCGTCATGAACTCCCTACTTCCTGAAACCACGAAATTGCGAGGAGCGTCGCGCATGAGCCGCTTGATGCAGAATGTGATCGGCGCCGTCTGGGCTACGGTGGCGGTCGCGACCGCGACCGGGATCGCGCCGGCCCATGCGCAGGGCCCCGGCGTGGGCGTCGAGTCGGGCGACAATGCGATGCTGGCGCGTCGCATCTCGATGGGCGTTGGCAAGTCGATCATCGTCGATCTGCCGCGCGACGCAACGGAAGTCGTCGTCGGCAATCCGAAAGTCGCCGACGCGATCGTGCGCTCTGCGCGCAAGCTTTACATCATGGGCATGGACGCCGGGCAGACGACGATCTTCGCCGTCGACTCGAGCGGACGCCAGGTCGCCAATCTGGAAATCAGCATCGGCCGCGACGTCGGCGAACTGGCCCCGCTGCTGAAAGCGGCGCTGCCGAAGTCGAATATCACCGCGCGCACCGTGAACGACATCATCATCCTTACCGGCACGGTCTCGTCCGCCGGCGAGGCGTTGCGCGCGGTGGACATCGCAAAGGGCTTCGCCTCGCGCGCCATGGGAGGCGGCGCGGGCGGCGGCGGAGGAGTCGCAGGACAGGCCTCGAATTCGCAGGTCGGCGGCGTCGGCGGCTCGGCCGATGGCAACGTCATCAATGCGCTGACCATCCGCGGCGAAGAGCAGGTGATGCTGAAGGTCACCGTCGCCGAAGTCGAACGCAAGGTCATCAAGCAACTCGGCTTCTCCGCGCAGGCGGGCGGCGAGACGATCTTGAACGGCTCATGGGGAAAACTCGTCCAGGAGAACCCATTCGCGATCAACCCGACGATGTCGAACAGCGCGTTGATCATCAATGGGCCGAACAACACCAACGCCACTCTCAAGGCGTTCGAGCGCTACGGCGTTTCGCGCATCCTCGCCGAGCCGACGGTGACGGCTGTCTCCGGGGAGGCCGCAAAGATGCTCGTCGGCGGCGAAATCGCCGTTCCGGGCTCCGGCTCCTGTACTTTCTTCACCAATGGCGGCGGCCAGCCGATCTGTTCGCCGGGCATCACCTTTAAATCCTATGGCGTGTCGCTGAATTTCGTTCCGATCGTCCTCTCCGAAGGCCGCATTCATCTGCATCTCGCGGCGGAAGTGACCGAGGTCGATCTGCAAAACACATTCACTTACGCCAACGTCGCCGTTCCTGGCTTCAAGACCCGCAAGAACGAAACCTCGGTGGAGTTGCCGTCGGGCGGCTCGATCGCCACGGCGGGTTTGCTGACGCAAAAATCCTCGCAGGCGATTTCCGGTCTGCCGGGCCTGCTCAATCTGCCGATCCTCGGCGCGCTGTTCCGCTCGCGCGACTATCTGCGCAACGAGACCGAGCTGCTCGTCATCGTCACGCCCTACATCGTGCGGCCGCTGAGCGCGCAGGACGTATCGCGTCCGGATGACGGCTTCGCCGATGCGAGCGATCCGCAAGGCTGGCTGCTGGGCCGCGTCAACCGCATCTATTCGACGCGCAACAATCCGCAGCTCATGCAGAACTTCAAGGGCCGTATCGGCTTCATTCACGACTAGGCTCCACGGCCGCGAGGGATGACGAATATGTCGACCAATTTGGAAATCGCGAAGACGCAAGCCGGCGGCTTTGCAAGATCAGCGAAGACGCTACGGGCATTGCGCGCCGGCAAAGTTCTGGCGTTGCTGCTGACGGCGCCGCTCGGCGCCTGCGGCGTCAACCGCGTATTGCCGCCGCCGGTGGCGCCTTATGATTATCATGACCGCCATCCTGTCGTTCTGGCCGAGGCGCCGCATGTGATCGATCTCTTCCCGTCGGTCGTTCACGGCGGAGTCGATTACACGACTGAAGGGCGTATCAAGGAATTCGTCGAGCACTATCGCGAGTTCGGCCACGGTCAGGTCACGCTGCTGACGCCAGTCGGCGCGCCCTATTCGGCGGCGGG
This sequence comes from Methylocystis sp. ATCC 49242, assembly GCF_000188155.2. Classification (NCBI taxonomy): domain Bacteria; kingdom Pseudomonadati; phylum Pseudomonadota; class Alphaproteobacteria; order Hyphomicrobiales; family Methylocystaceae; genus Methylocystis; species Methylocystis sp. ATCC 49242. Next base: position 183,713 of record NZ_KE124774.1, read on the forward strand.
CGTCTCTGCGGTTCGGCGCGCTTTGGCCGCGGCCGGACTGAGAGGCAATATTCTCGTCGGAACCTATTCGGTGACGGACCCGCGTCTTGCCGCGCCGATCCGGCTGTCGTTCCAGTCGCTCAAGGCGAAAGTCTCGGGCCGCTGCGGCGAGTGGCCGACGGATCTCGCCTCCGGCACGTCGCTGCAGGGATGGGAAAACCAAAGTTACTGGAATTTCGGCTGCGCCTCGCAACAGACGCTCTCGGCGCAGGTCGCCGATCCCCGCGATCTCGCCGTGCCGCGCGGAGAGACCGCCAGCGACATCGAAATGCGCATGCGCGCCATCAACCGCGTGCGTCGAGGCGAGGATCCGACGACGCAGTGGAGACTCAAGCCGTCCTCTATCAGCAATGTGGGAGGCCAGTAATGGTCGATACGTCAGTCGAGCGCCAGGTGACGCCCAGCGAAAGCGCGACGCAGATTGCGCCGGTTCCGAGGATCTCGATCCAGGCGTTCTGCGAGTCTCAGGACGTCGCGAAGGTCATCGAGAATGCGGCCCAGGATCGCCGCATGAGCAAGGCGCATGTGAAGGTGCACATGGGCGGCGTGCTCGCGGCCGTCGAGGCCTATCGCTCGGCGCCCACGCCCAATCTCATCGTTCTCGAGACGTTTTCCGATCGGATCACGCTCATCGAGCAACTCGAATCTCTCGCGGAGTTTTGCGACGCCGGCACGAAAGTGATGGTCGTCGGCCATGAGAACGACATTGCGCTTTACCGTGAGCTGACGTCGCGCGGCGTAAGCGACTATGTCGTCGCTCCTTTCGATATTCTCAGCTTCATCGGTCAGGTGTCGCTTCTCTACAATGGCTCCAGCTCGGAAGCGCTCGGCCGCATGATTGCGGTCGTCGGCGCCAAGGGCGGCGTAGGCGCCTCGACCATCGCGCATAATCTCGCATGGTCTGTCTCGCGCCTGCTCGAATATCAGACAGTGATCGTCGATCTCGATCTTCCCTTCGGAACGGCGGGCCTCGACTTCAATCAGGATCCCCCGCAAGGCGTCGCCGACGCCGTGTTTTCGCCGGAGCGGCTGGATTCGAATTTCGTCGACAGGCTGCTGTCGAAATGCAGCGACACGCTGAGCCTCCTCGCTGCGCCTGCGACGGTCGATCGTCTCTACGACCTTCCCGAACAGGCGTTCGATGCGACGCTCGACATTCTGCGCTCGACGACGCCGGCCATCATTCTCGACGTGCCACATCAGTGGAGCGCCTGGACGCGACGCGTTCTCGTGGCCGCCGACGAAGTGGTCGTCGTGGCGTCGCCCGACCTCGCAAATCTTCGCAATACGAGAACCGTCGTGGATGTGCTGCGTTCCGCGCGCGTCAACGATCGCCCGCCGCGCGTCATCCTCAACAATGTCGGCGTCCCCCGTCGCCCGGAGATTTCGCTTACCGAATTCACAAAGGCGATCGAGATCGATCCGGTCGCCATCGTTCCCTTCGAGCCCAAGCTTTTCGGCACGGCTGCGAACAATGGGCAGATGCTGGCGGAGGTGGAGGCCGGCTCCAAAATCGTCGAGATGCTCGACGACGTCGCCCGTTCATTGATGGGCAAGGCGGCCGGCCGCCGCGCGAAGAAGACGCTGTTGTCGCCGTTGCTGCAACGCCTGTCGCGCAAGAAGGCGAGCTGACGCGAGCGGCTATCGATGGAATGACGCAAGGATAATCGGCAATGTTCGGAAAGCGTACGAATGTCGGCGAAGCGGCGGCGAAGCCGCGAGGGCCAACCGCTCCGACGACGACGTCGGTGAAGCCTCAATTGCCGCTGGTCTCCGGGCCGGCGGCGATCGAACCCGCATCGACATCGGCGCCGCCCGCACCGGAACAGAAGAAGTCCGAAGAATATTACGTCACGAAAAGCGTCATCTTCGGCGCATTGATCGAGGCCATCGACCTCGCGCAGCTCTCCAAGCTCGATCCGGAGAACGCGCGCGAGGAAATCCGCGACATCGTCAACGAGATCATCGCGATCAAGAATGTCGTGATGTCGATCGCCGAGCAGGAGGAGCTGCTCGACGACATCTGCAACGACGTGCTCGGCTATGGACCGCTCGAGCCGCTGCTTGCGCGCGACGACATTGCGGACATCATGGTGAATGGCGCCTTCAAGACCTATATCGAAGTCGGCGGCAAGATTCAGCTGACGAATATTCGTTTCCGAGACAATTCGCAGTTGATGAACATTTGTCAGCGCATCGTCTCGCAAGTCGGCCGCCGCGTCGACGAATCCTCGCCGATCTGCGACGCGCGTCTGCTCGACGGCTCCCGCGTCAACGTCATCGCGCCGCCGCTGGCCATCGACGGGCCCGCGCTAACAATTCGTAAATTCAAGAAGGACAAGCTGACGCTCGACCAGCTGATGCGTTTCGGGGCCATTTCGCCGGAAGGCGGCGAGGTGCTGAAGATCATCGGCCGCGTGCGCTGCAACGTCCTGATCTCTGGCGGCACAGGTTCGGGCAAGACGACTCTGCTAAACTGTCTGACGAACTATATCGAGGGCGACGAGCGCGTGATCACCTGCGAGGACGCCGCCGAGCTGCAACTCCAGCAGCCGCATGTGGTGCGCCTCGAAACGCGCCCGCCGAACCTCGAAGGGCACGGGGCCGTCACCATGCGCGATCTCGTCAAGAACTGTCTGCGCATGCGTCCTGAACGCATCATCGTCGGCGAGGTTCGCGGACCGGAAGCCTTCGACCTTCTGCAAGCGATGAACACGGGTCACGACGGGTCGATGGGCACGCTGCACGCCAACTCGCCGCGCGAGGCGCTCGGTCGTCTCGAGTCCATGATTACCATGGGCGGTTTCTCGCTTCCCGCCAAAACCATTCGTGACATGATCGTCTCGTCTATCGACGTCATCATTCAGGCGGCGCGTTTGCGCGATGGCTCCCGCCGCATCACCCATATCACCGAGGTCATGGGTCTCGAAGGCGACGTCGTCACCATGCAGGATCTCTTCGTGTACGAAATCCTCGGCGAAGACGCCAATGGCAAGATCATTGGCCGGCATCGTTCGACCGGAATCGGCCGTCCCAGATTTTGGGAGCGCGCGCGTTACTATGGTGAAGACGAACGCCTTGCCGCAGCGCTCGACGCTTCGGAAGTGCGTGACGAGAACTAAACTCACGAGGGGATCGCCATGGAGCGGCAGATTGCGGTTGTCGTCCTGATTGTGCTCGCCGTCGCGGGTGTGATGTACGCCTTCGTCTACCCCTATCTTTCGGGCGAGATAAAAGCGCAAAAACGTACGGCCGCGCTGACCTCTGGCAGAAGCGAGCGCGGCGCCGTCGCGGGGAGGGGAACAGTCGATCCCGCGAAGCGCCGCAAGATGATTGCCGAAAGCCTGAAGGAGGTTGAGAACCAGAACAAGAAGAAAAAGCTTACGCTCGAACAGCGCATCATGCAGGCGGGCCTCACCTGGACGCCGCAGGTTTTTCTCATCGGTTCTGTCGCTTTCGGTCTGTTGGTCGCCTTTTTCCTGCTCGTGGTGAATGGCGACATCATGGTGGTGATTGGCGGGGCCGCGGTTGGGATCTTCGGCCTGCCCAACTGGCTGCTGTCATTTCTGCGCAAGCGCCGCATCTCGAAATTCATCGAGGAGTTTCCTGGCTCCATCGATGTAATCATTCGCGGCGTGAAGGCGGGCTTGCCGGTGGCGGATTGCTTTCGCGTGATCGCGAGCGAAGGGCAGGAGCCGGTTCGCGGCGAGTTCCGACGTATCATCGAGTCCCAGGCGATCGGACTTTCTGTCGGCGAGGCGGTGGAGCGTTTCGCCGAGCGCGTGCCGGTGCCGGAAGCCTCCTTTTTCTCCATCGTGATCAATATTCAGCAGAAGTCGGGCGGCAATCTGTCGGAAGCGCTCGGCAATCTTTCGCGCGTGCTGCGTGATCGCAAGAAAATGAAGGGGAAGGTGAAGGCGATGTCGTCCGAGGCCAAGGCGTCAGCGGGCATTATCGGCAGTCTGCCGTTCCTTGTCGGCGGGGCCGTCTATCTCACGACGCCTTCGTACATGATGGTTCTCTTCACCACCAACATCGGAAAAATCATCATCGCCTGCGGATTGCTGTGGATGGCGATCGGCGTCTTCATCATGCGCAAGATGATCAACTTCGATATCTGACGCGGAGCAGATCGGCACAATCGCGAGAGCGGGCGGCGAGGGGCGAGACGGATGAATGAGATTATCGAAAAATTGGCCGACGGTCGATTCATCGTCAGCATACTGACGGCGATCGCGGTTATTGCGACGATCCTGACGATCGCCATGCCGCTGCTCAACACGGACACTCTGTCGCGGCGAATGAAAAGTGTTTCGAGCGAGCGCGAGCGCATTCGTCAGCGCGAACGCGCGCTGGCGAAAACGCAGGGCAAGGCGCTTCGTCAGGAGCCGAAATTCTATATGAAGAATGTCGTCGACAGGTTCTCCCTGTCGAAATGGCTCAATACTGATGACGCGAAGCTGAAGCTTGCGTCCGCCGGCTTTCGCGGGCCGCAGGCGGAAGTGGCCTTTCTGTTCTTTCGTCTCGTGACGCCGATCGCCTTTCTGTTTTTTGCGCTTTTCTACCTTTACTTCCTCGACGATTCCGACATGAGCAGCCTGCTCAAGACGATGATAGTCATCGGCGCCACCTATCTCGGCGTGAAGGCTCCGGAGCTGTTCATCAGCAACACCATCACAAACAGGCAGACGTCGATGCGCCGCGCTTTTCCGGACGCGCTCGATCTGATGCTGATTTGCGTCGAATCCGGCATGTCGATCGAGCATGCCTTCCGCAAGGTCGGTTCTGAAATCGGCGTGCAGTCGATTCCGCTGGCCGAGGAATTTGCGCTCGCCACGGCCGAACTCTCCTATCTTCCCGACCGGCGCACGGCCTATCTCAATCTCGCCGCGCGCACGGGCCTCGAGTCGGTGAAGCAGATTTCGACCGTGCTCATTCAGGCGGAAAAATACGGCACGCCGCTCGGTCAGGCGTTGCGCATCACCGCGCAGGAAAGCCGCGACATGCGCATGATGGAAGCGGAGAAGAAAGCCGCGGCCCTGCCGCCGAAGCTGACGGTTCCGATGATCGTCTTCTTCCTGCCGGTGCTGATGGTCGTCGTGCTGTCGCCGGCGGCGATCCAGGTGATGCAGTCGGCGTCCTGATTGTGATCGCGGGGGCGCTCGACAAGTCGGGCGCCTTCGGTCATGAGAAGGCATGATGCAGAGGATCATCCAGGATGTTCGCGCGTGCCTGCAATTTTATTCGCGCCTGCCGGTCGCGGGTGCGAATGACGCGCATAACGCGCCCGATTTTTCGCGCGTCGGCTGGGCGGCGCCGATCGGCGGCGCAATCATCGGCGGCATTGGCGGCGCGGTAATTCTCGTTGCGCAACCGTTGCATCTCCCGACTACCGTTACAGCGGCCTGCGCTGTGGCAGCCCTCGCATTCACGACCGGCGCGTTGCACGAGGATGGCCTCGCCGATCTCGCGGATGGCTTCGGCGGCGGCAAGGATCGCGAAGCGAAGCTCGCCATCATGCGCGACAGCCGGCTCGGCTCCTATGGGGGTCTTGCGCTGTGTCTTTCGACGATGCTGCGGGTTTTTGCGCTGGCGGCGATCATCGAACGCGGCGCGATGCTCGCATTCTTTGCGGTCCTGGCCGCTGGCGCGTTTTCGCGCGCGGCGGGATTGGCGCCGATGCTTGTCGCGACGCCCGCACGCGCAGACGGGGCGGGGGCGTCTTCAGCGCCTCCGTCATCCGATATGATACGGCGTGCCTTCGTCGTCGCTGCAGCGCTGGCGCTATGCCCTCTGGTTGCGGGCGCGTCTGTCGCGCAAATCGTCGCCTCTCAACTAGCTGCGATTATTGTCACGGTCGCGCTCACGAAATTGGCGCAGCGTCAGATCGGCGGTTATACGGGAGACGTGCTCGGCGCCGCGCAACAGGCGTCAGAAATTGCAATTTTGGTCGCTTTATCCGCGCGCTGACGCCCGCGCGTCACGACGCCGGCGCGGGCTCGCTCATACGCGCCATTGCGGCGCGCACCTCGCCGACCGCGTCGAGCAGAACCTCGACGCCCGCGCCGGGCCTGACCGCTTCCAGCGCGAGGCGCCTGCGATAGGACCGGGCGCCCGGCAACCCCGCGAACAGCCCGAGCAAATGCCGCGTGATGGACGACAGTCTTTCGCCCTTGCTCAGTTCACGCTCGATGTAGGGGAGGAACGCCTCCACCGCCTGGAAGCAATCTGCGAGCGGCGAGGGCGCATCGAACAGCTCGGCATCGACTTGCAGCAGCAGCGCGGGGTCATGGTAGGCGGCGCGGCCAACCATCACGCCATCGACTTCCGTTAGTTGCTCGCGCATTTGGGCGAGGGTCGCGATGCCGCCGTTGATGGCGATGGGCGTCGCGGGCAGCGCGCGCTTGAGGCGGTGCACGAGCGCATAGTCGAGGGGCGGAATGTCGCGGTTCTCCTTCGGCGACAGGCCCTGCAGCCACGCCTTGCGCGCATGGACGATCAACGCATCCACGCCAGCCTCGACGCATCGCTCCGCAATGTCGAACAGGGCGCGTTCGGGCTCCTGATCGTCGACGCCGATGCGGCATTTCACGGTGACGGGCAGGGCGACGGCGTCCTTCATCGCCTTCACGCAGTCGGCGACGAGCGCCGGACACTGCATGAGGCATGCGCCGAAAGCGCCGTTCTGCACGCGGTCGGACGGGCAGCCGACATTGAGATTGACCTCGGCATAGCCGAATTCCTCGACGATCCGCGCAGCGCGGCCGAGATCGGCGGGCTCGGACCCGCCAAGCTGAAAGGCCACCGGCTGTTCGAAGGCGTCGAAACCCATCAGACGCAGGCGGTCGCCGTGGATGACGGCGCCGGTGGTGAGCATCTCTGTGTAAAGCCGCGCGCGCCGCGACAGCAGACGATGGAAATAGCGGCAATGCCGATCGGTCCAATCCATCATAGGCGCAACGGCGAATCTAATGTCTTGATTTGTCAGCATTTTCTGTTTAGTCTCAATGGCGTAGGTCGCGTCGTGTGCACTCCATTCTACGCCTCGATACGACACTTTTCGCTACCTTTCGATCTTTCAGTGCACACAGAGCGCACACGAAATGGCGACGTTCACGAAGCTCAAATCGGGATCTTGGCGCGTCCAGGTTCGGCGCAAAGGAAAATATGTCAACGAGTCATTCCTCCGTCGTCGCGATGCGGAGGAATGGGCCCTGGACATCGAACGGCGGATTGATCGCGGGGAGTCTCCGACAAAGCGCGTGCGAAGGGACGCCAAGACGTTCGGCGATCTGGTTCGTCTCCATCGAGATGACCTTCGCGATGTGGGACGGCAGATCGGCCGTTCGAAGTCCGCCAGCCTGGTTTTTCTAGAGCGAAGACTTGGGACTTGTAAGCTTGGTGGGCTGGATCGTGAGCGCCTCATCCAATTCGGCCGAGATCGGGCGAAAGAAGGGGCGGGCCCGGTTACGCTCGGGATCGACCTTGGTTACATCAAGACGATATTGTCGCATGCGGCCGCGGTGCATGGCGTTCAGGTATCCATGGAACCAATCGATCTTGCGCGCATTGCGCTAGGTCGACTTGGATTGGTGGGGAAGGGGACCGAACGAGACCGTCGGCCGACGCAGGATGAAATCGATCGTATCATCGCTTCGTTTGACAATAATCCGAGACAACATATTCCGGTCGGTCGGATAGTTCGGTTCGCGATTGCAACTGCTATGCGGCAGGATGAAATTAGCAGAATACGATGGGAAGATTTTGATCCGGCTGAAAAGATGTTACTCATTCGAGATCGCAAGGATCCTCGAAAGAAGAGCGGAAATAACCAGAGGATCCCGCTGCTCACTATCCGTGATTACGACCCATGCGCGATTATCGAAGAACAGCGCTCCATCTCCAGGACGAGCGAGGGACGGATTTTTCCCTATAATGGAAAGTCTGTCGGAACTGCCTTTCGAAGGCAATGCCGCGAATTAAAGATAGAGGATTTGCATTTTCATGACCTGCGACACGAAGGCACGAGCCGTCTTTTCGAAGCAGGGTTCTCGATAGAGCAGGTCGCTTTAGTTACGGGTCATAAGGACTGGAAAATGCTGCGGCGGTACACCCATTTGAGGCCCGAGGCGCTTCACGGGATCAGTGTAATTCGCGCAGCCTAGAATTCCGCAATTCAAAGTTCTCTTTGGAGAGGCATGCTGGGATTCGTCACTGCTCTCGGCCTTTACTCACGACGACGCGCCTTTCCAAAACCCCGGTCGCTGGCGATAAATCTCTCCAGCATCGGCGCGATGAGCTTTTCCGGCTCGATCGCCTTCCCAGAGTCGCGCGCGAGGATTTCGGCATAGGCGACCAAATTCCGATGCAGGGCCGCCGACAGCGTGACGATCACTTTCACTGGCTTTTCGTCTTCCACCCCGGAGAGTTTCAGCTTGGTCATGGCTCGCCTCCAGTCGCGATGACGTCGCCGGGCTCCAGATAAGGCGCGAGGACAAGATCGCGGGTGACGATCACCCGCACCGGAAACCCTGGTCGAATGGTGAGCGTCGGCTGGATATTGAGATTACGCCCGACCACCTGCTGGCCGGTCTGATTGAGGCTTTGCGCGCCGCCGCGGCGCAGAGCCTGGATGAGGGCGCTTTCGTCGCCAGTTGTGCCAAGCTGCGTCCCGACGCCGAGGATGGTCGAAAGAGCGGCGGCGCTGGCGAGACGAAGCCAGTGATGGTCGACCTCGTCCTCCAGCCCGGAATAGCCGGCGGCGTCGGCGCCGGGCTGGCGTTCGAGGACGATGGAGCGCCCGTCGGGGAGAATGAGACGGCTCCAGACGAGCAACACGCGGGATTGCCCGAAGGCGATCTGGGAGTCGTAGACGCCGATGAGTTTCGAGCCTTGCGGGATAAGCAAAAAGCGCCCGGTCGGGCTGTCATAGACATTTTCGGTGACCTGCGCGGTGATCTGACCAGGAAGATCGGAGCGGATGCCGGTGATGAGCGCGGCGGGAATGGCGGCGCCCGCCTGCAAGACATAGCGCGAGGCGGGCGCGGCGAGACGGTCGGGGCTGACCGTGCGGCGATCGGCGGGCGCGTTCACGAACGCGAGCTTGCGATCCTGCATGTTCTGGACGTCGCCGGGATCGATTGGGGCCGGCTCGTTTGGAAGCGCCTTTACGTGGACGCTCGTATCAACCGTCGATCTTTGAGCGCTCTCGGCATTGCTCGACGGCCGTTCGCGCGGATTCGTCGTCGCAAAAAGTTTCGCCGTCCGCGCCGCCTCGCGCTCCTGGCCGATGCGCTGCTGTTCGGGATCGGGGCCGGTCGGCGGCAATTGTCCCTGGGCCGCGAGGATCGGACGGCCGAGATCGCCCGGGAGCGGCGGCCCCAACTTGGGGACGTTCTTGGGCAGGCCCGCATAGTCGCGCGGCAGGGACGCAAGGCCGTCGGGCGTCGCCTTCGCTTCCGTATTGATGAGTTCCGGCGCGGGGCCGGAGCGGGAGCGCCCCTGCAGCGCCCAGATGGTCAGGCCGAGAAGGGTGGCCGAAGAGACGCCCGCAAGAGCGATCAGCACACGGCGCGAAAGGCGCGTCACTGGCGGCCGCTCGGGTCGCAGCCGCAGTTCCTCCGCAAGCTTCTTCTCGTGTTCCGGCCCGCTCATATGGCGGACCTTCCATCGCTGCGCACTATGCGGACGATCTTCTGGTCGTCCGAACCGAAGCGCAGTTCCGCGGCGGCGAAGAGCCGGTCGACAATCATGTGATTGCCCCGCACGCGGTAATTGACGAGCTGGCTGTCGCCCGAGGCGCCGGTGACGAAGAGCGGCGGCATCTCGCCCTGAGAGACGCCGCGCGGGAATTCGATATAGACCTTGCGGCCATCGTCGAAGGCGCGCAGCGGCCGCCAGGGCGCGGCGTCGCCCTCGATGGCGTAGCGGAAATTGAGCCGGGCGAGATCGAGGCCGACATCGACCGGCGCGGCGGCCTCGGCGGCGACGTTCTGGCGGCGCAGCGCGATGAGCTCGTCCTGCGGATATTGCCAGGAGACCGAAGCCATATAGGTCTTCTCGGTCGAACGCAGCTCGAGATGATAGGTGCGGCGGTCGGTGTTGATGACGAGATTGGTCATCAGATCGGCGCGCGTCGGCTTGACCATGATGTGCGTCTTGCGGGCGGCGCCGGCTCCGCTCTCCGTATCGCCGATGATCCAGCGCACCGTATCGCCGGCGGCGACGGGGCCGGAGCCCACGAGTTGCTCACCGTCTTGAAGCGCGATGTCGGTGATCTCACCCGGCGCGGCATAGACCTGATAGAGCGCGCCTTCGGTGAAGGGATAGATCTGGACGGCGTTGATGTAGCCGGCGCGGCGCGGCTCCATGCGCGCGGCGGCGTTGGCCTGTTCGATCCGCGCTTTCGGATCGATCGGCTCAGGCCGCTCTCCCTTGCCCCGCGCAAGGGATTTGAGCTGGCCCGGCAGCGGCAGGATCTTCGGGATTTCGACGATTTTGACCGGGCCGGGCGGATCGCTCTGCAGGCTCGCCGGAACCGGCAAATCATCATAGGCGATCTCCGGCGGCTTGAAGCTCGAGCAGGCGCTGAGCAGAGACGACGAGAGAGTGAGGCTCAAGAAAGCCCGAAGCGACAATTGAGTCATTGGCCAAGCTCCTTCGACCAATTGATGGCGTGAATGAAGAGACCGAGCGGGTTCTTGCGCAGGCGCTCGGCGTCACGGGGCGGCTGAATGATGATCGTGAGAATGGCGGTCCAGCGTTCGGTGGAGGCGAGGCTGGCGTTCTCATAGCGGCGCTCGGTCCAGGCGACGCGGAACGAATCGTCGGAGGCGCGAATGACGCTGGCGACATCGACGGCGATCTGGACCTGCCCGACCTTGCCGAAGGGATCGTTGGCGCGGGCGTAGTCGTTCAACGCCAGCGCGCCTTTCTCGGTGACGAAGTCGTAGGCCTTGAGCCAGTTTTGCCGCACGACGATCGGATCGGCCGGGATTGATCGGACGTGCTCGACAAAGCGGGCGAGATGCCAGGCGATCTGAGGATCGGTTGGCTTGTAGTCCGCAACAGCGGGCGCGACGGCCTGCGATTCGCCGAATCTATCGATCTGCACGACCCAGGGCACGACCGAGCCACGCGCACTCTGCCAGACGAGGGCGATCGCGAGACCGCCCGCGAGGAAGAGATTGCCAAAGGCGATCAGTCGCCAGTTCTTGGCTTGTACGCGCGCCGAGCCGATGCGCTCGTCCCAGACCTGCGCGGCTTTCTGATAGGGCGTTTCGGGTTCGGGCGTGCGTCCGTAGCGGACGGAAGATCGTTTGAACATTAGCGGGCCTCGGACAGATTGACGGAGGCGCCGCCGCCATGGGCGTCGCCGGAGCGGAGAGCATGGGCGGCGATCGAGACGCCGTGCGAGACGGATTGCGAGCGCTTCAGGCGTTTGGCCCACGCGGGTTCGCCGGATGGCGCTGGATTGACGCCAACGCCTGCGGAGGCGCCGCCATCAGGCGGAGGGGCCGACGCGGCACCCGCTGAAGCGAATGGTCGCGCAGCCGAACCTCCCGGCCCGCCACTAGAACCGCCAGGGGGCGCGGAAGGCGGCGCGCTGCCAGCGGGCGGCTGCGGGCCCCGCGAGGGCGGCAATGTCGTCGCGGCCTGCGTCTCGTTCCTTCCGGCGAGGCCCGAGAGCGTCCCGCCCGCAAGACGCAGGGCGCCATAGCCAGCGGCCCCCGCGCCGCCCGCGACAAGCCCGGTCCCGACGACGGCGCCGGCGCCAAGCTGCGGGCCGCCCGAGACGATCCCATTGGCGATGCCGGGGCCGAAGATTCCGAGGCCGAGTAGGGAGAGCGCCGCGAGAACCAGCGCCATGGCGTCGTCGACGGTGGGCTGGCTTGCAAAGCCTTGCGTGAATTGCGCGAAGAGCGTCGAGCCGATGCCGACGATGACGGCGAGCACCAGCACCTTGACGCCGGAGGAGACGACATTGCCGAGTACGCGTTCGGCGAGAAAGGCGGTCTTGCCGAAGAGGCCGAAGGGAATGAGGACGAAGCCGGCGAGCGTCGTCAGCTTGAACTCGATCAGCGTGACGAAGAGCTGGATCGCCAGAATGAAAAAGCTCAGGAGAACGATGAGCCAGGCGATGAGTAGAATGGCGATCTGGACGACGTTTTCGAAGAAGGAGACATAGCCCAGAAGCTGCGAGAGGGAATCGAGCAGGGGGCGTCCGGCGTCGATCCCGACCTGGGCGACGCGGCCGGGCCGCAGGAAGTCGGCGGTGGAGAGCCCCGCCCCAGCAGCCTTGAGGCCGAGCCCCGAAAAGCTTTCGAAGACGATGCGGGCGAGATTGTTCCAATTGCCGATGAGCCAGGCGAAGACGCCAACGAACAGGGTCTTCTTCACCAAGCGGGCGATGATGTCTTCGCCAGGGCCCATGCTCCAGAACAGCGCGGCGAGGGTGACGTCGATGACGACCAGCGTCGTCGCCAGAAACCCCACCTCGCCGCCGAGCAGGCCGAAGCCGGAGTCGATATAGCGGGTGAAGGTCTCGAGGAAGCGATCGATGACGCCGGTTCCGCCCATGGCGCTACTCGCTCTCGCGCGCGGGCTTCGGCGAGGCGCCGTCGGCGGGCGAGCGATGTGACGGGAACATATCGATCAGATGTTCGGCCGGCTCCGTCGTCGACTTGCGGTCCCCAAGAAAGCGCCTGCGTTCCTTTGCCCAGAGCGCCTTGCAGGCGGGATCGTCCGCCTCTTCAATGGGAAGCTGGGCGCAGCGCAATAGCTCGGGATCGATGGTAGGCTCTCTCGATGGCGCGCCGCTCGGCAAGAGCGACGCCGGTTTCGTTCGCGCCGCGACATCGGCGTCGCAGGCGGATTCGACGCCAATGAGCGCGATCGCGCCGATGACGATCCCAACGGCGACAAAGCCAATATTCTCGGGCGCGAGCCATTCTCTCCAGTTCATGACATCGCCCTCACTCAATGAAACATGGCGACATTGCCGGGCTGATAGGCTTGCCCGGGCGCAACGAAGCGACGCATCTGCTCGCGCGCCTGTTCCTGGGCTTCGGCGTTGCGCGCGAGTTCGAGGGACTGGGCGCGGCCTTGCGAGGCGAGGAGCGCCGTCACATCGGCGAGTTGTTTGCTCTGAAGCGCCAGGAGCTGATTGCCAGCCTGCGACGCCTGAAGGGCGCCGAGCGCGGACTGGCTCGACGAGATGAGTGCGCCGGCCTCTGAGCGGGCTGTGTCGATGGATTGCACGATGCCGGCCTGAAGGCGCATCGCGTCCTGCAAGGCGGACAGAGAGTTTTGCCAGCGCTGCCTAGCGCCGTCGACAAGGCTCGCCGAACTCACCGAAGCATCGACGGGGCCGTACTGCGTCGAGAAAGCCTGGTCGATCTGCTGCACGTCATAGGCGATGCGCTGGGCCTCGCGGAGCAGCTGTTGCGTTTGTGAGATCGACTGCTGGATCGTTTGCAGCGAGGAATAGGGGAGGTTCGCAAGGTTCCTCCCCTGATTGATCAGCATCCGCGCCTCATTCTGTAGGCTCGTGACCTGATTGTTGATCTGCTGCAGCGTGTTCGCCGCGGTCAGGACGTTCTGGGCGTAATTGGTCGGATCGAACACAACGAATTGCCCCGAGGCGGGCGCGCTGAAGAAAGCAAGCGACAAAGCGAAAGCGCTCGCGGCTGCGAGGCGACGAATGCGGGTCATGACGATGTCTCCAGATCGGTCGAGGCGGGGAGAAGATCGGCGGCCCAATCGAGGCCGCGCGCGGACAGCCAGGCGCGCGCGAAGCCCTCGCGTCCTGCGGCCGCCGAAATCTCGGCGATGCGTTTTTGGTCGCTTTTCGAAGACGCGGCGCAAAGGGCCAGCGCTACGGGACCGAGGCCCAATTCGAAGAGGCGATTGCCGCGCCGCGACTGGCAGTAATAGTCGCGCTTGGGCGTTGCCCGCGCGATGATCTCGATCTGCCGGTCGTTGAGGCCAAAGCGACGATAGATGGAGAGGATCTGCGGCTCGATCGCGCGCTCGTTGGGCAGGAAAATCCGGGTTGGGCAGCTCTCGACGATCGCGGGCGCGATCGGGCTCGTCTCGATATCGGCGAGCGACTGGGTGGCGAAGACGACGGAAGCGTTTTTCTTGCGCAGCGTCTTGAGCCATTCGCGCAATTGAGCGGCGAAACCGGGATCGTCGAGGGCGAGCCAGCCTTCGTCGATGACGAGGAGCGCGGGCGCGCCGTCGAGCCGGCCTTCGAGGCGGTGGAAGAGGTAGGAAAGGACGGCGGGCGCGGCCGCGGAGCCGATCAGCCCTTCGGTCTCGAAACATTGGACGTCGGCGGCGCCGAGAAGCTCCGTCTCGGAATCTAGAAGCCGTCCATGCGGCCCGCCCAGGCAAAACGGCTTGAGCGCGCGCTTGAGCGGATTGGATTGGAGGAGCACCGAGAGGCCGGTGAGAGTGCGCTCTTCAATCGGCGCGGAGGCGAGAGACGAGAGCGCCGACCAAAGATGCTCCTTCACCTCCGGGGTGACGGCGACATTTTCGCGGGCGAGGATGGAGGCGATCCAATCGGCGGCCCAGGCGCACCCGGCGGGATCGTCCGCCGCGGCGAGAGGCTGCAAGGCGACGGGATCGAGACTTTCCGCGGAAAGTGCACCGCCGAGATCGTGCCAGCTGCCGCCCATGGCGAGCGTCGCCGCCCGCGCCGATCCCCCGAAATCGAAGACAAAGATTTTCGAACGCTCGTAGCGGCGGAACTGAAGCGCCATCAAAGCGAGCAGAACGCTCTTGCCCGCGCCGGTTGGCCCGATAACGAGCGTGTGGCCGACATCGCCGACATGGAGCGAGAAGCGAAACGGCGTCGAACCTTCGGTGCGACTAAAGAAGAGCGGCGGCGCATTGAGATGCGCGTCCGTCAACGTGCCCGCCCAGACCGCCGAAAGCGGGATCATATGGGCGAGATTGATGGTCGAAATCGGCGGCTGACGGACATTGGCGTAGACATGACCCGGAAGCGAGCCGAGCCAGGCTTCGATGGCGTTGACTGTCTCGACCATCGACGTGAAGTCGCGGCCCTGGATGACTTTTTCCGCAAGACGCAGCTTCTCGTCGGCGAGACGGGCATCCTCGTCCCAGACGGTGATCGTCGCCGTCACATAGGCTTCACCGATCAAATCGGAGCCCAGATCCTGCAGCGCGGCGTCGGCGTCGAGCGCCTTGTTATGGGCGTCGGTGTCGAGAAGGACGGAGGACTCATTGGTCATCACCTCCTTCAGGATCGCCAGGATCGATTTGCGCTTGGCGAACCATTGCCGGCGGATGCGGGTGACGACCTTCGTAGCGTCCGTCTTGTCGAGCGTGATTGCCCTTGTCGACCAGCGATAGGGAAAGGCGAGGCGATTGAGCTCGTCGAGGATTCCGGGATGGGTCGACGAGGGGAAGCCCATGATAGTGAGAATGCGCAGATGCGCGCGTCCGAGTCGTGGCTCGAGGCCGCCGGTCAGCGGCTCGTCGGCGAGGATCGCGTCGAGATGCATGGGCGTCTCGGGAACGCGGATCTTGTGGCGTTTGGTCGAGACGCAGGAATGGAGATAGGTCAGGGTCTCGCCGTCGGAGAGCCATTCGGCTTCCGGCGCGAAGCCGTCGATGAGCTGCAAGAGCCGGTCGGTGCGGTCGATGAAGCCAGCGAGAACGGCGCTTGGCGCGCCTTCCTGCGAACGGCCCTCATAGAGCCAGCTCTCGGCGCCTGCCGCCTCGTCCTCGGGCGGCAGATAAGCGAGGGTGAGAAAATACCCGCTCTCGAAATGCGTCCCTTCCTCTTCGAACTGGGCGCGCCGCTCCTCGTCGACGAGTGCGGAGACCAGATCGGGGAAGGAGCTCGCCGGATAGTCTTGCGCGGGATTGCGCTGCGCTTCGAAGAAGATCGCCCAGCCGGACCCCAGGCGCCGCAGCGCATTGTTGAGCCGCGCCGTGACGCCGACGAGTTCGGCTTGCGTGGCGCTTTCGAGATCGGGGCCACGAAAGCGCGCCGTTCGCTGAAGCGAGCCGTCCTTGTTCAGCACGACGCCCGGCGCGACGAGCGCGGCCCAGGGCAGGAAGTCGGCGAGGCTCTGCGGCTTCCTGCGATATTCGGCGAGGTTGAGCATTTTCGCTTCTCCTCACACCCCGAAATGCGCCGGGTAGCGCAAATGCCGGCGAACGACTTCGACGAAATCGGGATCGCGCTTTGCCGCCCAGACGGCGGCGAACTGCGCCACAACCCAGAAGGCGAGGCCGGCGAGCCAGAGCCGGAGACCGAGGCCAAGCGCCGCGGCGAGCGTGCCGTTCAGAATGGCGATCGAGCGCGGCGCGCCGCCGAGGAAGATCGGTTCGGTCAGCGCCCGGCGGACGGGAACGCGGAAGCCCGCGACGCCGCCGTCGACGAGAAGGTTCTCGTTCTCCATCAGATCAGCGCTCCGCCGCCGAAGGAGAAGAAGGACAGAAAAAAGCTCGAGGCTGCGAAGGCGATCGACAGGCCGAAGACGATCTGCACCAGCCGCCGGAAGCCGCCCGAGGTGTCGCCGAAGGCCAGCGTCAGGCCGGTCGTGATGATGATGATGACCGCGATGATCTTGGCGACCGGCCCTTCTATCGACTGCAGGATCTGCTGGAGTGGCTGCTCCCAGGGCATGTTGGAGCCGGCGGCGAAGGCCGGCGTGGAAAGCGCGGTGGCCGAGATCAGGAAGGAAAGCTCAAGATTAATGCGAGCGCGCAATCGATTGCGGATCGGAAACCTTTTCATGGGTGTCTCCAAAGGTGACGGAGGTGAGGTCGGTGAGCGCGTAGTCGCCGTAGGCGTCGAGGCCCTGAACGGCGGCGAGTTCGATCAGCCGCCGTTCCGTTCCTCGGCCGGCGAGAACCGCGATGATCTGGATCGTCTCGGCGATCAGCGCGCGCGGGACGGTGACGACCGCTTCCTGGATGAGCTGTTCGAGACGGTGTAGCGCTCCCAGCGCTGACCCAGCGTGAATGGTGCCGACCCCGCCCGGATGTCCCGTGCCCCAGGCTTTGAGCAAATCGAGCGCCTCGGCGCCACGCACCTCCCCGATGGGGATGCGATCGGGTCGAAGCCGGAGCGAAGAGCGAACCAGATCGGACAGCGAGGCGACGCCGTCCTTGGTGCGCAACGACACGAGATTGGGCGCGGCGCATTGCAGCTCGCGCGTGTCTTCGATCAGCACGACGCGGTCGGAGGCCTTGGCGATCTCGGCGAGCAGGGCGTTGGAGAGCGTCGTCTTGCCGGTGGACGTCCCGCCAGCGACGAGGATGTTCCTGCGTTCAGCGACCGAGGCGCGAAGAATAGCCGCCTGATCTTTCGTCATGACGCCAGCCGCGACGTAATCGTTGATCGAGAACACCGCGACCGCGGGCTTGCGGATGGCGAAGGCTGGAGCATAAACGACCGGCGGCAGGACCCCTTCAAAGCGCTCGCCGGTTTCCGGCAGCTCCGCCGAGACGCGCGGCGCGCCGGCATGCACCTCGGCGCCGACATGATGCGCGACGAGCCGGATGATCCTCTCGCCGTCTTCCGCCGAAAGTCGCACGCCCGTATCCTCGAGCCCGCTCGTCAGACGATCGAGCCAAAGCCGTCCGTCGGGATTGAGCATGATCTCGACGACGCTCGCATCGTCGAGCCAGCCCGCAATCTCTGTGCCGAGCGCCGTGCGCAACATGCGGGCGCTGCGCGAGAGCGCTTCAGCGTTGTCGTTTTGAGAGCGCACTTTGATCCCCGGTTGTCGCGGAACTGCAAGGTGGCGGTTCCAAGCCGGGGTCGATTAAGAAAGGCGCGACCGGATGGAATGCAACAAGTCAGCAGGGGGCGTAGCGCTGTGGCGTGCAATGACAGGGGATTGGCAGGGCGCGCCTCCAGCTAGGTCTGTCGCAAAAAGGCGGCGAAACACGCTACCACGCGTTACTTTGGAGACGGTTTCAAGTCCCCTTTGCGCCGATCGTTTTGAAAAACTCGCGTCAAAGGCTTTCTACAGCAGCATCGGGCGCCCCTCGGTTGATCCGGAGCTGATGGTTCGCATGCTTCTGGTCGGCTATTGCTTGGGCATTCGCTCGGAACGTCGCCTATGCGAGGAAGTGCATCTCAATCTCACCTATCGGCGGTTCTGCCGCTTGGACCTGGAGGGCAAGGTCGCAGAACATTCGACGTTTTCCAAGAACCGGCATGGCCGCTTTCGGAAGAGCGACATTTTCCGCCAAAAGCGGACTGTTCAAAATACCTTGGATTTTCAGACAGCCGAAAAAGGAACCACCGGCAGCAGGTCGCCGGTGGCTTTATCTCTCGTTGGTGATGGAAGATGTTGTTCCGTCAGGATGACGACCTATCCGAGGTCGTAGAAAAAATCGCAAATCAGCCCCGCAACTTTAGCGGCTTCCATATCTGTCATGTGCGCGGCGGTCTCAACGGCGACCTCTTCCAGGTCGTCTTGATCGACGGCCAAATAGTCAAGTATTCTTGCAAATTTGATCTTTAGCTCTTTTTCTTCCTCGAATTCATCAATTGTGACAAGGAGAATGAATTCATTGGCCCGGATCAATCGCAATTGAATACTGTCAGCGGATGCTGCGAGCGCCCTTATAGCTAAAAAGAACTGCTCGTGCGCATTTGCGTGTTTTTCGTCCATATGCATACCTTTTCTTTCTCAAGCAAAGCCTTGGACGTGAGGCTCGAAAGCGACATACGCTTTTGCGGTGACAGCGGTGCGCCACCCATCATTGCTTTTTCTTGTTTTTACACTGCGCCACGTGTCGCGCCTGGCTCGTCGCTGGACGCGAGGTCAGCCTGCCAGCAAGGTGTCAGCCAAGGCAATGGCAGCGACAAGTGCCGCTTCGATCATTGCCAGTGGCTTGCGCGTCGCCGCATCCGTGACAGCCCGGCACGCCTCGACGAAGGCATCTGGAACATTGTCTGACAGCGCCTCGAAGGCGCCAATGCGGTGATCGAGTTGATGGAATAGGTTGAATATGGGGTCTTGGGCTGCATCAGTCATGTAGAAATATCATAAACCACCAGTGTCCGCGCTAGGTGCAAATAAAAAAGTCTCAGACTGCTGTCTGAGACTTGTTCTGGGTTCTAGAAGTGAATCTGGCCATTACATCCGTGGTCCACATCCCTTCCGAGAACCGATAGATCAGGCCGCCTGGAGCTTTCCAGCCGAGGCCTTGCCGCTGCGGCGATCATCAATGATGTCGTAGCTGAGCTTCTGCCCCTCACTGAGGTCACGCATACCAGCCTGCTCGACGGCAGAGATGTGGACGAAAACGTCCTTGCCGCCATCGTCAGGCTGAATGAAACCGAAGCCCTTTTGGGAGTTAAACCACTTTACCGTTCCATAAAACATGAGAGTTCTCACAAGTGCATAGCAAGATCGTTTGCATGCGCGAAAGCGCATGCAAAGGTTAAGTCGAATTTTAAGGGGAGATTTCGTCAGTGGGGCCGCGAAGGGCTCAACCAAGTGTTCGTCTAGAATTCGATATGGAGGTCAATATACGAAAACCACACGAGATACAAGCTGCTTCTGTTTGTAGATGCCAGTGCGTCAGTTATTGACGCTCCCAGGTGGTGATGGCGAGTCGTCCGTTCGGGCGGACCATGCGCCAAAGCTCCTTTGTGAACGCAACCATGTCGGGGACAAAGAAAATCCCGAAGATGCAGGCCACCACGTCGAAGCTCGCGTCGGGATAATCGAGCGCCAGCATGTCGCCGATCCTGAATTCGAGATTGCCGAGCCCCTTCTCGCGCGCCTGTGCCTCTCCCAAGCTGACGAGCCGCTCAGCGAGATCGACCGCGACGACATTGCCCTTTCGCCCGACAGCTTCAGCGGCGGGCAGCGCGGAGCCGCCGCTCCCGCAGCACACATCGAGAATCCTCTCACCCTCGCTCAAGCCGAGGCGCTCAACGGTCTGCCGTCCGAAACGATGCCAGAAGGAGCTGACAGGATGGTCAAAATAATCCGCCGCGGCGTTGTATGCGGCGGCGGATTTGGCGTTCGCCACTTCCAGGGCGCCCATTGAAACTAACCAATGCCCTCGATGATCCGGCCTGTTCCGTCGCAGCGTTCGCAGGGCTCTTCCGTGGGTTGGCCTGTCTTCTTGTCCACCTGCTTGCCGGTTCCTTTGCAATCGGGGCAAATGTCCTCGCCAGTGCCGGGTGTTCCCGCCTCTGGATCGTCGTCAGGGGTGTGATGGCGAAGTGGATTTTTTGACATGAAACTGCCCCGTCAGAGCTACGAAATTAAGCCGCGCTCCTTTCATACCATCCGCGCGAGCGCCGGACGATATGAACGACGGAGAGCATGACCGGCACTTCCACGAGGACGCCGACGACCGTCGCCAGCGCCGCACCTGACTGGAAACCGAAGAGCGCAATGGCTGTGGCCACCGCCAGCTCGAAAAAGTTGCTCGCGCCAATAAGCGCTGAAGGGCCCGCGACGCACCACTCCACGCCGAGCGCGCGGTTCATCAGATAGGCAAGACCAGCGTTGAAATAGACCTGGATCAAGATCGGCACAGCCAGCAGGCCGATGACGAGCGGCTGCGCGATGATCTGCTCGCCTTGCAGGCCAAAGAGCAGGACGAGCGTCAGCAGCAATGCCGAAAGCGACAGCGGGCCGAGCCGCGCGAGCGTCCTTTTTAGCGCGGCGTCGCCACCCTGCGCCAACAGCGCCCGCCGCCATAGTTGTGCGGCGATGACCGGCACGACGATGTAGAGCAGGACCGACAGGAGCAGCGTGTTCCAAGGCACGGTGATGGAGGAGAGGCCGAGCAGCAGCGCGACGATCGGCGCGAAGGCGATGACCATGATGGAGTCATTCAGCGCGACTTGGGACAGTGTGAAATGCGGTTCTCCTTCGACGAGGTTGGACCAGACGAAGACCATGGCCGTGCAGGGAGCCGCCGCCAGCAGGATCAATCCGGCAATATAGCCGTCAATCTGATCGGCAGGCAGATAGGGCCGGAACAGATGCGAGATGAAAATCCAGCCGAGCAGCGCCATGGAGAAGGGCTTCACCAGCCAATTGATGCCGACGGTTACGGCAATTCCGCGCCAATGCTCCTTCACCTGCCCGAGAGCGGCAAGGTCGATTTTCAGGAGCATGGGAACAATCATGAGCCAGACGAGCACGGCGACCGGCAAATTGACCTCGGCGACCGTCGCCGCGCCAATGGCGTGGAAGACGGCGGGCATCATCTGCCCAAGGACAATTCCAGCGACGATGCAAAGGGCGACCCAGAGAGTCAGATATCGCTCGAACACGCCCATTGCCGGCGCTTTGTCTATCGTGGAGTTTCTGGCGACGGTTGTGGCTTCACTCATGATGCTCGATCTTCCCAATGATATTTCAGACGGGTTCAGTCGCACGGCCAGCCAGTTCGAGAAGGCGCGACACCCCGACCGGCTCTTCCCTCAGCAGCGGTACGACGGCGTAGCGCCGCGCGTGGGTTGTTGCGACTTTCTCCACCTCGCGCAGTTCGTTCTTCGCGCGCTGGCGCAGCAAGGGAGAATGCGGGCGCGCCGCCGCGACGCTGTTATTGACGACCCACGCCCATGGCTCGATCCCCGCACGGCGCAAATCCGCCTGAAGGTTTGCCGCTTCGAGGACGGGCGTCGTTTCCGCGAGCGTGACGAGCAAAACCTTGGTTCGGCGCTCGTCCTGTAGCTGCATCATCGGCGTCGTGTAATGCGCGCCCTTGGCGTCCAGCATCCGCGCGACCTCGCGGTGATACGCCCCCGTCGCATCCAGGAGCAGTAACGTGTGGCCGGTCGGCGCGGTGTCCATGACGACGAACTTCTCGCCCGCCTCGCGGATGATGCGCGAGAAAGCTTGAAAGACGGCGATTTCTTCCGTGCAGGGCGAGCGCAAATCTTCTTCCAGCAAGGCGCGTCCCTGCGCGTCGAGCTTTGCACCCTTCGTCCGCAGCACCTCTTGCCGGTAGCGTTCAGTTTCGGCGTGCGGATCGATGCGGCTGACCGTCAGGTTTTCCAGTGAGCCATGCAGCGTTTCAGCCAGATGCGCCGCAGGGTCGGAGGTGGTGAGATGCACTGGCAGGCCGCGATGCGCCAGTTCGACCGCAACCGCCGCCGCCAGCGTCGTTTTGCCGACGCCGCCCTTGCCCATCAGCATGACCAGGCCGTGACCGTCGGCGGCGACGCCATCGACCAGCTCGGAGAGACTGGGCGCGTGCAGCTCGACAGCTTCGCCGACCGCTGCGTCCAGGTGCGGCGGCGTCTCGACGAGGAGCTGACGCAACGCATCGAGCCCGACCAGATTGAAGGGCTTCAATGGCACATAGTCGCAGGGCAAGCCGCGAAGCGCATCGGGTGTGGCCCCAAGAGCGGACTGCTCGCGCGCGTAAAGTGCGGCGGCGAGCGCATCGAGCGCCGCCTCTTCCTTCGGCAGCAGACCATTCACGACGAGGAATTGCTGATTGAGACCAATCGCCGCCAGTTCTTCATGCGTGCGCGCGGCTTCGCGCAGCGCGGAATTTTGGGCGCGTGCGACAAGGATAAGACGGGTGCGCTGACCGTCGGCCAAAGCGTCAACGGCGGCGCTGTATTGCGCGCGCTGCTTTTCCAGTCCAGCGAGCGGGCCGAGGCAGGAGGCGTCACCCTTGCCCGCTTCGAGAAAGCCGCTCCACGCAACGGGAAGCTGCAAGAGGCGTATGGTGTGGCCGGTCGGGGCCGTATCGAAGATGATATGGTCGTAACCCGACGTAATAGCGGTGTCCGTCAACAGCGCCGTGAATTCGTCGAAGGCGGCGATCTCCGTCGTGCAGGCTCCCGAGAGCTGCTCTTCGATGCCCTTCACCACGGCGTCCGGCAACTTGCCGCGCACGGGACCGACAATGCGGTCGCGATAGGCTTGCGCAGCGGCCTGCGGGTCGATTTCCAGCGCGAACAGGTTCGGCACGGCGTCAATCGCCGTGATTTTGTCGCCGATGCCGACCCCGAACACCTGCCCGACATTCGAGGCCGGATCGGTGCTGACGAGCAGCACACGGCGACCGGCTTCGGCGAGCTGTATCGCCGTCGCGCAGGCGATCGACGTTTTGCCGACGCCGCCTTTGCCGGTGAAAAAGAGAAAGCGCGGAGGTTGTTCTAGAAATTTCATATCGACCTTTCAGCAGCAGGATGTGCCGCTGCAACATGCGCCTTGTTTTACTTCCTCGACCTCTTTGACGCCCGCCCAGCGCGCCAGCTCCGTGCGGCTCGGATAGCGTCCGGCGAGCGCGATATCGCCGTCAACCAGGATCAGCGGCAGCGCTTCCTGCCCGGAGCGTTCGAGAAAGCCTTTCACCGTGGCGTTGTCGGCGAAGGCCAAGGGTTGCTGCGCAAGATTGAAGCGCTCCACTTGCGCGCCGTTCTGCTTCGCCCAATCCACGTCAGCGGCGAAAGTCACAAGGGCCTGATCGGTTTCAACGCCGCAGACGCCAGAGCTGCAACAAAGAGCGGGATCAAAAACATGAATGGTCGCCATGGTGTTCCTTTCAGGGTTGAGGTTGTGAGGCCCTGCCGCCGACGACTTCCCCATCTTCCTTGATGAAGCCGCCGATGTCGGGGTTGGGCAGAATATCGAGCACGGCCTCCGAGGGACGGCACAGCCGCGCGCCCTTCGGCGTTACGACGATTGGCCGGTTGATGAGGATCGGGTGTTCGAGCATGAAGCCAATCAATTCCTCTTCCGTCCACTTCGGGTCGCCGAGACCGAGCGCGTCATAGGGCGTGCCCTTCTGGCGGAGCAGCTCGCGCGCTGAAATCCCCATGGCCGCGAGCAGTTCGACGAGCCGCTCGCGCGTCGGGGGCTCCTTCAAATATTCAACGACGACCGGCTCTTCGCCGCTCTGCCGGATCATCGCGAGCGTGTTGCGCGAGGTGCCGCAGGCGGGGTTGTGATAGATGGTGATCGTCACCCTCACGCCTCCGTCTTTTGGCCGTGGGTTGCCCCTTCGGACTCGCCGATTTCCTGCAAACGGTTCTTGAGCGCGAGTTTATCCAGGCGCGCGATTGGCACCGCGAGCAGCAGCCAGATCCGATTTTTCATGTAGCGGAAGGCTTCGTTGAAGGCGCGTTGCTTCTCCAGATCAGAGCCCTCGACGGCGGCAGGGTCTTCAATGCCCCAATGCGCGGTCATGGGCTGGCCCGGCCAGATCGGGCAGGCTTCACCCGCTGCGCTGTCGCAGACGGTGAAAACGAAATCCATTTTCGGCGCGTCGGGCGCGGCGAATTCGTCCCAGCTCTTCGAGCGGAAGCCATCTGTCGGATAGCCAAACTCGGCAAGAGTCTTGAGCGCATAGGGATTGACGACGCCCTTCGGCTGGCTTCCCGCCGAATAGGCGTTGAACCGGCCCGCGCCATCCTTGCGCAGAATGCCTTCCGCCAAGACGGAGCGCGCAGTGTTGCCGGTGCAAAGAAAGAGGACGTTATAAACGCGGTCAGTCATTTGTTGGCTCCCGTTCCAGAACAACAAGCGCCTTCAACCGCAGGCGCAGGCTTAGAGCCGCAGCAGGAGGCGGGCTCCGCGACGCCGCCACCCGTGCGGAATCCTGCAAGCGATTCATCGTCGCCGTAAATCGTGCTTTCGCCGCTCGTCAGGAACGATTCCCACAAGAGCCCTTGCGGGTCGGACGTCCACGCTTTCTCGGACTCGGCGTAGCAGCAGGTTGTCGCGCCCTCTTCGAGCACAGGCCGTTCAGCACGTTGCAGGCGGCCATAGACTTCCTTCAGTTCTTCTGGCGTCTCGACCTGAATCCCAAGATGATCGACGCCAGCCTTTCCGCCGCGCGACGATATCGCGAAGTTCACGCGCGGATCATCCAGCATCCATTTCGCGTAATCGGACGCGGCGACGGTCGGCTCCGCCCCAAAAAGCGCGCTGTAAAAGCGGATGGACCCCGCAAGGTCATCAACGGACACGTGCACGTGCAGGCGTTTCATGGCGTCCCTTTGGCGGGCAAGTTGGAGGAGCGTCGGCTTCGCATGAAGCGGTTGCGCCTTGGCAGCAGTTCTCGGTCATGTAAGCGAGCAGCGCATTCATGACCGGATAAGCAGCCGAGTAGATCAGTGACCGACTTTCGCGGCGGAAGGTCACGAGGTCCGCATGCTTGAGCTGACTGAGGTGGAACGACAGCGTCGCAGGTGGGAGCGCGAGCCGCTCGCCGATCTGTCCCGCCGCAAGTCCCTTGGGTCCGGCTTGCATGAGCAGCCGGAAAATATCGAGGCGCGTCTCATGACCGAGCGCGACAAGGGCGGCTATGGCTTCATGGCTTTCCATATTTCTAATATGATGGAAATATAAGAACCAGTCAAGGCGTTCTCAATCAGAAGCTTCGCATGGATGCGGTTCAAGGTTCCCAAAATGAAATTGCAAAGGGATTGCAGTGACCGTTTCAGGCGTGGCTTTTGCCCGTGCTTGGAATGGTCGCTGCGCCTCACTCATCAATGAAACATTCAAAGTCTCGTTCGTCGCCGTAACGCGAGCTTCGCGGGAAGCAACGGCGGCGGGGGGAACGGTCGCCACTTGCGTAAGGCGCGCATGGCGTCGCTACTTCATGTCTCCCGAGTAGCTTAGCCGTGTTTCTTGCTGGCTTTGCAAACGACGAGGTCATAGCGGCAGACGTGAAGACCAAGCCCAGAAAGATTGCCATAACCATGCGTCTGGCGTCGAGATAGGGGGCGCTGGTGTGTTCCATGTCCTGTCTCCAAGTGGCACTCATCGCCTAGAAATAAGTCGGGCGAGCAAAGAAGCTGAAAGAACAAGGACGACGACCTTAAAAAGAGGTCCGCGTTCAGCAAAGGTCGCGAGCGGCTTCGGCAAGGCTTGTACGCAGCTACGTCAGGGATCAGCTCAATCGAGCGTCGAACAATCCGCTTACTTAGCGATGTGGATGTTGACCACGCGCAATCATCAAGTGATGCATCTGGTGATGCATGCCACGAGTCATGACACCTATGAATCCGAGCCCGCGCAACTTAGCGGCCTCCCCAGGGGACGGACGCACTGTGAGCGTCGAACCGCTCTCGATTTCCAAGGCTTCGAAGCCCCATCCGTCGACATCGTTCATGGTCGCCGCGTGGGCTGCGACCATGCGGCGGATGGAGTCTCGGACCGCGCCAGGTCCCGTTACCGTGAAGCGCATTCCGCCTTCCGTAGGCTCGCTTTTCACTTCAGCCGTGAGGGTGACGTTGTTCATGTCGATTAGGTGCTGTCGGAGCGCCTCGATATCGACTTTGGTCCAATCTGTTTTCGGATCTGCTTCCAGAATTTCAGCAATTTCCTGAATGGCAGCGAATGCGGCCTGGCCGGGTTGGGTTGGGGCTGGCTGACCAGAGTGATGCTCATGCCCCATCATCATTTGATGGTGAGAGGCTTGGCTGCCTCCGTGTTGTTCCTGGTCCGATTGCGCGAGCGCAATGGTTGGGAAGAGGCAGGCGAAAAGTGCAATGGCGCGGATCATCGGATTCTCCTTCAATGAGTTCTTGCCATGGGCGTGCGTTTATAGACATGATAGATATCATGTCAGAGGCTGAATTCTTTCTGGAGGGCCTAAGTGGGCACGAATGCGCCTTCGCAGCGGGCGAGGCGGTATTTCACTTGGGAGACGCCGTGCAGTTGGTTCATGCCGTGCGGCGTGGCGTCGTCCATCTTGTTCGTGTCCACGAGGACGGGACGTCTCTGATCCTTCAACGCGCGGGGCCGGGATCAATTCTGGCAGAGGCTTCCGTGTATTCCACCGTGTATTACTGCGATGCGCGTGCTGAAACCGCTGCCATAACTTGGGCTGTGGCCCGCGACGCTTTGCGCAGTCGGCTCGTCCAAAACCCTGATTATGCGGAAGCTTGGGGCCAGCGCCTCGCGCATGATGTGCAGCGTGCGCGGCTTCAGGCGGAAATCCTATCGCTCAAAACCGTCGAGGATCGACTGAGCTCGTGGATCGCCTGGAATGGCTCGTTGCCCGGCAAGGGCCAGTGGTCCAACGTCGCACAGGAGATCGGCGTCAGTCCCGAAGCCCTTTATCGAGAAATCGCGAGACGCCGAAAGTTGAGTCGCGGGCGGTGCGCAAATGAAGAGAAACACACCACGCGGTAAGCCTTGTGCGGGCTTTGGAAATCGGTCTTTTTTGCTCTACGAGTCCGAGCAGCATCCGCTTGCGCGGCCTTGCTCTTTTGCCTCCTGAATCGGCGGGCATGGCACGTCTCCAAATGAGCAGAAGACGCAGCAATCTCCTGCCTTGGGCCTGAGCAAAGCACCGCAGCCTTTGCACTCATAGAAGAACTGGCAGGCATCCGTGGGCATTGTCTCAGCCGATTGATGGCCGCAAGACGGGCAGGTTATCGTCGAGACGAGTTGCACTCACCGCCCCTTAAACAGTTTCAGCAGCACGGGGTCGATATAGCTCCAGCTCGGCGCCAGCACCACAATGAGAGAGGCGCACAGGAGCAGCCCCAGCGTTGCGCGTGATCGCTGCGGCGACGCACACGCCGAACCCGAAGCGCAAGGAACCGGACGCTTCCACCACCATGCGCCCCACCCCCCGACAATGGCCGAGGCGCTGACCGCCAGAAGCGGGACGCGCCATTCGGCGACCTTCTCAAGGCCGCCTAGAACGCTCGCGCCCGCGCCGAGCGCGGCGAGACCGAGCGGAATAACGCAGCACGACGAGGCGACGACCGCCCCGAGACCTGCGACGAGTCCCAATGCTGCGAACCACTTCGGCGCGGCAGTCAATGCAGGGGGAGACGTAACGGCTGGCGTCGTCTTTTGCACGGCATCGTTGATGGTCATGGCTCGCCCTTCCTTGAAGTTTGGGCTATCCTGCACCCTGTAGCGACTACGGGTTCAAGGGAAAACTCATGCAGCCTTTGACGATTGGCAAGCTCGCAGCGGCGGCGGGGGTCAATTTCGAGACCGTGCGCTATTACGAGCGCATCGGCCTGTTGCCTTCGCCCGCACGGACGGCGAACGGGCGTCGCGCTTATGAACATGCGGACGTTCAAAGGCTCGCCTTTATCCGCCGCGCCCGCGAGCTCGGATTCAGCATTGAGGACATTCGCGCCCTGCTTGCCCTCGCCGAACTGCCTCGCGCTTCCTGCGCCGAAGTGAGAGAGATTGCACTGATGCATCTCGACAAGGTGAGGACGAAACTCGCCGACCTTGCCAGACTTGAGTGCATTCTCGCTGCGACACTCGCCCAATGTTCCGGTGACGTTGCCCCCTCATGTCCCGTGCTCGACATGCTGGATGCAGGCCTGAAAGCCCCCGCTTCCTTCACTCGTGCCGCCAGACTTTGATGGCGGAAGCGATGAGGATAGCGGCCAGCAGCGGGAGCAAAATCGTGTTCGGCGCCATGCCGAGCAGCTGCCCGCCGAGGAATGTCCCGACGATGGAGCCAAGCGCCATGACGAGGACGAATGCGCGGCTCTCGCGCAGAATTGCAAAACTGCGGTCACGGCTGTAGCGCGTAAAACCCACGATCATTGTCGGCAAACTGACGGCGAGTGAGAGGCTTCCCGCAAGCTTGATATCCACGCCGAACAGCAAGACCAGAGTTGGAATAAGCAGTTCGCCCCCCGCAACGCCGAGAAGCGATGCGACGACCCCGATGATGAAGCCCGCCGCCACACCCGCGACGAGCTGGAGATTGCCAGTTGCGAGAGCTGGGCCGCCCCCCTGCTGATCGTGGCCGAACAGCAGCAGGGCGGCGACGCCCACAAGTAGCGGGGCAATTACGCGATAGAGCGTTGTCGACTTGAGGCGC
The DNA here is from genome assembly GCF_000188155.2 of Methylocystis sp. ATCC 49242. NCBI lineage: Bacteria > Pseudomonadati > Pseudomonadota > Alphaproteobacteria > Hyphomicrobiales > Methylocystaceae > Methylocystis > Methylocystis sp. ATCC 49242. The sequence continues at coordinate 212,555 of NZ_KE124774.1, forward strand.
GTCGCCCATCCCGCGCCGAGCCATGCGCCCAGGAGGCTGCCCGCCAGGAGGTTGAGAACAATCGGCCAATTTGCGGCTACACCGCCGAGCGGCACAGCCGCGGCCCGAAAAGGCAACGCCGAGGCGACGACCACAAGGCTTGTCGCCTTGTTGACGATAACCGCTTCGAGCGCTGCGAACTGAAACGCGCCGATCAGTAATGGCAACCGGAATTCAGCTCCGCCTAAGCCGATTAGACCGCCGAGCATGCCGATGATTGCCCCGCCACCGAACGCCGCCGCTTTGTTGTCTCGCACGTCTGCCCCCGCATTTTTCTCTGCGTCGCATGGAGCATGCCACGGGGGCGGGGGCTTTCGCGCCATGTCCATGGACGCAGCATGCGAAGAGATGGGTACGAAACTCTTGATCAGTCCAGCCAAGACGTAGTCATAGTAAAGGATCGCTGTGGGTCCATGAATGAACCATCGCGAAAATGAGGAAAAGGACGCGATCATCGATTGCCATCGTTCCTGAAGCCCTCGTCACTGGAGTTAGGCTCGATCTCCTCCAAAGCCTCCTTCGCCAACCGTTGACCCTTTGCCAGCCTCCGCCCTAACGCCTCGACGAAACTTTGATATCGCTCCCGCCCCTTGGCCTGTGCTGCGGCTTGTGCGCCTTCCGGCAATGGCGGCGTTGCGGTGAGCCAGGCGCGGATATAAAGCGCCAGCGCCTCGACCGAGAATTCGAGGTCGCGCTCCACGCGGTCGATGGAGCGCGTTAGCCTGTCGAGCCGTCGCGTTAGCGCGGCTTCCCATCGATCTGCGTCGTCCGCGGTAAGGAACGAGATGATCGCCGCCTCGGCGATCGACGACTTCGCAGCGCGCTCCTTTACCGCAAGCTTTTCGAGCTGCGCCATCATCTCGGCGTCGAGATAGACCGAAAGACGTTGCTTCACCGCCATGGGGTCGCCTCACAATGCGATGCCATCGTCGGGGTCGAGCGCCGCTTGTCGAGCAAGCGCGCGACCTTGGCTGCGGAGCAAGCGGGCCTTAATCGCCTCGTCATTATCCGCTTCATCGACCGTGGTGGCTTCGAGCGGCGGGGCCAGAGTCGATTCGATCCTCGCGATGTCTTCGTGTTCGGGGAGCTCGGGTTCTCGGCGGATGCCGCCATTGGCGGGGTCTTCGTCCAATCCCGCTTCGCGTTTGGGCGGGGGCAAGCCAGACCAATCGTCCATCACATCGGCGCTGGTGGGGTTCGCAGCCGATAGGCCATCGTCGACTATCTGGCGCTCCGGGGGCCGCAGTATCCGCCCATTCAACCGGCGATCTTCGTAGTAGCGCGCCTTCTTGGCGCGGATCGGCGGCAGGCCAGAGACGAGGATGATTTCGTCGGCGTGCGGCAGCTGCATGACCTCGCCCGGCGTCAACAGCGCCCGCGCTGTCTCCTGTCGCGAGACCATCAGGTGCCCGAGCCAGGGGCTTAAGCGATGGCCAGCGTAGTTTTTCATGGCGCGCATCTCCGTCGCGGTGCCGAGGGCGTCGGAGACGCGCTTCGCCGTGCGCTCGTCATTGGTCGCGAAGGACACCCTCACATGGCAATTGTCGAGGATGGCGTTGTTCGGTCCATAGGCCTTCTCGATCTGATTGAGCGACTGCGCGATGAGGAAGCTTTTGAGGCCGTAGCCCGCCATGAAAGCGAGCGCCGACTCAAAGAAGTCGAGCCGCCCCAGCGCCGGGAATTCGTCGAGCATGAGCAGCAGGCGGTGGCGCCGCTCCTTCGGCTCCAGCTCTTCGGTCAGCCGTCGCCCGATCTGGTTGAGGATCAGGCGCACCAGCGGCTTGGTTCGGGAGATGTCGGAGGGCGGCACCACGAGATAGAGCGTTGCCGGCTTCTCGGCGTAGACGAGGTCGGCGATGCGCCAGTCGCAGCGTCGCGTGACCCTCGCGACGACGGGATCCCGGTAGAGGCCAAGGAAGGACATTGCGGTCGAGAGAACCCCGGAGCGCTCGTTCTCGGATTTGTTCAGGAGCTCGCGCGCGGTTGATGCGACCACGGGGTGCGGGCCAGCCTCGCCGAGGTGGCGCGTCGTCATCATGGCCCGCAGCGTCGCCTCGATCGGGCGTTTGGGATCGGACAGAAAATTGGCGACGCCGGCGAGCGTTTTCTCGGACTCGGCATAGAGGACATGGAGGATGGCGCCGACGAGGAGCGAGTGGCTGGTCTTCTCCCAATGATTGCGCCGCTCCAGCGCCCCTTCGGGATCGACGAGAATGTCGGCGACATTTTGCACGTCTCGAACCTCGGCGGGGCCGCGCCGAACCTCGAGCAGGGGGTTATAGGCGGAGGACGCGGCGTTGGTCGGATCGAAGAGCAGCACACGGCCGAAGCGCGCCCGCCAGCCGGCGGTGAGGGACCAGTTCTCGCCCTTGATGTCATGGACGATGACAGCGCCTGACCAGGTGAGAAGCGTCGGAACGACAAGGCCGACGCCCTTGCCGGAGCGGGTGGGCGCGAAGCAGAGGACATGTTCGGGGCCGTCATGACGCAGATAATGGTCCAGCAATCTCCCGAGGATCACACCATCAGGCCCAAGCAGCCCCGCCGCTTCGACTTCTTCGGCAGTCGCCCAGCGCGCCGAGCCATAGGTGACGACATTTTTCGCCTCGCGCGCGCGATGCACGGACATGCCGATGGCGGCGGCGATGGAGATGAAGCCGCCCGAGGCGGCGATGACCGCGCCCTCGACGAAGACATCTGGCGCATAGGCGTCGAAGTGATACCACCACCAGAAGAACGCCGGGGGCGGATAGAGACGCCACACGCCGACCAATATCCAGGGCGGCCCCAGTTCCGGCTGGTGCGCCAGTCGCCACGCTGTCCATTGGGTCGCGCCCCATGTGGTCGCGAGCACGATGGCGCAGACGACGAGGATCTGACCCCAGAGGATGCGGGTGGCGGACATTGGCTCCAGCTTGTGGGGTCGTCGCTCGCGCCCGCAAGACGAATTGAGCAAGGATCGCAGCCTGTCGCGCTACGGCGCGCAAATACCGGGAGAGATGTGACCTCAAGGACTGCGAGAGCTCGGAAATCCAGACAGCACGCCTCAACGTCCCTCCTCCTACAATCCGATTCCCTTCTTCCGCCCAAAGCTCCAATCCACGCCGCCACCTGGCGTCATCAACCCCGACACCTGCCGGCCGAGTTCCTTTTCAAGCGACGGGGACCACGGGACGAGGCTGAAGCCAAGTCCGTCGTCGATCATGGCGAAGCGGCCCGATGCGAGAGTCAGGCGCTGACGATAGACGCCAGCGACGGTCTCACCCTCGGCGACGGCATGCCGCGGAAGGCCTGTCTCCGCTGTGAGCCGGTTGGAAACTTCGCTCAGCTCGCGCGACCGCAGCGTGTCGAGAAGATCGCGCGCGAAGACAAGGCGCTGACCCTGGCGGTGGGCGAGCCCTGTGGCGGCAAGATGGTCGGCGCGCGCTTCCATGGCGTCCCGGACCTCGCGGCCGAAGCTCGATTCCGATAAAGGCATAGGCTCCCTTTCGACGAGGCGTCGATCGAGCCAGGTCGCGCCCGTCGCGTTGATTTGCGCCTCGATCGAAAGGTCGGATCGAACGGCGAGTACGAGATGGGGCGTCCCGCCATCTCGGGGAGGGAGTCGCCTGACCTCGACCATGGCGCCGGGGGCGGCGTCGCTCGTGGCGTCGAAATCTTTGAGCCGAATGTGGTGCGCGCGACCGTCGACGCCGTCGATGATCGCGAAGGCTGAGCCCTTGAGTTCGTCGTCCAGGCCGCGAGAGATGAGGCGGCCGATAATTGGCTCGCTGCGCGCTTCGTTCTCCCAGACGAAGTCGGCGGTCGCCCGCTCGACGCCCCGCTCCCTCAGGCCGCGATGGATGCGCTTGATGATGTCGCCGCGTTCGCCGAGCGCGCGCAGGACGCTCTCGGCTTCCTCGCCGATCATCCACTGGCCGGGGCCGAGCGGTGCGGTGAGACCAAGTTTTTCGAGCTTGCGCGCGCGAGCGATCAGCGTTGAGCGTTCGACATCGTGCTCCTGACCGGCGTTCGGCCGAAGGTCGACGAGGCCATCCTGCTTCCCGGCTTCCCGCGCCAGCGCCTGATCGAGCGGCGTCCAGCGGTCGGCGTCGACCTGCCGCTCGAGAGCCTGACGAATCTCCTGCTCGCTGCGGGGCCCGAGCTCCAGGGTGACAAGTCGCTCGGCGCGGGCGCGTAGACCCCGGCTGATATAATCGCGGCTGATAACGAGATCGCCGCGGTCGTCAGCGCGGCCCCGCATCAGGACGTGGATGTGGGGATGCTCGGTGTTCCAATGGTCGATCGCCACCCAGTCTAGACTGGTCCGGAGATCGCAGGCCATCTCGCCCATGAGATCACGGGTGAAGGCGCGAAGGTCGGAAAGCTCTCCGGCGTCATCGGGCGAGACGATGAATCGAAAATGATGTCGGTCGCCCTGGCAGCGATCGGCGAAGTCTCGCGCATCGATCTCGTCGCCGTTGGGATCAAACATTTTTCCGGGCGCGCCGTCGCGGGTGACGCCGTCGCGTTGCAGATAGGAAAGATGCGCGGTAAGCGGCGCCGATCTCGGACCGTGTCGCACGACGCGCGCCTTGATCACAACGCCGCGTGAATGGGAGGTCAGGCCGCGCAGCGCCGAGAGGCTTGCCGCCCGGCCGCGGCCAAAGGCGCCGCGCCCCTTTCCGCGCGCGTCCGACCGATGCAGACCGCCCGCCTTTTCCGTCGCGGCCAGCACGCGCGAGACAAAGCTCCTCGTTCTTCGCGGCTTCGTCGAGCGGATACGGCCGGGGCGGATGTGAATGTCGTCGTCACGCGACATAACGAATCGCAGACGAGGTGGAAATTGGCGCGTCGTTACAGGGACTTGCTACGAGCGAAAGGCTGTGCGTCGAAAACGCAGCCTGTATGAATGCATTGAAGCACAACGACAAACCGACCGTCGGACAAAGCCGCAGGCTGTCCCTTTTATCCTGCAATAGCTCGGTCGCTGGCGCTCCCTCGGCGGGACTCGCGCACAAAGGCGCGAGGACATGCGCTATTCTAGGAAAATGGGAGAGTTGGGTCATCTGGATGCTCCTGAAGGCCCGCGAACGGCGAAAAGGTCGGAGGAGCGCGAAAATGCAGCGAGGGACGAAGCGTCGGGGCGGTTCTCCGTGTGCAAATCTGTTGCAAATAATCTGACGTCTATCCGCGCCGGAATGAGCGAGCGGCGTGTCGATCCTTCGGCTCCAAGAGCGGCATCGGCGCTGTGTCTCGGCGGCTTATCGTCGTGCTTTTCCTGTGCGGTGATCGCGACAAAGATTGAAGAGCAACCGTTGCTAGAGGAGGCGGAATAAGGGGCTGCGGAAATACCGCCGAGTGAAAGTGCGGGCGCAATCCTTCGGACATATTCCGTCGTTTCGGCTGGCAAGGAGCGACCGTGAAGGTAGTCCTCATAGCGCCCCGGGCCGGCGTTATACGCCGCCAGAAAGCCGTGCTCGCCATATTGGTCGAGCAACGAGCGAAGGTAGGCGGCGCCGGCCAGAATATTGTCGCGAGGAACGAACGGGTCTGCGCCAAGACCGTAGCGCGTGCGCAATTCGGCGTAGGTCGCGGGCATGAGTTGCATGAGGCCGATCGCGCCTTTGCTGGAGACGGATTTTGCCTCGCCGCCGCTCTCGGCGCGCATGACGGCGCGCAGCCAATGGACTGGGAGATGGAAGCGATTGGACGCCTCCGTGAGCGAGCTGCTGATGGCGAGACGGCGCGAAAGTTGGTTCGATATAGTCTCGTGGCGCGCGGACTCGGCATATGCAGGAAACGCCCATAAGGCGCAGAGCAAGGCGCGCGCAATTGTTCGAAGCCTTGCCGAACGTCGACCAATTGAAGCGCGGTTGCAATCTGCATCCCAGCAGAGCGATGGGTCGATCATCACTCGGCCTCCGTCCAGATGGGCTGCGCGCGGCCGACAATGGAGTCGACTGGAAGCGCCCCGAAATACCGCCCGTCGAGCGAGGCGGAATGGTCCCAATTGAGCAGGAAGACGTCGCCGGGCTGGAGCGTCAGACATCCGCTCCAGCGCGGCAGGTCGCGGCCCGCATGATCGCGCGCATTCGCCTCGGCGACGACGCTGCCGTCGACAGAGATCGCGAGGTTAGCTCGGCATACCTTCTGTCCTGGGAGCGCCGCCACTCGTTTGATGAGCAGCGCGCCTTTGGGCAGATAGCCGCGCGCCGCGAGCCACTCGGCGAGGTGTTCGGGCGGCCGCGCGAGGACGAGATCGGCGATAGAGAGCGCGCCGAGCGGACGGACGGCATAGAGTCCGATGGGCGCGCTGGCGGAGGCGTTCCAGACGAGAAGCGGCTCGCGGCCGCCGGCGAAGGTCGACGCGATTGCGCAGACGGCGACGAAAGAGAGAGCGAGCGTCCTCATGGGCGTCGCTCCAATCCAGCACGCAGCAGCCACGCGCGGTGACGGTCGTGCGAATAGGCGCGCGGCGGCAGCCCGGCGGCGAGCCGGTTGTGGACGTGCCGCCAATGGTCGGGACAGACTTCGTGCGGGAGAAAGCCGAGCGCTTCAACGGCGTCGATGGCGCGCAGGACGCGCTGCACCTTCTCCCAGCCGACCGTCCGCAGCAAAATCTCTGCGCCGGGCTTTACGCCCGGAACGGTGGAGCAGGCCTCGCCGTCGTCGCAGGCGCGCAAGATATCGATGCGCGAGACGAGCGTTCCATGCGCATTCGACGCCCAGCGGATGAAGCCGAAGATCGCGCCCGGCGCGAATGTCGCGATGCGCCGCCGTCGATCGAGCGTTCGCTCGTTGATCGGTTTGCCGAAGCGCAGCCAGCGTTCGATCTTGCCTCTGACGAAATAGAGTTCAACTTCGGTCGGCGCGCTCATGGCTGGCCTCCGGTCGCGTCATGGTCGAAGGGAGCCGCGGGCTGCATTCTGTCTGCGAAGGCTCGTTGTCCCGAAGGGATGACGGCGTCGACGTCGGCCGGATGTTCGGCTCTGTACGCGCGGCGCGCGCGCCGAGCTGCGGGCGCGCTTTCTTCTCTTACCGGCGGGCTTTTTGCCCGTGGGGCGGCAGTCGAGCGGGAGGCGCCCGCCGTTAGAAGGAATCCGAAGGATTCCGAAGTTAGTAAGTTAGGAGCGCCGTGAATGACGCTGCGACAATAGCTTGGGCGCCATTTTGGTCCCCGATAGCACGAGGATTTGGTCCCCGATAGCACGATAGCTTCGGTCCCTGATAGCACGAGGCTATTCACAGCTTTTCCACAGCGGCGAGACGACGGTCGAGGCGCTGAACGGCGCGCTCGAGCGGATCGGTGGTGAGCGGCGCGAAAACCAGAAGTTCGCGGTCGAACGGCCCTCGGCGAATGTCGAGCCGGTAATTGGGAATGGGCTGCCGTCGAACGATGTCGCGCAGATCGAATGCGAAATGTTTGAGCGGCGAGAGCGCGCCGGATTTGGCGTGGAGATGCGCGAAATCGAAGCTCCAGCCGCCACTCTGATTGCCGGCGTGCTTGCGAACGAGGCGATAAAGCCAGCGCTCCAAACCGCCCGTCAGTCCGAAGTAGGCCCGGTCGATTGTGAGCACCAAGGCTTCGTTGAGGACGCCTTCATAGAACCAGTCGGGGACGATGAGTTCGACGCCGAGGGGGCGTCCGCTCGGATCGGCGGTCTCCTTCCATTCATTGATCCAGGAGAAGCGCCGCCGGCGTCTTTCGGTCGTTTGGCGGATCGACGTGACGACGCTCGTCGACTGCAGCCGGTCGAAGGCGGCGCGCAGGCGCTGATAGTCTCGTGCGCCCGTGGCGCGGCCGGTGAAGGTGAGAATCTCATAGGGCGTCGTCGCCATCAGGCGCGAGGTCTTGAGGCCTCTATCGCGCGCCTGGACGATTTGGGACGCCGCCCAGATCAGAACGTCGGCGTCCCAGATGGTCGCCATGCCATGCTCGGCGGTCGCTTCGACCTTGATCGCGATCTGAGCCGTCCTGAAGTCGATTGGCGCCGTTCGCTTTGACTTGGCGAGGCTGAAGAAGGGATAGGCCATGAGGTCCTGCGCATCGCGCGGCGCGAGCTCGCCGGGCAGCGCTCGAAAGAGTTCGAGCTGCTCCCGTTCGTCGCCGCAGTTGCGAGCGTGTCGGTCTCGGGGCGTCATTCTCGTCGCTCCCGAAAGGTCAGCCGCGCGGTTGAGCGGCGCGCTGCACAAGGCCATCGGCATGCCGGCGCGCGGGCAAGACGGTTCCGACACCGGGGTCGGAGGTCGACGCCTTGGCGCCGCGATCGGCCCAGGCCTGCAGGTCTTCGACGCGGTAGACGACCCGGCCGCCGAGCTTTGAATAGCGGGGACCGGTTCCGTAAGTGCGATGCTTTTCGAGCGTGCGGCCGGAAAGGCCAAGAAATCGCGCGGCTTCGGGCGTGCGAAGGTAACGCGGCGGCAAGGGCGCTGTTTGTGCGGACATGGATAAGCCTCGGCAGATCATGGAGCGTCGCCGGTTATCGGCGGGTTGGCTGGATCACCATGGCGGAGGGAAACGGGCGGGAGGGATGGCGAAGATGGGGGCGACGGAAATCGCCACCCCGGCGACAGCATCCGAAGGAGCTTTGGCGAGCGCCGCTACTTTTTGAGGAACTTGCGATAGCCGCCGCGCATCAGCGCGACGCCGCCGCGAACAAGACGGATCGTCTCGTCGCGAAGGGAAGAAGTTTTCCAGGGATGGGCGGCGACGCGGGCCGTGCCAAAAAGGCGCTCGGCAATCTTGCGATAGGAGGCGCCGCCGAGATGGCCGTCGAGGGCGCGAAGAAGGGAGAAGATGCGGCGCAGATCAGGAGGATGTTCGGCGCGTTGCGGCGGCTTGTCGCGCAGCAACCGCCAGAATCGCAATACGGCTTCGGTTCGGTGCGGCGTGCGTTCGTCGAGTAGGATGACGGCGGCAAGCGGTCTGCTACCGGCTTGTAGATCGGGGAGCCAAAGCTGGCATTGGTCGCGCCCGGATTGCAACAGGACGTGTTGGCCATCGTCACTTGTTCGGTGAGCGACTAATTTGGAATGAGTTCGCAACTCAGCGGCGGAAGGCGCGATTGAAGATGGCGCCGGCGTTTCCTCGTCGGAAGCGGGTGCAATCGGCGACGCGACGAGGATGACGCTCGACGCCCGCAGCTCAGGCAGCCAGAAGATCTCTGCTTCGTCGGCGCGCAGATTGGGATCCACCGCGAAATCGCAACCCCCAGCGCCGCGTCGAACCGGCGGCGCCGGCGTCGAGCGCAGCTCGAATGTCTGGGTTTGCGTAGTCGGCGCGATAATCCGCGTTGCGTCTGAGAAACTCCCAGGCGAGGCCCGGAGCGCTCAAGTCCTGCAAATAATCGTATGCTTTTGGCGAGCGCCAGTCCTGATCCGACATGGAAGTTCTCGCAATGAATGAATATCGCCTGCAAAGGTTGTGGAGAAACGTGTCAAGAATCGCGTCAGAATCCGACCGGAATGGGAAATCGACGGCGATGGAGTCGAATCGCGGATGTTTACTGAAGCCACGGTTCAGCTGCCTTTGAGCAAGTCTCGATAGCCGTGCTCGGTGAGCCATCTTGCTCGTTCGAGATGCGACCGATGCGCGCTTGCAGCGCGTTCGGGCTCTCGATCGGGATCAATGCCGAGCACAATCCGGCAGGCGTCTTCCCATGAAGCGCCTTCGGTCGCCGCATCCAACAGACGCAGATATGTCGGCGCGTGGGCGCGATCATAGTCTGTGGCGGAAGGTTCGGTAGGAGCAAGATCGGCGACGGGCATGGGGTCGGGACGGCTCATGACGTCGCGTCTCCTAAGGTGGCCTGCCGCATCAACTGGCATTTAACGGGAATTTTCCCCGAATGGCTACAGGGGCGCAGCCTGCCGTCCCAACGCATTTTGTAGAGTATACTCCGTGGTGAAATACTCGACAAGGCGGCGTCATCTCGCAGATGAATTTGCGAGATGTGCTGGCGCTGAACCTCCGGAAATTGCGACGAGCCCGTGGCTGGTCACAAGAGGAGCTTGCGCATCGAGCGGAAATCGATCGAACCTATATCAGCGCGATCGAGCGTCGGCTCTATGCGGCGAGCGTCGATGTTCTGGAACGCCTTGCGATCTCGCTCGAAATTGAGGCGAGCGAGCTCATCAGATCGTCGGGTGATCGGAAGTCAGGACAGAGCTGCGCGATGCCAGTTCGAAAGTTACCCCTGAAAGCGCGGAAGGAGCGGCCATCCGTTGCAAGCCAAGTAGACGCCCAAGCCGGAAAGGCTCGTCGTCGAAATCATGGCTCACAACAGTCGGCTTCAGGCGCGCAGCGCTCGCCAATGACGCATGAAAAGGGCGAGCTCGACCCAAAGTCGAGCTGACGAGTTAGGGAAGAAGAATCCCCGCCCGATCGCTCGGGCGGGGCGCTCACGGTCAGTCACCATTGGCCTTTCGGCCACGCGACCAGATCAGGCTGTAGCCGTCGCCTTCCTCGTCGTCGAAGAGGTTGGCGTAGATCGGCGCGGTGAAGCTCGGATCGTCGAGCTTGAGCGAGAGATAGTCGCGGCCCTCGTTGGAGCGCTTCGGCCAGGCGGCGCCGATCTCGACGTTATGTGGAGCACCGCATAACGCCGATTATGCGTAGCGCGTTATTATGCGGAGTCGCGTGGGCGGAACTTCGGTTTTCCGTGCGTTTCGAGGTTGCGGCGCTCCGCATAATATCAGCGCCCACGATGGGATGACGTGCCTCGCTCCAATTATGGAGAAAGCTGCTAACGTCGTAGGCATGGCACATCTACAAATTACTCTTGTCCTTGAATCCGGGGCTCGTATCGGCCCCGGTAAGGCCGCACTTCTCGAAAGCGTGCAATCGACGGGCTCGATCGCAGCGGCCGCGCGCGCGATGGACATGGACTATAAGCGCGCCTGGCTTCTGATCGACAGCCTTAACCAGTCTTTCAAAACGCCTTGCGTCGAGCGCGTCATGGGCGGCGCGGGCGGAGGCAGTGCGACGCTGACGCCGCTCGGCGAGGAGATTCTGGCGCGCTACCGCAAGCTCGAAATCGCCACCCGGAAGATTGCCTCAGCTGATCTGGCCGTGCTCGAAAAGCGGGCGACGAAGGAAAAGCGCCCCAAGGTGTGATGAAAAAAGATTCGCCGCCGCGCTCACTTTCAATTATCGCTATGTAATAAAAACATAGCGAGTAACGGGATGGTGGACCAAACGAAAGACGCTGCGCCGGGACTATGGCGGATAGCAGACGTGTTTATCCGCTATGCGAACTTTACCCTGGGTGGCGGCAGCGCGACGACGGCGACGATGCACCGCGAATTGGTGACCAAGCGCCGCTGGGTCGATGACCAGCACTTCACTCTATCCTTTGCGCTCGCGCGGCTGACGCCGGGGACGAATGTGTTGGCCTTCTGCACGGGGATAGGCTGGATGCTGCGGCGGCTTCCTGGCGCGATCGTAGCGCTGCTCAGTGCGTCCATCCCTTGCACGATCATCGTTGTCATTCTGACCGCGCTTTTCAGCCGCTGGCAGGAGAACCCCACGGCGCAGGCCGCTTTGCACGGCGCGGTTGCGGCGGCCGTCGCGATCACAGCCAAGACAAGCTGGACGATCGCAAGGCCGCACTTCAAAGGCGGCGCGCGGGCGCGCGTCGTCATCGTGAGCATAGCTGCCTTTGTGCTGCATGTCGGCCTCGGCCTGTCGGCGATTCAGGTCCTTCTGCTGGCCGCCATAGTCGGTACGATTCTTCCCCCGGTGCGCGCATGAATATCGTTTATCTCTATTTGCTATTGCTCAAAGGCACGGTGACGGCATTCGCCGGTCTCGCCTCGCTGCCGGTCATTCAGGATTCTCTCGTCAACCAGCACCATTTGCTCACCGACCAGCAATTGAACGAGGCGGTCGTCATCACGCGAAGCACGCCGGGGCCAGTCGGCCTCTACATCGTGAGCGTCGGCTATTTTGTGGCAGGCTTGCCAGGTGCGTTCGTCGCCTGGCTCGCAATGATAACGCCGGCGATATTGATTATTCCGCTCGTCCATTATGTCGGCAAGCGCATGGAGCATCCACGGGTCAAGACGATCCTGCAAACGGTCGTTCTCGCAAGCGCGGGTCTGCTGCTCGCGGCCTCGATACCGCTGGCGCATGACGGTCTGACGGATTGGATCACGGTCGCGATCGCGGTCGCGAGCATGATCCTTTTGCTGACAACCGAGGTTGACACGCTTTGGATCATTCTTGGCGCCGCTCTCATCTCCTTGTCCGCATCGTCAGTAGGATTGGTCGTGGGCATCTCCTGAAGTTCCCAGCCGCCATTGCTTCAGGTGCAAATCGAAAGCTGGTTCCGCATCAAGCGCGAATGCGGATACTTGCAGTCATCTCGCTCCGCATAATAACGGGGCGATATCCGCGACGCCCCGCTGTGTGGCGGGGCGCCGCGGGCGCCGATCAGCGCGACCAGATCAGCGCGCATTCGCCATTCTCACCGTCGAAGAGGTTGGCGTAAATGGGGGCGGTGAAGCTGGGATCGTCGAGCTTGACCGAGTGGTAGGTGCGGCCCTCCTTCGAGGTCCGGCGCCACGCGGCCCCGATCTCGACGCCTGAGACGATCACCCGGAGGTCGGGCGCCTTGTCGCTGGTGGAGGCGGGATCGCTGGGGACGAGGCGCGCCTTGGCGTCGATGGCGAGGGTCTTGATCGCGCCGGTGTAGGCGCCATCGTTGCTGCGGGTGAACGAGCCGATCTGGGACATGGTGTAACTCCTTTTGCTGTGTTCCAAGCCCGCGACCATCGCGGCCTTGTGGCGATCAGGAGCACCGGGACGGCCGCCCCGCACCTGCAAGGGCCGCAGCGCACGCGAAGGACGGCATGAGCCGAGCTTCTTGTGCCGCGAGGAGCGGCGCAGCCGCGGGGAAGAAGGTCGGCGACGCCGTTGCGGGGACAAGGCCGGGTCGAAGACCGCATCCTGGGGCCGATCCGCCCAGCAAAGGCCCGTTGGTCATGGGGGACACCGCACCCATGGAGAACACACCCAGCATGGATCAGTCACCGCGGGCGATGGCGGACACCGATCAGCGCGCCATCGCCGTTTCGGACAATGGAAGCCCACGCTTCATAGTCCCGCCTCCAGCAAACGAGGAGGCGAACCGTGCCGATAGGTGTCTATGTAAGAGCGAAGAGCGTCGTCAAAGACCGGCTGCGAGCAGGACTTGCCGCCGATCACGTCGATGATTTTACCGCGTGGCTGCGACAACGGCGCTATACCGACAAGACGATCGTCGAGCGGATCAGGCTGCTCGCCTGCTGGACGCACTGGGCGCGCGAGAAGGGCTATGCGTTCGACACGGTCCGCGCCGCGCACGCTGCGTCGTTCGCGCTGATCGACGCGGGATATCGCCCGCGCTTCCGGGGCGACGTCAACAAGGACGCGGTCGAAACCGGCAAGCTGTTCATCGGCTATCTCGAAGATCGCGGCGCGTTGCCGCGTGTGCCAGTGCTGCCGGGGCCGCCAATCGTTGGCGAGTACATGGTGTGGGCGCGCGAGCAGCAGGGGCTGGCCGAGACGACACTCGCCACTTACGCCAGCGCGATCATCCCGTTCGTCGCCGCGCTCGGTGAGGATCCGGCTGCCTATGACGCCGCGGCGATCCGGGGCTACATGCTGGGCCGCGCCGGCGCCGTATCTGTCGCCCGCCTCAATGGTATCGGCGTTGCGATCCGCGCGTTCCTTCGCTTCCTGATCGCGATGGGGCGTTGCCCGCCGGGGCGCGACCGAGCCATGCCCCAGGCGGCGGAATGGCGGCTCGCCTCGATTCCGCGCTTCCTACCCGAGGACGACATCGCGCGCATCATCGCCGCGTGCGAAAGCGAGCGGCGGCTGCGCGACCGCGCGATCATCCTGCTGCTGGTTCGGCTCGGAATGCGCGCCAGCGAGGTCGCGCGGCTCGGCTTCGACGATATCGACTGGAGACAGGGCAGCATTCGACTGCATGGCAAGGGGCGTCGCGAAGAGCTGCTGCCGCTCAGCCAGGAGGTCGGCGATGCTTTGATCGCCTATATCGAATGCGCACGTCCCGCGTTCGCGGCGCGTGCGCTGTTCCTTACCGAATCTGCGCCGCTCCGACCGATCGACCGCGGCACAATCAAGTGCGTTGTGCGGCGGGCGCTCGAGCGCGCCGGGGTCGAAAGTCGATTCAAAGGCGCGCATGTGCTGCGTCACTCGGCGGCAACGTCGATGCTGCGACACGGGGTGAGCCTCGCAGGCGTCAGCATAGTGCTACGCCACCGCTCGCCCGCGATGACGGTGCATTACGCCAAGGTCGATATGACGCTGCTCGCGACGATCGCACAGCCCTGGCCGGGGAGTGCGTCATGCTGATTGACGACGCTCACCGCTATGTCGCGCTCCGCCGGTCGCTCGGCTTCAAGCTCGAAAAAGCCGCGCGTCACCTCGACGCGTTCACCCGCCACGCGGTCGATCATGGCGACAGCCATATCCGCGCCGCGACGGCGCTCGCCTGGACGGCGGCTGTCTCTTCAACGCCGGACACCCGCTATCGCCGACTTCAGGAAATAGCCGACTTCGCACGGTTCCTGCACGCCGAGGACGCGAGGCACGAGATACCACGGCATCATCTGTATTATCGTCCGCGCTCGCGACCCGCGCCATATATCTACACCCCGGACGAACTGGTCCGGATGCTTGATGCCGCCGCGACTCTGCGGCGTCAGAAGCCGAGCCCGCTCCGGCGGTACGTCCACGCGATGCTGATCGGACTGCTCGCCGCAACGGGCCTGCGCGTCTCGGAAGCGCTGAACCTGCGGCTGGGCGATCTGTTGCCGGGCGGCGTGCTCCACATCCGCCAGACCAAGTTCAACAAGAGCAGGCTCGTGCCGATGCACGCGAGCGTCATCACCGCGCTCGACGCCTATCTTCGCATCCGGGCGACGGTCGCGGGCATCGATGACCATGTATTCCTGACGGTCGGCGGCAAACCGATGGGCCTCGGGACCGTCCATGCCGCCTTCCATGCAATCCTGGACAAAGCCGGTATCGCGCCGGATCGACCACGCCGCCCGCGCATCCATGACCTACGCCACACCTTCGCGACGCGCGCGCTGGAGCAATGCGCGATGCGCCGCGCGGACGTCGCCCGCGACTTCGTCGCGCTCTCGACCTATCTGGGGCACGGCCATATCCGGCACACCTACTGGTATCTGGAATCGACGCCTGACCTGATGGGCGACATCGCCGCCGCCGCCGAGGCGCTGGTTGCGGAGGTGATCGTATGACTCCGATCGCACCGCTCATCACAGCGTTCCTGCGCGAGCACATGCCGCAGCAACGCGGGTATAGCCTGCACAGCTGCGAGGCCTATGCGACCTGCTTTCGGCTGTTGCTGACCTTCGCGGCTGACCGCCTGAAGACGCGGCCATCGCGGTTGACGTTGGAGGCGATCGACGCCGCCATGGTGCTCGCGTTCCTCGCCCACATCGAGCAGGATCGCGGCAACAGCCCGGCGACGCGCAACCTGCGGCTCGCCGCGATTAAGGCGTTCATGCGCTACGTCGAACTCCAGCGCCCGAGCGCGTTGGAGCAGGTTGCTCAGATCGATGCGATACCGGGCAAGCGCCATGACCAGAAGCTCATCCGTCATCTGACGACGGCGGAGGTGCGCACTATCCTCGACGCGCCCGACACGTCAACTCGATCGGGAATCCGCGATCGGGCGATGCTGCACCTATGCTTCGCCGCCGGCTTGCGCGTCTCGGAACTCGTCGGGCTAACCATGAATGGCGTCACCCTGCATCCCAACCCAAGCGTCCTTGTGTTCGGCAAGGGTCGACGCGAGCGCAGTCTGCCGCTCTGGAAGGAGACCGCGCGCGACGTTCGCGCCTGGCTTGCGGTGCGCGGAAACCCGCCAACGCCCGAGCTGTTCGTCAACGCGAAAGGCATGGCGATGACGCGCGCCGGATTCGAATACATCCTCGAGAAGCACGGGGCGATCGCCGCGAAAAAATGTCCGACGCTGGTTGGTCGCACGCTATCGCCGCACCTGTTGCGGCATAGTTGCGCGGTGCTAATGCTTCAGGCCACGCGTGACATCCGCAAGGTCGCACTCTGGCTCGGTCATGCCGATATCCGCACCACCGAGATCTACCTCGGGATGGATCCGTCCGAAAAGCTCGAGGCGGTCGAGGCGGTGCTGCCGCCTGCGCTGCGACGCGGTCGGTTCAAGGCGCCTGACGCGTTGATCGCATCGCTGATGGCCGATGCCCGTTCCGTGCCGACGTGAGCGGGTCGATGCCGGACCGCCATCGCCCGCGGTGACTGATCCATGCTGGGTGTGTTCTCCATGGGTGCGGTGTCCCCCATGACCAACGGGCCTTTGCTGGGCGGATCGGCCCCAGGATGCGGTCTTCGACCCGGCCTTGTCCCCGCAACGGCGTCGCCGACCTTCTTCCCCGCGGCTGCGCCGCTCCTCGCGGCACAAGAAGCTCGGCTCATGCCGTCCTTCGCGTGCGCTGCGGCCCTTGCAGGTGCGGGGCGGCCGTCCCGGTGCTCCTGATCGCCACAAGGCCGCGATGGTCGCGGGCTTGGAACACAGCAAAAGGAGTTACACCATGTCCCAGATCGGCTCGTTCACCCGCAGCAACGATGGCGCCTACACCGGCGCGATCAAGACCCTCGCCATCGACGCCAAGGCGCGCCTCGTCCCCAGCGATCCCGCCTCCACCAGCGACAAGGCGCCCGACCTCCGGGTGATCGTCTCAGGCGTCGAGATCGGGGCCGCGTGGCGCCGGACCTCGAAGGAGGGCCGCACCTACCACTCGGTCAAGCTCGACGATCCCAGCTTCACCGCCCCCATTTACGCCAACCTCTTCGACGGTGAGAATGGCGAATGCGCGCTGATCTGGTCGCGCTGATCGGCGCCCGCGGCGCCCCGCCACACAGCGGGGCGTCGCGGATATCGCCCCGTTATTATGCGGAGCGACATCACCTCCAAAGTCCCGGAAAACCGAAGTTCCGCCCACGCGACTCCGCATAATAACGCACTACGCATAATCGGCGCGGCCGACGAAGACGCGGTGGCTGGGGGCGTTGTCGTTGGCGCGGTTCGTTTCGGGGACGATGCGGACGCCGCGCGCCTGGACGCTGAGGGTGACGATTTCGCCCTGATACTCGTTGCCGGACTTTTTGAAGGAGCCGATGTTCGCTATGATAATCTCCTGTTGATCTCGCTTTCGAGCCCGCGACCACCGCGGCCTCGATGGCGCTTCGAGAGACGAAGGCGATTCGCCGACGCACCCGTAGGGCCGCAGCAAAGCCGAGGACGGCGGAGAAGCGGCTTTCTTGCCTCGCGAGGAATGACGCTGCAGGCGTCAGGGGAAGAAAGTTGCTGACCCGCTGTTGCGTCTCAGGCGGTCGAGGCGCAGCCGTCCTTCGTCCAGATGAAGCCAAGAGAGAGGCCAGCGTTGGCGCCGGGCTGGATTGCGATCAATGCGGAGAGTTGGCGCGCAACATCGGTTGCAGCACAAGTCCTGCGAGCTACGAGGCGAAGGAAAAGAAAGCTTCGGCGGCGTTCGGGTGACGTGACCTCAGACCGGAGCGACCGTCGCGACGAGAGGAGCCGCAGCGCGCTTCTTCATCGCAGCGGCGTCCGCGCCGCAGCCTCCGCGTCAAACGATGCCGCAGTCTCTCGTCACCGGAAAATGTGACGTTCAGCCGTCCGAACTCGGATTGCGCAACGACGGGGAAAGATCCGTCGGTCCCGGCTCACCGAGGCGCCAGAAAGGCACTGACCGCCGCCCGGGGCGCCTCATCTCGCGGGATCGGGAGGCGGCGCTTTCAATCGCGTCCGCGCCGCTGCGGCGACTGCGAGCGCTCCAAGAAACGCCATGGCGTCACGCCAAGGTCCGCTTGCGCCGCCAAGGCCAGCGAAAGCGCCCGAAAGCTGATAGCCGGCGACGCCCGCCGGGATGGCGTAGATCAGCGTGATCGCGAGCCGGATGGGTGCAGAGCGGGTCGCGGCGACGCCGATGCGGATAGTGGTCAGGACGCCAACGCCCGCGATCAGCGCCAGAGCGACGGCGCCGATGACGCCAGCGCCAGCGTTGAACGCGGCGAATGCAATGGAGAGCGCCGCGAAGAAAGCGAGAGCATCGACGGCGAGTGCATAAAGGAGCCAGCAAAAGAGCCCCAAGCCTGCGAAATTGAAAAGGATGGCGAACAACATCTTTGCTGCTCCATGGCGTGAGTCGAGGTTGCGCCCCCACCTCCGCCATGGCGCAATGCACATCGTCGTCAGAGGAATATGGAGAATCCTTGGCGACGGCGCGTCATTGACCAGTGGCGGCGCTTATGCGCCGCTGCTCTCGTATTTCCAGACCGGGATGCCGAGGACCCGCGCCTTGTCGGCGAGATTGGCGGAGATGCCGGAGCCGGGGAAGACGATGACGCCGATGGGGAGCGTTTCGAGCATCCGGTCGTTGCGCTTGAAGGGGGCCGCCTTGGCGTGACGCGTCCAGTCGGGCTTGAAGGTGATCTGCGTGACTTTGCGGTTGTCGGCCCAGCATGACGCGATGCGTTCGGCGCCCTTCGGCGAGCCGCCATGCAGCAGCACCATGCCGGGATGTTTCGCCAGCGTTCTGTCGAGCCGATCCCAGATGGCGTGATGGTCGTTGAAGTCGAGCCCGCCGGTGAAGGCGATCCGGGGACCGGCGGGTATGAGAAGCTCGGTGTCGGCGCGGCGCTTGGCGGCGAGAAAGTCGCGGCTGTCGATCAGCGACGCCGTCAGCGAGCGATGGTTGACCTTGGAGCCGCCGCGGGGACGCCAGGACGAGCCGGTGTGCAGTTCGAAGGCGTCGGCGGCTTGGTCGCGGAAGAACTCCATGCTGTCCCGGCGTTCGATAAGAGTCTGGCCTTCGCAGATCAGCCGCTCGAGCTCGACCGAGCGGATTTCGGACCCGTCCTGCTCCTTCTGGCTGCGCTTTTGCGCCTGCTCATTGTCGTCGAGTTCGCGCTCGATGCGGCCGACGGCGCGGTGGAAAAGGTTGACGGTGGACCAGAGCAGGTCTTCCAGGTCGGGCTCGAGGCGGCTGTCGCTCAAGGTGACGACAAGCGCGTCGAAGATGTCGGCGACGGCGCCGGTGATCGTGCTGGGCTCGGGCAGCGGCCGGGGATCGGGTTCGTTGTGAAAGGGGCGGTAGCCATAGAGTTGGAGTTCGGCGAGCACCCGGTCAGTTGGCGAGGCGGCTTGCGCGGTCTCGGGGTCTTGGTCGTCGCGATCGGTCGTCATTGGCGTTCTCCTTCGCCCGTTGGGCCGCGACCCTCGCGGCCTTCGTGGCGACAAAAGGCGGCGGACGAGACCGGCTGGCACCGGGAGCGCAGCGACGGGCCGAAGCGCAGCGGAGGATGGCGAAGCGCCGGCTATTTTGTTTCGCGCTGTAAAGCGCCCGCAGGGCGCGACGGAAAATAGCCGGCCGCAGCCATTGCCGGGCGGGCGCGTGCGACGCAAAAGTCGCCCTCTCAGAAGGCCGGGACTGCGGCCCGATCTGGCGGGTAGGAGCCGATTGGCGAGGAAGGCGGCGGCGAGAGGTCAGCGGCGAACATGCTCGACCTGCGGACTCACGCGGAGAGCGTCAGGAAGCGCTCGACGTCCTGCGGCGCGAGCTGCGTCCGGATCGCCGCGCGCAGCGCATCTTCGCCAAGGCGGCGCAGATCGTCGTTGAAGTCGCCGAGCCGGGGAACAAGGACGATCGCCTCGATGCCTTCGGCAGTGGCTCGGTCGACGAGGATTGCCGAAGCCTTCTTGCCGGCGGCGTCATTGTCGCAAAGGACGTAAAGACGGCGCAAGGCCGATGGCAAAAGCAGCGCGGCAAGATGCGCGGATGAGAGCGCAGCGACCATCGGCATGGTGGGAAGCAGAGACCGAACCGACAGAACGGTTTCGATGCCTTCGCCCGCGGCCATGACGTCGAGAGGCGCGCCAAAGCGCACGCCATTGCCACAAAGATCGCCCATCATCCGGCGAGGAGTGGCGATCGGCGCCTTGTCGCGCCCCGATCGATCGAGCCAGGTGCGATGCGCGCCGGTCATCTTGCCGTCGAGATCGCTGACGGCTGCGATCAATGCGGGCCAAGTTTCGACAGCAAAGGATTTTTCCGGCCGATAGTAGCAGCGGGGGTGAAAGCGCAGGCTGTCGAGATCGTGCAGCGTCGTCATACCGCGATGTCGCAGATAGCGCTCGGCCAACGTGCCTGTGATCGGTCTCGACATATGGAAGAGACGTCGCGCGGCTTCCGAAGACGCTTTCGGCGCGTGGATATGCGATGTCACTCGTTCTGTCTGCGGGTCATCCCTCGGCAGACTGAGAAAGCGCCGTGCTTCATCAATGGCCTCGACGAAGTCGGCGCAGCGGGCGCTTTCGCTGATGACGTCAAGTAGATCGCCATGTTCGCCCGTGGCGGCGTCGGTCCATTTTCCGGCAGCGCCCTTCCCGCTCTCCGGTCCGGTCAGGCGAACAAATAGGCTGCGGCCCAGCGCATTGCGCACGTCGCCGACAAGCCAGTACCGGCCTTCGCGACGGCCGTTCGATAAATATCGCCGGCAGACCGCCTCGGCGTCCCGCGCGAGGCGGCGCGCTAGCTCGGAGGCTACTGAACTGGGCATGGCTCCACCTCCAAAAGAAAAAGGGGCCCGCCATTGCTGGCGAGCCCCACGCTGTCGGCCTCGGGGAGGTCTATTCGGCGGCGACGCCCTGGGGCTCGTCGACCGACGCCTGATCAGCATCTTCCTCGGATGCGGTTTCGTCGATGGCCGTTTCGCTTTCGATCGCCGCCGATTCTTCGACCGGTAGGGCGTCATCCTCGGCGGGGCGCTCCGAGGGCGTTCCTTCGGAGGCATGCAGATGCGGGGCGCGCCCGGGCGTACGAAGCGGCTCGGGCAGCCAGTTCGTCCCCACAAGGAGCCTTTCGGCTTCCTGGACCATGTCGCCTTTCTTCAATCCTTCGATGCGCCGGGCGACTTCTGTGCCCTTTGCTTCGCTCACCGCCTGGACGATGCGCGCCTTGGTCACGCGGCCGAGAAAATTGTCGGCCGTCGGCGTCCAGCCCGTCGCCGAGATGTCGAGTGACAGTGAGGTCGCGAGACGGTCGGCATGGGCGATGGCGCGCGGACGCCGGCTCCAGGGCTCATGCACGGCGTTGACCGTCAGGGAGACGCAATGCGCGAAGAGACGTTGGCGTGCTTCCACGTCAAAGGTCGTCAGAGCGTCCCAAAGGTCTTGTGGCTCCGCCGGGAGCTGCTGCGACCAGTCGAGATGACGGGCGTCGACCTTGGCGGCAAGGGCCGTGTCGGAGAGACCCGGCGCCTGCGCGCCAAAGGAAACATTCTTCGCTTCGATCTCCATGCAGGTGTCCGAACCGTAGCGGTAGAAGAGGCGCAGGCAGATGGCGTGTAGCGCGGCGAGGAAGGCCATGTCCGGTTCATTGCCGAGCGCCTCGCGCAACGCGAGCGTGCGATAGGCGGTAAGTTCCGTCAGCAATTTGTCGGGCAGAGGGCGCAGGCCCTCGTCTTCCTCATCCTCCGCGGAGCCAGAACGGACGGCATCGTCTCCGTCCGGCGCCGCGCCCTGAGCAAGGGCCGCTGTGCTCAAAGGCGCGCTACCGGCGTCCTCCATCTCACCTTCCCCGGCCAGCGCTTCAAGCTCCTCGATCGGCGCTTCGTCCTCGGGGCGGACATAGCCGCGCTCGATCCGCAGTCGCCCCGAGCCGTCGATGCTGACGAAGACGCCGCCGCGGGCTATGTCCTCCGGTGTATAAATGACCGGACGATCTTCCATCGCTTCGAGCGCGGTCTCGATTTCGGCAAGGCGCACATCGACGTCTTCGGGAATCTCGTCGGCGTCGGAATAGGCGGCTTCGAGCTGTTCGGCTTCGAGGCGGAGCGACTCACGCGTCGCGGCTTCCTCTTCGCTCAGAGGCTGGCGTTCGCCCTGCAGATGTCGGAGCCCATAAGTGTGGCCATAGGGGAAGTCGATCGCCGTCTCGACCCATTTCCAGCCCTCGGAGCGAATGGGCTCGGCGTCCCGGGTGAGTTTCTCGGCGATGAGCCGTTCGAGAAGGGGGACATCCTGCAGCCAGCCGCCGTCGTCGCTCTGGAAAAGGTCCCGCATGATGGGACCGCCAGCGGCGAGATAATCTTCGCCGACATATTGCGCCCGCTTGTCCGAAGCCCGGACCGCGCCTTCCGTGAGAAGGCGGCGGATCTGATAGGCTTCCTTGTTGTAGGAACGCTGGATCGCCTCCCAGACCTGTTCCTGCCGCTCATGGTCGGGATTGACGGTGAAAGCCATCAGCTGGTCGAGCGTCATGCCGTCCTCGGCATAGACGTCGAGAAGCATTGGCGACACGGAGGCGAGCCGCAGCCGCTGTTTGACGACGGCGACGCTGACGAAGAAGGCGGCGGCGATCTCTTCCTCGCTCTGGCCTTTCTCACGCAGCGTGAGAAAGGCGCGGAACTGATCGAGCGGGTGCAAGGGCGCGCGCTGAACGTTCTCAGCGAGGCTGTCTTCCTCGGCCGTGCCCTCCAATCGCACCACGCAGGGGATGGGGGCGTTGCGCGCCAGGCGCTTCTGCTTCACCAGAAGTTCCAGCGCGCGGTAGCGGCGCCCGCCCGCGGGGATTTCGAACATGCCCGTCTCTGCGCCTTGCTCGTCGATGACCGGCCGCACGGTGATGCTCTGCAGAAGCGTGCGGCGCGCGATGTCCTCCGCGAGTTCTTCGATCGAGACCCCCGCCTTGATGCGACGGACATTCGCCTGCGACAGGACGAGCTTGTTGAAGGGAATGTCGCGCGAGGCGCTGAGCTGGATTTTCTGAACCGACCTGGTCATGGGGATCAACTCCGCGACGGGCGGCCGGGAGCCTCTCTCTCGGCCTCGAACCCGTCACGAAGCGCAGCGCCGCCCTCTGACTTTGAGGGCGACGCCGGGAAATCATCGAGGCAAATTCGTAGGCGGCGACGACCATATTGTCGAACAGCGGTCCCCACTGCGCCAGCGGGCCTGAACCTACGCCGCCCGCTCGAAGAGCTTCTTCGCTCGCGCCTCGAGATCGAGCCGTGCGTCCTGATGCGTCTTGTCGCGCGCAATTGCCGTAATCCCTTGGACGAAGTCGAACACGCTCTCGGGCTTGCGTCCTTCCTCCGTCAGTACGGTGTCGATGATTTTCGCGGTCTCCGCTTTCGAAAAGCCGCGCTTGCGCAGGAATTCCGTGCGGTCGTCGTCGCAGCGCGCGACGATGCGCTCGCGAGCCGCCTTGACGCCGTTGATGAAGGGCAGCGGCGAGGAATTGGCGAAGCGGGTCAACGCCGGCGCGGCCTCATGCGCGAAGCGCGACGCGGCGTATTTGGAATGCCGGATCGTGATCTCCTCGAAATCCTCGACGCCCCAGAGATTGCGGTTCTGACAGACGGCGCGAAGGTAGAAGCTCGCAATGCCAAGTGTCTTGGCGCCGACCTCTGAGTTCCAGCAGTAGAAGCCGCGAAAGAAGAGATCGGGCGAGCCGTCCGGCAACCGGCCGGCTTCAATCGGATTGAGATCGTCGACGAGAAACAGAAACACGTCGCGGTCGGAGGCGTAGAGCGTCGTCGTGTCTTGGGTGACGTCGACATTGGGGTTGTAAATACCAGTCGACCAATCGAGCACGCCTGGGACCTTCCAGCGCGTATCGCCCGTGCCGTTGCCGGCAATGCGCTGCACCGCCTCGATGAGCTCGTGGTCATAGATGCGCCCGTAGTCCGGGCCGGTGACGGCGCGCAACTCGACGCGGCCGTCTTCGGTTTCGAGCGTCTTGATCTTTTCGGCGCGGTTCGAGGTCAGGCCGTATTGCAGATTGATGCCGGCGAGCGAGGCAGGAAGCTGGCGCAGATAGGCGGCGGGCGCGCCGACCTGGGCGGCCAACTGGCCAAAGCTCCAGTGCGTCGGCGCCACAGGCGCTTCGGCACCGGGAAGGAGTAGCGACAGCCGCTCGGAATCGGTGCGGCTCGCCTCGACATGGATCAACGCGGTTTCGACCACGCGGGTCCGGCTGCGCTCGGCCCGATCGCGCACCGAGCGGGCCAATTCACCGAGCGAGAGGAACCGCTCGTCATCCGGTCGCGAAAACCATTCTGAAGAAACCCGACCGACGCGCTCGCCACGCGTGACATCCACCTTGTAGCCGCCGCTGAGATCGCGGCGGGGGTCTAGAACCTGCATGTTCATCGGGAAATCTCCGCGACGGGCGCCGGAAGCCTCTCTCCCAGCCTTCAACCCGTCGCGGAACACCCGGCCTGCACTCTCGCTCTCGGGGGCGTCCCCGCATAAGGGGTCGGCAGAGATATGGCTCGGCCGTAGAGGAAGGCGTTCCCCTCACTACTCTCGGATAGCGACGTTCACGATACCAATCAGCGGGCCATTGACTACAAATCTGCCGAAGCTGATAGTGCCAATCAGCCGGAAGCCGGAGATGTCATGTTTCAGCGATTCGTTGAGCGGCGGGCGGAGGAGGCCCTTGCGGACACGCCGGTCGTCCTGATCGTGGGACCGCGCCGGGCTGGCAAGACGACGCTGGTGCGAAAGATGGGAGAAACTGGCTGGACCTACAGCACACTCGACGACCAGACCGTCCTTGAGGCTGCCCACTCCGACCCGGCCGGCTTCATCCGAGGTCTGGATCGAGCCATCATCGACGAGATCCAGCGCGCGCCCAGTCTGTTGCTCGCGATCAAGAAGTCGATCGATGAGGACTATCGTCCAGGCCGTTTTCTGCTCACCGGTTCCGCCAATGTGCTGACCTTACCGCGTGTCGCCGATAGCCTCGCTGGCCGGATGGAGACCATACGGATGCTGCCCTTGGCCCGAGCGGAAATCGAGAACCGGACACCGACCTTTCTGGAGCGCCTGTTTGCGGGGAATTTGCAGAGCCAGAAGAACGCCATTGTTGGCGACGAGTTGATCCGACTTATCCTCCTCGGCGGCTTTCCTGAAGCCATCAGCCGTGACAGCGAACGGCGGCGGCAGGACTGGGCGCGTTCCTATCTCACCTCGATCCTGACCCGTGATCTGCGCGATATTGCCGAGGTGGAGAAGCTGACCGAACTCCCAAAGTTCGTGCGACTTCTCGCTGAACATTCCGGGCAGCTCGTCAACTATTCCCAACTCGCAAGCGGCATCAACGTCAACCACCGGACCGGTCAGCGCTATGTCGGTTTGCTCGAACAGGTTTTCCTGATCGCGACCCTGCAGCCATGGTTCACCAACGCGCTCAAACGCATCGTCAAGACGCCCAAGCTGCATTTCCTTGATTCCGGCCTGCTGGCTGCCGCGCGCGGGCTGACTTTCGATCGGATCAAGGCGGATCGGGGGGCGTTTGGCGCGCTGCTCGAGAGCTTCGTGTTCTCCGAAGTGCTGAAGCTGATGACGGCCTCAGACCTGCGTCTGACGCCACACCATTTTCGCGATCGGGACATGCGCGAAGTCGACATCGTGCTCGAGCGCGACGACGGCATGATTGCCGCCATCGAGGTGAAGGCGAGCGCAACGGTCAAGGCCAGCGACTTTTCGGGCCTGCGCGCATTGGCGGAAGCCTGCGGGGACCGCTTCGCGTTTGGCGTTATCCTCTACGACAGCTCTGACATCGTGCCGTTTGGCGATCGGTTGGCAGCGGCGCCCCTGTCGTCTCTCTGGAGGTGACCCGGTGTCTCGGCCTACGAGATCATCACAGGCGCAACGCGCGGCGCTCGTCGAGCCATCCTTGGGATGGACTTATTTGTCCCGCGAGGCGCTGGCCCGCGCCAAGGCGCAAATGGACGAAGAATCCATGGGCGTGCGCGACGAGATCGGCTTTCTGACTATCCATCAGCGATACGCGGATCACTTCTTCCCAGGTACATCCGTCCTGCACACCCGGGCTCGCTACGCGATCTTCGTGCCTTGGTTATTCGAGGATCTCGCGGGTTTGACCAGACCGGCTGCCGAGCGTGCCCTACGCGAACGCGAAAGGGTGCTTGCAGGGCGGCTTCGAGACGCCGGCGAATCCCAGGTGATTGGCAGTCGTGTTTTTCCCAAGCCTTCCAGTCAGCCGCCATCGACCGTTTATTGGAATGCTCTCGCGGTGTGGGGAATCCTGCGCCCGCGTCTTGACGGGCGGACGATTTCTCGGGCGCACGCCCATAGACTGCTGAAGAGCGTTAGCGCGGCGACCGACGATGACGGACAGCCACTCCTCGGCTTCGATCCGCCGTTCGTTCCGCTACCGAAGCGCCCGGTTGGCTGGCGCGATGGATCGATCACTCTCCGGTTGGCGGCCGCGGAGGCCATATTTCTTCGCGAGCGCCTCGCGCAATTACGCGGCAGCGGAGGTCATGAGCTTTCCTTACTCGCGCGCCTTGTTCGAACAGAGGCCGCATCGCCGCCGGGAATGTGGGCCGATGAGACCCGTGCGATCGCCGGTCCCGACCGCGCGCCGCTGGCGCGTGCGCATCAGGCGGCCAATCTGGCCGGCGTGGGGCGCGCCATATATGACGCTCTCCTTGAACATATCGTCGAGGCCTACGACAAACGGGAGACGTCAACCCGACATCGCGATCACCTCGTCTCGATCGTTGCCGAATACGGCGCCGTCGCGGCGAAACTCGATGTCGACGCGCTTGAGGCAGACATAGGCGCGCTGCCGTCGAAGTTGCGCGCCGTCGTAACGGCGACGAAAGATTGGATAGCTTCGAAGCCGACTGATCCCCGACCGCTTTTCGAGGTCTATGAGGCGGCCGAAGCCCGAAAGGGGCCCCGCGCGCGGCTCCCCCTAACGCCCAATGGTCGCGCGCGGCGGCTCGAATGGGCGAACGACGAGCATGGTCTAGCTGGACCTCTCCACTATAGATGGGAGCAGGTCAGCACGCTCCTTAACGATTTGGCGGACGCCGAATGAGCGGGACGGTCGACAGCTGGCCGGCGCTCTCGTTTCTCGATGGCCTTCGTCCCGGCCCCGACGAGAATGTCGAACTGGCCTTGCTGGCCTCCTATTCGGCGGATCTGGGGACTATTGGCGCGACGCTGCTTGCCTTGGCCGGCAAGGACACAGATGCAGGCCGTGGAAGCCCCTCCGACTTCGCCGATGCGGTCGAACGCCTTCGTGGAAAGGTGCGCATCATCATTCAGCGAGGGCGGCTGGCGAAAATGCGTCGGACACCGCGTATCGCGGCGGTCCTCGACCAGTTCGTGCGCGAAGTCGATTTTGATGAAGCTATCCATAGTTGGCATCCCAAAGCAGCCCTTGTTCGCACGCGCGATGCGGGCGGGAACGTCGGCTGGCGCCTTTGGATCGGGAGCCGCAATCTCACCGAAAATGTGAACCGGGACATCGGACTGCTGCTCCTGTCCGCGGAGAAAGGCGGCGCTTTTTTCCCAGGCGCAGAGGACTTGGCGCGTGCGCTGGCCGAGAGAGCAGCTTTCAAAGGCGTAAGGCCTGCTTCATTGGGCGCTGTCGTTGCAAAGGTAGCCTGGCGCGCTCCGGCCGGCGTGCGCGTCGAGCGGCTTCGCTGGTCGGACGGAAGTGGAAACATGGCGGTTCCCGTGCCCACGGCGGGTACTGATGAAGTCGTGGTGGTGAGTCCGTTCATCGACAAAACGTTCCTCGCTCGACAAGCGCCACAGGGATCGAAACCGGCGCGCCGCGTGCTGTTGACGACTATGCGCGAGATCGAGCGGATTGGTCCCTCGCTTGCGGCGTTTGATGATCTGCTCGTGCTGGACGCACCGGACTATCCAGTCGGAGATCCCGAGCCTGATGCAGACATCGCCGTGGCGGCTTCCGATCGTGATCCGGCTGATGACGAGGAAGAAGAACTTGGCCGTGGACTTCACGCGAAGCTGCTGTTCATGCGATCGGGACAAAAGCGGCGGCTATGGCTCGGCAGCGCGAATGCGACCATGCGTGCTTGGACTGGCCGCAACGTCGAAGTGACCGCCGAGCTGGTCGTCACGGAGCCTGTCGAGAGAGGACTGAAAGCACTTATCGGATCAGCTCGGTTGGTTGAGGTGCCGCTCGTGGAACATGCGCCCGACGCCGTAGCGCTGGAGGAGGAGGCGCTCGAACGCGCGCGAGCGCAGGTCGCGGCCCGATGGGCCGCTCAGCTCGGCTTTGACGATGAAGGCGCGCGCCTCGCGCATCGTTCCGATCTCCATCCAGGCGGGCCTCATCCAGACGAGCGGAACATCGCGCTCGAGGTGGGCATGCTCCACGGCGAATTGGTTGCGTGGCCCTGCGGGCAAACCATCGTGCCTCTGGGACCGATGCCTCCAGCGGAGCGGAGCGAGTTCGTGCGGCTGCGCGTGAGCCGTGGGGGAAAAGGGCTTTCTTGGCTGCAACGCGCGCCCGCAGATCCGCCATTTGGGGAGGATCGCGACCGCGCGGCGTTCGTGCGTTTTCTAGGCGCCAGAGGGTTCCTCTTGTGGCTGGCCGGATTGCTGGCGGACGACGGCCGCGAGGGGGAAGGCGACTGGACGAATGACGAACCACGGGAGCGCGCCGATCCGAGAATGAATCCGGCACTAGATTCCTCGCTGCCGACACTGGAGGAGATGTTGGCGGCATGGGCGCGTGATCCCGAGAAGTTTCGTCAGATCGAGCGGCGGGTATCTCAGTATCTGCCTGCTGTGCTTGAGGAGGCCAAGCGGGAAGACCCTCAGACTGCGGATATGCTGCGCCGCTTCGATGATTTGTGGGGCAAGCTCCGCAGCGGGCTCGGGGTTGCCGAAATCAAGGGCAAACGCCCATGAGTGCCCCAAAGCCATTTCAGAAGGCGGCCGTCGATGCGGCGTTTGCGGCCTTTGCCGACCTTGACGGCCGACGGCGCTTTCTTGTCGCTGATGAAGTCGGCCTTGGAAAAACCGTCGTGGCGAAGGAGCTGGCTTGCCGCATGGCTGATGGCGGTCGCCGGCCTCTTACCATCTACTACATCGCCAACGGACACGCTGTGTCGCACCAGAACAAGAGCCGGGTTGTCGGCTTCCTGGGCGACTTGCAGCTACGGGATGCGATCAAGACGCCCGATCGGCTTTCGCTGATCGCCGTCGAGAAGCGGCCTGCCAGCCCGGTTTTGATCTATGCGCTCACCCCTGCGACCTCGTTTCCGGGCGCGAAGGCTCGCCTGACCGGCGGCCGAAAGGAAGAACGGGCGTTTCTGAAGGTGCTGCTCGAACAGAGCTATCCGGCTTTCGCTCGCGATCTCGATCCCGACATCTTGCGGCTTAGTGCGCGCGGCTCCTGGGACTGGGCTGTTACGGAAGCCGAGAAGAAGTTTGCGGCGTCGCCACCTGGCTTGCGGCAGAGGTTTCGTGAGGCGCTGGAGGTTGAGTTTGGCGAACCTGGGCGTGCGATGCTCGATCTGGCGCTGCACGGCGACACTGAGCGCAGGATCAAGCCGCTCAGGCCGACCACCTTCGTTGGCCGTCTCCGGCGAGCCTTGGCGCTGGCAACGCTACGCCATCAACCACCAGACCTTGTCATTCTCGACGAGTTCCAGCGCTACCGGCAGCTTCTGGACGAGAAGGACGCCGACCCGCTCCTGAAGGCGCTGCTGGAGCCTGAAGGCTCGGCCAGACGTCCGGCGATCCTGCTGCTGAGCGCCACGCCATATCCGTATCTGACCACGCGATGGGAGGAAGCGCGCGGTGCGCTTGCTCACGCGGAGCTTCTGAAATTGATCGAGTTTCTCGCCGGCTCGGACGCGCGTGATCGCGCAAAGGATCTTTTTGCGGATTTTGGGGACAAGTTGCGCGCCGTCTCCGCCCATTCCGATGCAAGCCGCCCGGAACTGATGGAAGAGGTGACGGAAGCGCGGCGTCTCAGGGATGAGCTTCGGCAGCTTATGACGCCGGTGATGTCGCGCACGGAGCGGGACAGCGTGGCTTCCTCCGATCCGCTCGCCGGCACCAAGTTTCTCCATGCGGACCCGCTGCCCGAGGATTTTCAGGTGTACCGGCATTTGGCGGAGAGCTTCGCCGAGCAAGTGCGCTACGAGGCGTTGCCGTACTGGTCGTCGGTTCCGTTGCCGGCCCAGTCCCTCGGGCCGCGCTATGCGGCTTGGAAGAAGGCCACGATCAAGGCTGCGCCGAAGCTCACGCGGATGACGCGGGAGCGCCGCAACAAGCTCAACGCGCCGGCCGACTGGCCGGACGCCAAGCTTCGTGCGCTGAACGGTGTTGCTCCGCCCGCATTGTTGTCGTTGCCCTGGGTCGCCCCATCGCTTGCATGGTGGCCTCTTCGCGGGGGGTGGGCGGCGGCGACGGCCGATCAGAAAGGCGGGGCTGATCCCAAGCTCCTTATGTTCAGCCGGTTCCGTGCAACGCCCCCCAGCGTCGCAGCGCTTCTCAGCTTCGGGGTCGAGGCACGCTGCCTTCCCAAGAAACAAGGGGGATACGAAAAAGCCTACAGGCGGCGGCGCTTCAAGCTGGCGGCGGTCCCCGGCCCCGTGATGGCGGCGTTCCATCCCTCGCCATGGCTGATCCGCAACACCGACCCGCTCGCAAAAGCGGGGGCGCCGCTCGGTGCTGTCCGCAAGGAAGTTCGCCGGCAGATTCTCGCTGCTTTGCCGAGAGGCATTGTCGAACGGAACACCGTCAAGGCCCGCCGGCGCCACAGATCGATTGCCCGCGTCTTGGCGTCCATCGAACGCATGGCGGGTATTGCGGAGCAGTCGGCGGCGGGATGGAGCAGTGCGATCGGTGATGATCGCGCCGCGCAATCGGCAGTGCGAAAGTGGCGCCAGACGCTGCCGATCGACAGGCTATCGCCGGCCGAGATTTCCGACCTCGTTGACTACGCCATTGGCGCGCCGGGCGTCGTGCTTGGCCGGGCGCTGCGGCGCCATGACCCGACGATCCTGGATGGCCCGCGATACCCCGAACTGGTTCAGCTCAGTTGGCAGGGCCTGCGTGCCTATCTCGACAACCCGGTTATATTGTCATTGCTGCCAGGCAGGAACGCGGTCGAGCAGGTCATGGGAGCGGTGGTCGACGGCGGGTTCGAGAGCGTTCTCGACGAGCATTTCTGGCTCCGCGCCCAGAATCTCCATGAGGGCGCTGCGGGTCTTGCCAGGGATCTGAAGGCGTCACTCGGGCTCCGTGCCGGCAGTTTCAGTTTTCATGGGATCGGCGGGCAGCCGCACAAGATTCCTATCCGTTGCCATGTCGCCGTGCCATTTGGCGACGCGGAAGCCGAGCCGGTGGTCAAGGTGGAGGGAGGCGTGGCGCAGGCCACTCCGGCGCGTCCAGATGAAGTGCGCCGAAGCTTCAACACGCCTTTCTGGCCGCATGTCCTGGCGACGACATCCGTTGGGCAGGAGGGCCTGGATTTTCATCCGTGGTGTTCGCATGTGGTTCATTGGGACCTTTCCTCCAATCCGCTCGACCTCGAGCAACGCGAAGGCCGCATTCAGCGCTATGCGGGCCTGTCGGTCAGACGGAAGTTGGCGGAAGAGCTGCGCGACGAAGTGCTTGGTGATCTCGCCGTGGATCAAGGCTCGCCCTGGCGATGCGTGGAACGGCACGCGGAGCGCTTTGTCGATAAGAGCGGCCTTCGTCCGTGGTGGGTGCTCGACGGCGCCGAAATTCGCCGGCATGTTTTCGAGCGTCCCTTTGGTCGGGACATGCTGCGGTTCGCGCAACTTCGGGAGCAGCGCATGATCTATCGACTGGCTCTCGGCCAGCCCAACCAGGAAGATTTTATCGACGTGCTATCGCGCGGCGGGGAAGCGACCCGTGCGCT
The DNA here is from genome assembly GCF_000188155.2 of Methylocystis sp. ATCC 49242. NCBI lineage: Bacteria > Pseudomonadati > Pseudomonadota > Alphaproteobacteria > Hyphomicrobiales > Methylocystaceae > Methylocystis > Methylocystis sp. ATCC 49242. Next base: position 244,370 of record NZ_KE124774.1, read on the forward strand.
GCTGCAACCGCTCGTCCTGGACTTTTCCGCAATGGGTCTTCGGCAACAACACACGATTGCCCCGGACTCATCGGCCAATGGCCATGGGCAGGCGGCAGAGACCGGCGCTCCGGCATTGGATGACGGCGACATGGCCGCGCCTGCGTCGGCAACCAACCAGCCTATGACCGACGTCGATGCCCATCAGCGGCTGATGCCTGGCTGATCGGAGAGACGCGAGGCGGCCCTATGACGGTTATGCGCTGCCCATGACCCGCAATTTCATCGCGCGGGTCTCCAGGAGATAGGTCTCGACTCCGGCGAGCAAATGCAGCCCTTCCTCGGTGATCACCGCCCGCGACAGGCCGGGCTGAATGATGCGGACGTCAAATTCGTAGCGATAGTCCTGCCAACTCGCTTTCAGCCGCTTGAGGAACGCGGCGTTCCCATGTTCGAAGCGAGAGCTTTGCCCCTTGTCGAGGCGCAGCTTCTCGCGCCTGAGCATATGCGTGAACATGCGGCTGGGGCGGTCGCGCCAGCGGGCGGATTTTTGGGCCTGCCCGCACACTTCGTAGAGATCTTTCACGCGGGCCCCGGGTGTGTCGGCGCTCGAAAACTTGCAATGATGGAGCGTGACCTGGACAAGGCCCTCGGTGACGCGGAGCGTCACCACATCGGCAATCTCGCCAGCTCCATCGTCGTCGAAAATCAGATCGTAGGCGTCCCCGTCGGCGAGCAAGGTCTCGATGACCCGCCGCTGGACGGAATCTGCACGTTTTTCCGATCCTTGCGACTCTGTTCGGATATCTGTTCCCGACCAGTCCCAAACCTCGATCCGATCTGAAGGATAAGGCTCGACCTGAACACCATCGGGCAGGGCATAGAGATGACTGTAGATCAGGAGAGAGCCGTCTCCGAAATCAATCTGCGGGGAGTCTTCGCCAAAGGATTCCGACAGCGTCTTCACCTTGCCGCTGAACTTGATCGTAGCCTTCGGCCCTGATCGTTGCGGATAGCGGGCGCCGCCTTCCGCGAACACGATTTCGAACTCGGCGATCTGGGTATCGCTGCGCACCGCGAAGCGCAGCGGCCCGGTGCGTTCGTGGTCCACAAGCTCGATGTCGCATTCCGCGAACGGTGCGGCGATGTCGTCGAAGCTGATCTCGATCCGGTCCTCGATCTGTATCAGCACAGATTCCGGCCAGTGAATTGCTACGGGTGGAACGCTCGGCCGATTATTGATCTGGCGGGGGCGCATGGCGCTCTTGAAGACGCCATCGGTGGTGATGCCCGGATCGTTGACGGCTGTGCCGATGTCGCCGCACCACTCGACCCAGTCGGTAAGGTCGCGAACCGGGGAGATCGACCAGAACTTCCCTTTGGCCGAGCAGCCGCGCGAGGCCGGCACGCCATCGAGGAAGCCGGTCGCAAAGACGTTGTTCTTGATACGGGATTGCGATTTCGCGGTGTCCAACCCGTCGGCGACGTCCACGCCCATATACATCGAATAGCGCACGCCACGGCCCTGATGGTGTGTGAGCCCGAGGTTGCGAAGGATGAGGCGATTGAAGCCATGAAGACTGCGAAAAACTTCCTCGCCTTCGACGCGCCGTGTCGTGTCACCGCAGACAGCCTTGGCCAGCCGATCATAGGGGCCTTTGGCCGAGCTGCTGATATAGAGGAGCTTCTTGTCGGGATCCCAGTGCATCATATGCAGGTCCCAGACGACGTTGGTGGCGTGCTGTGCGGTCGTCCAGCCCGCCTGCTCCTCCGAACGGGTGACGAAGATGGCCATGCGCTGATGCGGGTTGACCTTCATGCCGAGATAGACGCCGGGGTTATACAGGTCTTCGGCGCGAAGCGGCTCCCAGGCATCGCAAGCCGTGCGATAGACCACGGCATTCATCTTCGGCTCGAGCGTCTGCAAGGGAATGTCGCTGAGATCGCCGACAAAGCCCTTGAACATCTCGGCGCGCCGAACCTGCCGGTCGATTTTGGCTGTGCTGAGAGCCTCGACCAGAGCGTTCCAGTCGGCGTCTTCGGCATAGAGTTTGGCGAGCGACCGATCGATGTCGTCCACGCCGGTGTTGGCGATGACGGTCGCGTCGCCCAAGCGCGGATCCTGCCGGGTGAAGCGGCCGACGAACTGGATAGTGACGGCGATGCTTTTGTGCGGATCATGCAGACCCGCGATCTTCAGTTCCGGGAGATCGAAGCCTTCGCCCAGCATGTCGACGCACACGATGATCCGGCTCTCGAAACGCCGCAGCGCGGCAAGATTCGCGCGGCGCTCGCGGATCGACTGCTGGCTATGGACGATGACCGGGTGGAACTCGGGGAATATCGTGCTATAGAGCTGGTGGAGATCCTTGGCCCGCTCGATCGTCTGGCAACGCGCCATGGCGAGATGATTGAGGCCGGCTTCCAGATCGGCCTGGAGGACTTCGCCGAGCTTCTCGGCGATCGCAAGGTCTGCATCGGGCTGATCGAGCCCGAACACCGCCTCGAACCGGATCGGCTTGAAATAGCCCTCGGCCTGCGCCTTCTTGAGCGGGTAGGTATAGATGAACTCGCCATCGACGCGCCGGCCGTCCTCACGGAAGGGGGTGGCGGTGAACTGGACGATCGGAAGCGGCGGGTCCCGGTCGATGAAGAGGCCGCGAAATCGCGACCAGGTCGGCGCGCCGATATGGTGCGCCTCGTCGATGAACAACGCCGATGCACGGGCCGCCATCCGTTCCTGAACCGGGGCGTCCGCCCGGCCAGCGATCTGCATCGTGCTGACGACGACATTGGCGCTGTCGAAGATTTCATCGACTTCGGCCTGGCTGGTCGGGATATGCGAGAGCCGCATGACCATAGGGAAGGCTGCGGTCTCATCAAGGCATTTCTGCTGTTTCAGGACGCCGAAGGTCTCGAATTTGCCCGCGATCTGCTCGCGTAGCGCGTCGGTAGGCACCACCACCAGCAGTCGCTCGAACCGCTGGTTGGCATTGAGCGCCAGCATTGTCTCGGTCTTGCCCGTGCCCGTTGGCATGACGATGGTGGCCGGATCCGTCGATCGCGTCGCGTGGGCAAGCGCGGCATGAAGCGCGCCGATCTGTGGACGCCGCAAGCCAGGCTGCTCCGGCCGGCCGTCCGCCCCAGCTCGTCCCTCGCGCAGATGAATCGCGTCGATCCAGGAAGCGGAGACAGCCTTCAGGCGCTCGGCACGCGCGGAACGATCCAGCGTGTCGATGCAGGTCGGCGGTGCATTCATCCACCGGCCTTCACCCAGTTCGAGCGCTTCGGCGATCCGTTTCGGCTCCGTTGCGCCGGGCACAAGGAGAATGAGATCGGCTTCCAATGGCGTCGCCGTCTTCGCACTGATGATCTTCAGAATCTCGCCGGATTCCAGGGTCGTCTCGTAACCATTGACGCGGCGGATGGCGAAGGGGCGCAGCCGGCAACCCACCCACCGCGCCGGAACCGCCAACTGGCGCACGGGGCTTCCCAGCACCTTGCCGTCAATGGCAAGCCGAGCCGGCAGCAGGAGTTCGACCTCGGGGTTGAAGAGATCGTCCTGGTTGGAGCCGGTGGGTCGCTTGCGGGAGGCCATCGTGTCTCCCTCCGTCAGGCCGCCACCGTCTGCGGCGAGGGCGAGACGGCAATCACCATTCCCCTCGTCATCAGAACGATGAGTCCGCGCTCGGCGCCGGTCATGTCGAGATAGGCGCTGACCTGAGCCCGATAGTGGTCGAGCGTCTGAGCCTCGGGATTCACGTCGCTCTTCCAGTCGACGACCACGACCGGCCGGCCATCCTCGCCAACAGTCAGGGCGTCGGCGATCCCGGCCGTTGCGGTTTCCACGCCATCGGACGACTGTGCGGCATAGACGGGAAACTCGGCCAAAAGACCCGGCCGCAGGGCTGCGATGTCGGGCAGGGCCAGTGTCCGAACGACACAGGCCGCCAGTTCTTCCGCCGACAGTCCCGTCGCCGGGTCGGCGACCGGAGCCTGGCCGAGGGCGCGGATGAGGTCCGCCGCCCGTTCTGTCAAGGCGGCTTCCGCCTCTGCGGTTTCGCCGGTCAGCACCTCTTCCATAAGCTTGTGGAGGATCAGTCCGCGCTCCCGGCCGCCCTGCACGAGGGCGGCGGCTTCCAGCTCGGGACGCTGGTCGTCGGCCGACCCCGTCCAGAGCGCGGCTTCTTCTTCCCGCAGCACGGTCCCAGCGGCGTTTTCGTCGCGGCTGGGCGCAAGCCAGGTCAGCCGCGTCTGTGCGGCGGCGATGGTTTCGGCTTCGGCAGCGAAGCTCGCGCGCGTCTGGGTATTGTCCTCGCCCGCACTTGCGGCCGTGCGGCCGGCAGGCAGGCGGGAGACGTCCAGGCCGGGCAGGTCGGCGAGCGACAGATCGACGAGACCGATCCAGGCCGATTTCGACGGTGTGGTGTCGAGCCGGGGCAGGACGAGAAGTTCGCGGGCGCGGGTGGCCGCGACATACCAGAGCCGGATGCGTTCGCGGTCCAGCTCTTCCTTTTCCGCCTGGCGGGCGGTTTCATAGCCCTCCGGCGTGACGCCCAGAACCGGGCAATAGAACGTCTCGGTCTGGCGGTCGATGACGGCGCTTTCGGCAGCAATGACGCCAGTCATGGTGTTGACCGGAATGACGATCGGCCATTCCAGGCCCTTGGCCGCGTGCATCGTGAAGAGCGCGACCGCTTCCTCCTGGGCGTCGGGCCGGCCCTCGACGGCGCGCGCCTCATCGGACCATGCCGATGTCATCGCCTCGGCGAAGGCGCGCAGGCCGCGCACGGCGTAGCCGGTCGACAGGCTGAGATAGAGATCGACATTGGCGAGCGCGCGCTCGGCCTGGCCGCGATGGCGCTCAAGGAGGAGCGGGCGGACGCGCATCACGTCCACGGCCTGCGAGAGCAGTGCGTGCGCGGTCGTGCTGTTGCCGCGCCGAGAGAGCGATTGCAGCCGCTCGATGACCTCGCGCGTGAGCGGGTGAGCGATGACGGCCGGGTCGATGCCGAGATCCAGGCGCGGAATCCGATCCGGCTGTTTCTCCGAGCGCGGAAGCCCCCAGATGATGTCCAGCAGGTCTTCCTCCGTGAGGCCGACCAGAGGCCCGCGCAGCAGCGCGCCGAGCGCCAGCGTGTCGCGGCGATCGGCCAGGACGCGGGTCAGCGCGATGAGGTCTTGGATTTCCTGGCGGCGGAACAGCCCCTTGCCGGCCTGGGTCGCCACTGGGATGCCGCGGCGCTCTAGGGCTTCCTCATAGCGCCACAGCTCCGCGCCGGTCGGCGCCAGCAAGGCGATGTCGCCCGGTTGGCAGGCACGTTCCGCGCCGCTGCGACGGTCGATGATCGGGTGGTTTTCGATCAGCCGGGCGCACAGCTCGGCGATGGCCTCGGCTTCGGCGTCGCGCTGCTGTTCGGCGGTGGCCTTGCCGTTTTCGTCGGCCACGGCGATGTCGAGGGCCGCCACGCACGGGCCGCCCCGGTCGTCATGGAACGGGTCGAGCGCAGTGAAGCCCGGCTGCCCATCGGCCGAGAGCACGGCCTCGAAGCGCTCGTTGACGAATGTGAGGATGGAGGCGCAGGAGCGGAAATTGGTGGAGATCGACAGGAGGCTGCCGGGAGCTTGGGCGCGGAAGGCGTCCCTCGCCTGCACATAGGTGCCGACATCGGCGCCGCGGAAGCGATAGATCGCCTGCTTGGGGTCGCCGACCAGGAAGAGCGCGCCCGGCCGGATGCGGAACCGGGTCCAGTCGTCATCGCCATCGACCGGCTCGCCGCACAGCCGCCAGAAGATCTCGGTTTGCTGGGGATCGGTGTCCTGGAACTCGTCGACGAGGACATGGACGAAACGCTGCCCCAGCGCCCGGCGCACGGCATCATAGTCGCGCAGCAAGTCGCGCGCGGCGAAAATCAGATCGTCGAAATCGAGCTGGGCGCTAGCGCGCTTGTGGTCGCGATAGCGTTGTAGGATCGGACGCGCTTCGTCGATCAGCGCCGCCAGGGCATGGCCGGCGGCGGCCTGCGCAAGCGCGGCCCAGGCGTCGCAGCAGGCGGTGTAGTGGGTCTCGGCGGCGTCGTTCAGCCGATCGCCGTCGGCCTTGGAGAGACCCGCCTGCTTGGCCGCGGCGGCCCATTTGCCCTTCCTGCGGTAGGAGGCGAAGGCGCCCGCCTTGGTGCAAAGATCCGGGTGGGGCCGCGAGGTCAGGAGGTGGACGAGGCCCGCAGGCGTTGCGGGATCGGGACCGTTCGCCAAGGCGGTCGCCATCTCGGCCAGCCGCTCGACGATCGTCACCGTTTCCGGCTCGGCCGCCGCCGCGCCATCCATGAAGCCTGCGAAATCCGCAGCGGCCTGCCGGAACGCCGTCAGGTGGCCGACCAGCGGAGAGACGGGCGGGGCCGAGAGCGTAGGGCGGCGGCGCAGATTCTCGGCGATCTTATGGATGAGCGCTACGGTCTCACCGGGGCTGTGCAGCACCATCTCTGCCAGGATGCCGCCCTGGCCGCCGGACAGGCGTTCGCGCAGCCAGCCATCGACAATCTCGAGGAAGGTGAGATCGGCTTGGTTGCGATCCATGACACCGGCGCCGGGATCGATGTCGGCCTCCGCCGGATAGGGCTTGATGAGGCGCTGGCAGAAGCCGTGGATGGTCGAGCAGGTGATTTCGTCGATCGCCGCGCTGGCGGCGGCGAGATTGTCGCGATGGGCCTGGGTCAGCCCATCGGGGAGCGCCACGCGCAGTTCGGTCGCGATCGTGCCGGCCGAGAGGTCGGCGACGAACTCGCGGACACGCGACAGCAGCTCGCTCGCGGCGAGTTCGGTGAAAGTGACGGCGGCGATGGAGCGCGGCGCAACGCCTTCGGCCAGCATGGCGGCGATGCGGCCGGCCATGACGGCGGTCTTGCCCGAACCCGCGCCGGCCTCGACCAGGATCGAACGATCATGGAGGCTGATCGCATCGCGGCGTGCGCCGTCGTCCTTCAGCACCTTGGACACGCTCATCATTCCGCCTCCCAGACCTGACCGACTTCGCCAAGCCGCTCCGCCGCGGCTGGCATTTTGCGTTTGCAATAGGTGGCGCTGGCGTTGGCCGGCAGGGCGAAGGCGAGGTCGTCGTAATCGCCGCCGGTATCCGGGCCAGGCAGGGCCGCGCCGCCGGCGAGACTCGCCCTTGCCGCGCGCAGATAACCCGTGATCTCCGACAGCACGGCCTCGGGATCGTCGAGCTGAAGATCGACGGGCTCACGCGGGTAGAGCAGCGAGGCGCTGATGGCGACGTCGTCGCCGAGGAGCGCCTTCACCGCGAAGGCGTAGAGGCAGCGCTGAAGCTCGCGTCCGCCGTTCAGCCGGACATCGCCCCGCGGCGGGCGGCCGGTCTTGTAGTCGCGCACAAGCGCGCGCTTGCCGTCGCCCGAGATGTCGAGCCGGTCGATATAGCCGGCGATGTTGAAGCCCGTGTCGGGAATTGTGACCGGCGTGCTCGCATCCCAAGGCGTTTCCGCGTCGGATTTCGGTTCCGAGCCGCCGAAAGGTACCTCTCCGTAGGAGCGTGCTCCCGGCAGAAGGTCATCGCCATAGGACAGGGCGCGGCCCGCCATCACGCGAGCGTCGTCGAGGGTGCGCCCCCAGATGACGGCCGGCGGAACCGGACGCTCGCTTTCCCAATCGGCGGCGACGGCCTGCGCGGCCTGCGCCACCGCCGCTTCGATGGCCTCCATGTCGGCGGACACAAGGCCGCCTCCGGTTTCGAGTTCGCGCAAAGCGCGGTCGAGAACCATGTGGACGAGATCGCCGATCCCGAGCGCGTCGAGCACGAGCGGTTCGGCGCTGCTCTGCGGTTCACGCCATCCGAACGCATAGACCCACACGAAGCTGAGCGGATTGCGCAGCAGGCGGCGCAAAGAGCTGGCCGATTGGGTGCGGCTGAGGATGGCGAGAACGAGCGGATGATCCGCCCGCACGAGCCCGTCATGGGGCGTGATCTCGGCCTTCCGCCAGTCGCGCCAGCAGCCCTGCGCACCGACCGCTTGCGGATCGGCGGCGAACTCCTGGGGCCGGGCCATGAGGCGGTCGGTCTCGCTGCAGGCATGCCGCGGCGTCGCATTGCGGCGCAGATAGGTTTCGCCGCCCATTCCGGCGAGTAAGGGACTGCGTCCCAGGAGACGCCCATCGCTGTCGCGCCGAGCGCGCGAGAGAACGACGGTATCGGCCGTCGTGGCGAGGATTGTCTCGAAATCGCGGCGGTCGGCGAGATTGACCGGCAGCGGGTCGAGCACCGGGGTCGGGATGATATGGTCCGGGATCAGCCGGTCCTCGGCGATCCCGCGCGGCCAGCGCGAGGAATTGAGTCCGAGGAGCCGCACGAAGCGGCGGGGCGACGCGGCGAGCGCGCTGGCCGGCATCCAGGCGACGCAGACGCAGGCTTCCAGTCCGTCGTCCTGCTTCAGGGTTTCCAGCGTCGCGTCGAGCGAGGCGGCGGGGCCGGCGAGCAGCGCCTTACGCCAGATCGCGAGCGCGCGGCCTTTGAGGAAGGCTTCTCCGATCTCGCCGGCGGCATCCGGTCCTTTCGCCAGAGTCGCGACCGCTGTCCGCAGCGCCGAAACATGGTCGGCGCCGTCGGGCCAGTCTTCCGCCATCAACCGGGCCAGCAGGCGGTTCCAGGTGCCCAGCGTTGAGAGCGGCGCATCGGTCGGCAGGACCCGGAGCCAGCCTTCGGGTAGGGTCTCGAAAGGCCCGCTGTCCCGGCAGAGCGCCGCGAGGCGCCGCAGCCGCGACTGCGACAGGCCGCGGACCACGATGTCGGCCAGCGCCGCGGCCGCCTGGCCCTCGCGGGTAGTGACGGTGCGGACGCCGTGGACGAAGTGCAGGTCGATGTTGGCGTCGGCGCGCAGGGCCAGGAAATGATCGTCATAGTCGGCGGGCGAGGCGGTCGCGATGGCAATCTCCGAAGGGGAGACGCCCGTGGCGAGCAGGCTGCGCGCCCAGCGCATTGCCTCGACGGCCTCATGATAGGCCGTCGCCGCGCTGACAGCGCTGATCCGTGGCGTTTGCGCCGGTGCGCGCGCGACCGTGACACCAGTGCCGTCCAGCCATGCGGGTATGCTCCTCGGGCCGGCTGTCCATTGCACGGGGATATGGGCGGTGAGGGCCTGGAGCAGCGGCCGCCAGCAGGGCGAAAGTTCGGTAAGGCCGACGATCTCCATCGGGCCGAGGACCGCCGGCGCATGAGCGATGCGTGCGGTCGCCGCAGCGACGATGTCGAGAGGACGCATCGTGCCGGGTGGAAGCTGGTCGAGGACGGCCGCTTCGAGGCGTGAGATGGCAGCGAGACGCGGATGGTCGGCAGCGCGTGCGGCAAGATCGATGCCCGCGCGCCAGGCTTTGTGGAGCGTGTCGGCCGCTGCGTCGATCATGCCGGGGAGAGCCTTTATGCTCTCCAGCTCACCCATCGGCGTTGTCGGCAGGGCCATCTGGATGGCCGCGCGCAAGCTCTCGTCGTCGATAGGGCGGACGAACCCGCCGGCCAGCCGGACGGCTGCCTGTTCGAACGACATGATCTGGAGGCCGTGACGACCGCCACGGCCCGCCGTCAGCCGGCTCTCGCGCATGGCGAGGCGGCCGTGAACGACCAACGTGGAACGATGCGCTATGGTCATGGTCGCCCTCCTTCCGGGTGCTACTTCCGATTCGGTCGCTGGGTTAGCGCCGTCGCGGCGGCCGTCTACGCAGCCTTGCTGCTCTTGGGGTCGCGCAAAATCTTCGAGGCAGCGGGGGCTGCTCGCTGGCTGGTGACTTCGCCTTTCGAGACGCGTCTCGGCATCTCGCACCTCCCAATCCGAGCGCTGATCACCATTGACGAGCGCCTATGATGGGGATAGTAATTAAACGGGTCGTGCCGATATGTCCATATAGTTTCTATCCTCATTGGCGCGCGGAGAGATCGAAGGCGATGCGACCGGCCGCTGCGACGTTGAAATGGGGGGTGGAGCGCCGGCTCGAGTTCATCGAGTTCCGGCTGTTTTGGGAGGGCGGGGTCAACCGCGCCGACATCATCGAGATGTTCGATGTATCTGTTCCCCAGGCGTCGAAGGACCTGACGCTATATCAGGAGCGGGCGCCCCAGAACGCGATCTACGACAAAAGCGCTAAACGGTATGTCGCGGGGCCGCAGTTCTCGCCGATTTTCCTTAAGCCGGACCCAGACGGGTATCTGTCACGTCTACGATCTCTGGCGGAAGGCCTTGCTGATCCCAGCGACTCCTGGATCGCGAACCCGCCTGAGACCGACATCGCGCTGACGCCGCGCCGCAAGGTGGAAGCAGATGTGTTGAAGGCGGTTCTCCAGGCGGTCCGCGAAAACCGTTCGCTTGAGGTCTACTATCAGTCGATGGGGAGCAGGCGAACCGATCCAATGTGGCGGCGTATCACGCCGCATGCCTTCGGCTACGATGGCTTCCGTTGGCATGTTCGCGGCTATTGCCATATCGACGAGAAATTCAAGGATTTCCTGCTTCCGCGGATTCTCGGCGTGCGCCACATGGACGTGCCTGGGCCAGGTGGTGATCAGGATGCCTTGTGGAAAAAGACATTCGACATTGAGATCGGCCCGCATCCGGGGCTGACCCCCAGTCAACGCGCAGTGGTCGCGAAGGACTATGGGATGACGAATGAGCGTGCCGTCCTCTCGGTTCGCTACGCCATGCTTTTTTACGTAATCAAGCGGCTGGGTCTCTTGGGGGACGCAAGCCAGCAGAGCCCGCGCGCCCAACATATAGTCGCGCTCAATCCCAATGAAACAGAGCGGGCGTTGCGACGCGCGGATTTCGAGTTCGGCGAGGTCGAGCAGACTCCAAAGAAGGTCGGAGAGGCTTGATGGAGCGTCTGCGGGAACAGCCGTATCTGATGTCCTTTGGGACCGGCGGTCTCTATATCAACGAAAGCGTGGCCATTGCCCGCCTGCATGCAGCCGGCGGCGATTGGGAAGCGACAGTGATCGGGGCCCAAGAGAGGGGGACGTTTCCTGTTCGCAAGGCTAGTTCGGCGCGCCGGTCCATTCGGGAGATCGTAAACCGCCTGAAGCGACTGTCTGCCGATGAACTAGCGCTGCTCATTGAAGGCGAGCGGAGCGAACAGGCAGCACTTCTATGGCTCGCGGCCTGCCGAGCCTACCGGTTCATCGCCGAGTTTGCCGTCGAGGTGCTCGGCGACAGGTTCCTATCGCTTCGCACGACCCTCACTTACAACGATTTCGACGCCTTTCTGTCCGCGAAGGAGGAGTGGTCGCCGAAGCTCGCGGAGCTAACGGTCTCTACGCGCGCCAAGCTTCGCGCGGTTCTGTTTCGCCTGATGCGCGAAGCCGAGATCCTGTCGCAGGACAACCAGATCCTCGGGGCGATGTTGTCGCCGCGCGTTCTGGCTGTCATCCAGGCCGGAAACCTCGATGAACTCGGATACTTCCCGGGTGCCGAACGGCTGGTGGGGAGGAAGGGTTAATGGCGCGGCTGAGCAAGACGGCAACCGCCAAGGACCGCTTCGACCACCTTCTCAGGGTGATCGCGAGCGACAGATTCCTGAAGAAGAAGGGCCTCGGCAATGAAGTGCCGTTCTTCATCTGCCCCTATCCGGCCGAGGAAGCGGTCGGAATGGAGGCGCAGCGCGCGAGCCTCGTGAAGCAACTCGAGAATCGTGGCGTGCGCGTGGTCGAGATCAACCTCTATGACCTTAGCATCTCCCTGCTGCACGATCGCGGCATCTGGGATGACGTTCTCGCAGCGGAGGCAGGTATCGGAAAGGACGAGCTCAAAGAGCTTCTGCAAGGGGTTCTGGATCCGGAAACTCATCTTATTCCGGAAATTGGCGCCCTTCTTTCGCAGCGGGAGTTCGATGTCCTGTTCTTGTCGGGTGTCGGTGAGGTCTATCCCTATATCCGATCCCACAATGTGTTGAATAACCTCCAGAGCACCGCCAAGGAAAAGCCAACGGTAATGTTCTTCCCCGGCAAATATACACAAAGCCTAGACACCGGCGCGTCACTTGATTTGTTCGGAGTCCTGCACGACGACAAATACTACCGGGCATTTGACATAATACACTATGAGATCTGAGGGGGCATGACCACACTTCGCGACATCTTCGAAAAGCCCGTCGATCGTGCGATCGAAGGGGTCATCAAGGCCGATGACGAAGCCAGCCTCAGAGTTGAACTTGAGGAGTATGTCATCACGAATGAGATCGAGCGCCAGCTCGAAAAATTCCTTGATGCATACAACAACTATGGCACGGCCAACGGGGTCTGGATCTCGGGCTTCTTTGGCTCGGGCAAATCGCATCTGCTGAAAATGCTTGCGCTCCTTCTGGAGAACCGGGACATCGGCGGAAGCCCGGCCTATGAGGTTTTCAAACAGAAATGCGCGCATAATGAGATTCTCTCGGCCGACCTGCGCAAGGCCGTGTCGATCCCGTCGAGGAGCATCCTGTTCAATATAGACCAGAAGGCCGACGTCATCTCTAAGGGGCAAACCGACGCGCTGCTTTCCGTATTCCAGAAAGTCTTCGACGAAATGGGCGGCTACTACGGCAAGCAGCCGCACATCGCGCAGTTCGAGCGCGATCTGGACAGTCGCGGGGTGCTCGAGACGTTCAGAGAGGCGTATCGGTCTGTCGCCGGGAACCCCTGGGAGCGCGGACGCGAGCAGGCATTGCTGGAGAACGCGAATGTTGCCAAGGCCTATGCCCAAGCCACTGGCGCCAATCCCTCCGAGGGCGAAGGCATCCTGACCCGGTATCGACAGGATTTCCGGTCGTCGATCGAGGACTTCGCCGAGAAGGTGATGGCTTACATCGAAACGCAGAAGCCGGGCTTCCGGCTGAACTTCTTCGTCGATGAGGTGGGTCAGTACATCGCCGACAACGTCAAGCTCATGACGAACCTCCAGACGATCGCGGAGAGTTTGAACACCAAGTGCCGCGGTCGGGCCTGGATCATCGTCACGGCGCAGCAGGATATGGCGTCGGTCATCGGCGATATGAATCAGCGGCAGGAGAACGACTTCTCCAAGATTCAGGCGCGCTTTGCCAATCGAATGCCGCTTAACAGCGCCGATGTCGCCGAGGTGATCCAGAAGCGGCTGCTCAAAAAGACAGAGTCCGGCATTAGCAGCTTGTCCGACCTCTACCACCGCGAGTCGAACAACCTGAAGACGCTATTTGACTTCACGGATGGTTCGATCCGGCTGGAGAACTTCCGCGACCGCGATCATTTTATTCACAGCTATCCCTTTGTTCCCTACCAGTATCCGCTTTTCCAGTTGGCGATTCAGAACCTGTCCCAGCACAACGCTTTCGAGGGAAAGCACAGTTCGGTCGGTGAACGGTCCATGCTGGGCGTTTTCCAGGAAGTCGCGGTGCGGCTCGCGGAGCTGCCGGTTGGCGGGCTTGCGACCTTCGATCAGATGTTTGAGGGCATCCGCACCGCGCTCAAATCGAATGTCCAGCAATCAATCCTGATTGCGGAAAAGAACCTGGGCGACGACTTCGCCACACGGATTCTGAAGGCGCTGTTTCTGGTCAAATACGTCAAAGGCTTCAAGCCCACGGCCCGCAATGTCGCCGTCCTGATGCTCGACAGATTCGACACGGACCTGACGAAGCATAAGCGGCGGGTTGATGAGGCGCTGAGTCTGCTTGAGCAGAACACCTACATCCAGCGCAATGGCAAGCTGTTCGAATTCCTGACCGATGAGGAGAAGGATGTCGAACAGGAAATCAAGGCGATTGAAATCGACACGGCGGAGATCGCCAAGGAGCTGGAGGCGCTGATCTTCGATGGCGTCGTGAAGAGTCGCAAGCTCCGGCACGAGGCGTCCTCGCAGGACTATGCCTTTGCGCGCTACCTGGATGACCGGCTGCTCGGCCGCGACTACGAACTGGCGATCAATGTCATCACGCCATTTCACGAGCAGAGCGGCAACGCTGAAGCGACCGCCATGCGCACCATGTCGAGAGACGAACTCGCCATCGTCCTCAATGCCGACAACCGCTTCGTCAGCGACCTGATGACGTTCAAGCGGACGGACAAGTATGTCCGTCAGGCGCGCTCCATGACGCAGCAGCCGAGCATCGAGCGTATCGTCCGCGAGAAGGGCGAGCAGAACAACAGCCGGCAGCGCGATCTGACCCTGAAGGCCCGCACCCTGGTGGTCGATGCCCGGCTTTTCGTGCGCGGGGAGGAAATCGAGGTTCGCTCCGAGGACGCTCAGGCCCGGGTCGAGCGTGCGTTCCAGACCCTTGTCGACAAGGTCCATGTCAATCTCGGCATGCTGCGCGGTGCTGCCTATTCCGAAAGCGAGATCGGCCGGTTCCTCACGCACGGCAGCGACCGCATGTTCGGCGAGGATGGCGCCAATCTCACCGAGGCCGAGCAGGAGATTCTCAACTTCGCGCAGTCAAACGCGCGCAACGGCATCAGAACGACGGTGAAGGCCGTCGTCGAGCGGTTCGAGTGCAAGCCCTATGGCTGGTCCTACGCTGCCATCCTTTGCACCGCGGCCAGCCTGCTTGGTCGCGGCAAGATCGAAGCGCGCTCGGACGGCGGCCCCTTGGAGGGCGATGCCTTGCTGCGGGGGCTCCAGAACGCCCACGCTCTCGGCAACATCGTGCTCGAATTGCAAGTGGAGTTCACGCCGGCGCAGACGCGCAAGCTGAAGGAATTCTTCCGCGAATTTTTCGACGAGCAGCCGGCCGGCGCCGAGGGTAAAGCGCTCGGAATTGAAACGGCTGAGGCCTTCGCCAAGGTCAAGAAGGAACTCGCGGACCTGGAAGGGCAATCGTCGCGCTACCCCTTTCTGTCCGCGCTGGGCCAGATCCAGAACGCGCTCCGCGAGGTTACGGGCAAGCCCTATGCTTGGTATCTTCAGGACCTGGGTCGCCACGAGGATCGGCTGTTCGATCTGAAGGAGGGCATTCTCGACCCGATCCGTCGCTTCATGGGCGGTGGTCAGAAGGCGATCTATGACGAGGCGCGGAGCTATCTGGCCGATCAAAACGCCAATTTCGGATATGGCGGCGAAGATCAGGCCCGTGCCATCCACGAGGTTTTGGACGATCCCAATTGCTTCAAGGGCAACGCCATCCAGCAGATCAAGGGCGCCCTTGATGCCCTGCGCGCGGAAGTTGACAATCGGCTCGTAGCGGAACGCAAGATGGCGATCACCGATATCGAGGAGCTTCGCGCCAAGCTGCGGGCGCTACCCGAATTCGCCTCCTTGGCGGATTCTGACCGCCGGGAAATTGAGGCGGCCTTCTCCACGGTTCTGGACACCATTGAGAACAGCAAGCTGATTGCGGTGATCAGGGAGCGCGTGAGCGGATTTCGGGCGTCCGGCTATCCGACGCTGCTCGGCCGCGTAACGGCGCTACCTCCCGCGAAGAAGGACAGTGAGGACGACAAGCCGGGCGGCTTCAGAGATAGCGCGAGCGGCACACCGGCGGTGCCGACCCAGCCGGAATATGTGGCCGCCAGTGCGCTGCGCGTCACCTACGCCAAGCCGTACCTAGCCGACGAACGGGACATTGACGCCTATCTGGATACTCTGCGCGAGACGCTGATCGCCGAAATCCGCGCGGGCAAGCGGGTGACTGTGGGATGATCGCCGGCGTCGAGATCGAGAATTTCACGGCGTTCGGGAGCCTGCAGCTATCGCTGTCTCCGCGGGTGAACGTCGTCATAGGCTCCAACGGGACCGGCAAAACGCACCTCCTGAAGGCGATCTATGGTCTGGCGCTGGCGGGTCTGCCTCCGTCCGCCGAGCGTTCGGGTAGGGAGGCAGCCGCCGACATATCGAGGAAATTTCTGCGGCTCTTCACGCCCGAGGAAAACAGGATAGGCGCCCTGCGAGCCAGCGGCGCGAAAGCCCCAACGCGGCTCAGCCTCGCGAGCAGCGACGACGCCCGCGTAGCAATCTCGTTTAGCAGCCGTTCCAAGGTCGCGCAGATCAAGGTGGATGCCGGCGGCAGGGGACATGAACTGGTACCTG
The DNA here is from genome assembly GCF_000188155.2 of Methylocystis sp. ATCC 49242. Taxonomy (NCBI): domain Bacteria; kingdom Pseudomonadati; phylum Pseudomonadota; class Alphaproteobacteria; order Hyphomicrobiales; family Methylocystaceae; genus Methylocystis; species Methylocystis sp. ATCC 49242. The sequence continues at coordinate 260,383 of NZ_KE124774.1, forward strand.
TGTTCATTCCGACGAAAGAGGTGCTGTCGCTCGTCCGTGGCATGCGCCATCCGGACCATGATCGCGCCACCGTTGAGATGATCTTCGACGACGGCTATATCGACCTCGCCAAACTTCTCGTTCATCCGGGTTTTGAGGACGAGGCTTCAGGCCTTGCCGAGGATCCGAGGCTTTCGAGTGTCATCCGGGAATTGGTAAGCCTCGTCGGTGGGCGGTATCGCTGGACGAGCGAAGGCGCTTTCCGCTTCGAGCCTGGATGCTACGAGGAGAAGGCCGATCCTGCCCGGTCCAAATCGAAGGCAGCGCGGGCCTATCAGGACTCGACAGTCACACGTTTCGTCCCGAAAGCCGGCCAATCGCTTTCGAGCGGGATGACCGCCGAGGGATACAGGAAGATCGGGGTGTTACATCGCCTGCTCTGCAACGGCTCGATCAACCCCGGCGCGACTGGCGTTCTGCTGTGGGATGAGCCAGAGGCAAACCTGAACCCGAAGCTGATGAAGAAGCTCGTTCAGCTTCTTTTGGAGCTATCGCGCAACGGCCAGCAGATCGTCCTCGCGACCCATGACTATGTCCTGCTGAAATGGTTCGATTTGCTCATGGAAAAAGGCAAGGACGATCATGTTCGATTTCACGTACTGGTTAGAGAAGACGACAGCGGGACGATCGCCATTCACTCGACTGATGACTATAACCAACTCGCAAACACTGGAATAGCAAAGACTTTCAGCGATTTGTACGACGCCGAAATTGAGCGCTCCCTAGAAGGAGTCACGCTGTGACAACAGTGCGAGAATTAGATTTGGAGATTACGTTTCTAGAGGCAAAGGCGGTTATTCATTTTGACGATTCAACCTACCATGGCGATAGCACCATGCAGCGGGTCGATTTCATAGCTGAATATGAAGATCGGTCCGTATTTGTCGAAATAAAGGATCCCGATAATCCTGCTGCCCAGAACGTGGCTGCGTTTCAACAAAAACTGAATTCCGGCAAGCTGGTGCAAAGCCTGTCGGGGAAGTTCCGAGACACCCTTTTCTTCCGGTCCATTCAAGGGAAGGACGACCTAAGTGTCGTCTATATTGTGCTGCTTTCAATGAGGAAATTGGAGGCAGCCTTACTGCTAACAAAGCAGGATGAACTGAAGAGATCGATTCCCATACGGCATACGGATTGGGCGCGCGATTGCGCGGCCAGCTGCATCGTCTTGAATGTTGAACAATGGAAAAAGCGGTTCGGTGATCAATCAATCCGGCGGATTAGCGAGGAGGCGGCTTGATGGACACCACGAAACTCAAGAAGTTCGCGCAGTTCGCCCGCCGCGCTCTGATAGGGCAGGTTGGCGCCAAGCTGGACGCTGTGCTCGCGCCGGGCGCCGCCGCGCGGCGCGAGCATCAGGAGGCGATGAAGACGCTCGAGGCGGCCATCGCGCGGGACGGCAAGGGCCAGGTTATCGAGCGGGTGGCCTACATCTGGTTCAATCGCTTTTCGGCTCTGCGCTTCATGGACGTGAACGACCTCAACCCCGTTCGCGTTGTATCGCCCTTGTCCGGTCAATTTCAGCCGGAAATCCTGGCCGAGGCCAAAGCCGGGAACATCGACGAGGACCGCGTCCCCGAGAAGGTTCGCGCCCAGGCCCGTGCCCTGCTGGATGGACGAGCGCCCAGCCCCGATGCACAGGCCGAGGCCTATCGGCTGCTGCTCGTCGCGATCTGCAATGATTGGCATCGGGTCATGCCGTTCCTGTTCGAGCGGATCGACGATTACACCGAACTGCTGTTGCCGGAGGATCTGCTGTCGAATGCCTCGATCGTTGCCCATTTGCGCGAGGCGATGACGCCGGATGTTTGCGAGGATGTCGAGGTCATCGGCTGGCTCTACCAGTTCTATATCTCGGAGAAGAAGGACGAGGTCTTCGCTGGCCTGAAGAAGAATGTGAAGATCACGGCCGAGAACATCCCGGCAGCGACACAGCTCTTCACTCCGCACTGGATCGTGCGGTACCTCGTCGAGAATTCGCTCGGTCGGCTTTGGATGCTGAATCGGCCTAGCTCCCGGCTGAGGGAGCACATGGAGTATTACATCGCGCCGGAAGATCCGGAGGCGGATTTCCCGAGCATCTCGCGCCCTGAGGAGATCAAAGTCTGCGACCCAGCGTGCGGGTCCGGACATATGCTGACCTACGCCTTCGACCTCCTCCACGCGATCTATGAGGAAGAGGGATATGACCCACCTCAGATCCCCGCGTTGATCCTGAAGAACAATCTAACAGGGCTGGAGATCGATGATCGCGCCGGCGCTCTCGCAGCGTTCGCGCTAGCAATGAAAGCAGCAGCAAAACTGGGACGGCGGCGGTTCTTGCGGATGGAGGTGAAGCCCGACATCGTCGTGCTGCAGAACGTCACCTTTACTCCGGCCGAGATGACGGACGTTGCCGCCGTGGTGGGACGTGACCTGTTCACCAACGAGCTTCGCGAAACGCTGGGGCAGTTCGAGCAGGCGAAGAACTTCGGCTCGCTGATCGTGCCGAAGCTGCATGACCCGGCCGAGACGCTGCGGGTGGTCGAGGCGCGGGATTTCGGCTCCGACCTGCTGCTGAAGGAGGTGCAGGACCGTGTCTTGGCCGTGCTGCGCATGGCCGAGGCTTTGTCGCCGAAGTATCACGTGGTGGTTGCCAACCCGCCTTACGCAGGTAGTAAGGGCTTGAACGATCGAATGAACGCTTTTCTCGAAATCAACTTTAGAGATAGCAAATTCGATCTGATGACGGCATTCATGGATCGATCCGCGGCCTTGCTTCGGTCCTCGGGATATTACGGAATGATCAACTTTCCGTCTTGGATGTTCCTGACTTCATTCGAGAAAATGCGAGAGGCGCTTCTGAGAAAGAAAAGGATTCTTTCTCTTGCCCATCTCGGGCGCGGCATGTTTGGTTCGGATTTTGGTTCAGTGGCCTTCGTGGTAGGCAACGCGAAGCCTGTAAACGGTGCCAAGGGTTACTATAGGCGCCTTTTTGAACAACATGTCGACGTCAGGAAGCCCGAAACGATCCGGTCGCTCTACCTTGACAAGGCTTACAATGCTTACTGCCTGGACCAAACAGAGCTCCTGGCCATTCCGGGTTCGCCCATAGCGTACTGGATCAGCTCGGAGCTACGAGCGGCGTTCAAGAGGTCAAAGCTCTTTGATTCAGTTGCGAAGCCGAGAAAAGGTATCACAACTTCTGATAATGAACGCTTTCTTAGGCTGTGGCAGGAAGTGGCGGGGATCAACTTCGCCGGTTCGCATGCATCTGCAAAGTACCCCAAGTGGTATCCTGTTAATAAAGGTGGGCAGTTCCGGCGCTGGTTTGGCAATCGTGAGGTTGTGATCAATTGGAAATCAGATGGGGAGGAAATAAAGGCGTTTGATCGCGCGGTGATAAGAAACCCAGATTTTTACTTCCGCGAAGGTCTAACGTGGAATGACATTACATCTGGTACATTTGCTATGCGGTATTCGCCCGCCGACGCGATGTTTGAAGGAAAGGGGCCAATGGCGTTTGCGGGCGACCGCGATGAAGTGTTCGCCTTTGCTTCTTTCTTCAACACCAAAGTGTGCCGAAGCCTGCTTGCGTTCTTGGCTCCTACTATCAATTTCAATATCGGAGATGTGGCCCGCGTCCCCATCTTGCCGGAGGTAACGCAAAACACGACGACTATCCAAAACGGCAAGCTCTGTATTGACCTCGCCCGTGCCGACTGGGACGCCTACGAAACCTCCTGGGATTTCACCACGCTTCCGATGCTCTCGCCCTATCACCGGGGCAAGACGCTGGAGGGCACCTATGCCCGCCTGCGCGCCCACTGGCAGGGCATGACCGACGAGATGCAGCGGCTGGAGGAAGAGAACAACCGCATCTTCATAGATGCCTACGGCCTGCAGGACGAGCTGACCCCCGAGGTTCCGATCGAGGAAGTCACTCTCACCTGCAATCCCGCCTATCGTTACGGCGTGAAGGGCTCGGAAGACGACCGGGAGACCCGCCTGCTCGCCGACACCATGGCCGAGTTTGTTTCCTATGCTGTGGGCTGCATGTTCGGCCGCTATAGCCTCGACACGCCTGGCCTGATCCTCGCCAATCAAGGGGAGACGCTGGCCGACTACCTGACCCGAGTGCCGAAGCCATCCTTCATGCCGGATGAAGACAACGTTGTCCCCGTGCTCGACGGCGACTGGTTCGCCGATGACGTCACAGAGCGCTTCCGTCGGTTCCTGCGTGTCACCTTCGGCGAGGAGCATTTCCAAGAGAATCTTGCCTTTGTCGAGGAGGCGCTGGGCAAGGATATCCGCAAGTATTTCACGCGCGACTTTTTCAACGATCATGTGAAGCGCTACAAGAAGCGGCCCATCTACTGGCTTTTCTCAAGTCCGAAAGGAACCTTCAACGCGCTGATCTACATGCACCGCTACCGCCCCGACACGGTGAGCGTGGTGCTGAACGATTATCTGCGGGAGTTCCGGTCCAAGCTCGAGGCGCATCGCCGGGCGCAGGAAGCGCTCAGCATCAGCGGGGACGCCTCGCCCGCGCAGAAGACCAAGGCGCTGAAAGAGATCGAGGCGACAGCCCGCCAAATCGAGGAGCTGGATGCCTGGGAGCGAGACGTCCTCTTCCCTTTGGCGACACAGAAGATCGAGATCGACCTCGATGATGGAGTGAAGGTCAATTATCCGAAGTTCGGCGCTGCTGTGAAGCCCATCAAGGGCCTCAACGATTCGGACGATTGAGAATGCAGGACCGGATCGCCAAGGGGCTCGCAGCCCAATTCGACAAGCACCGGATCGTCTTCTGGTACGATCCATCGCACGAATTCCGACAGACGTTCGAGGCACTGACGCTCGATGGCGTCGAGAAGATCGAGGTGGCGAACACCGAGTTCGCGGTAAAGCATCGCGTCCTGCGTGAAGAGCCGAAGCGGCGGTTCCTGCTCTATCGGGACGGACCGCGCCCAGCCGACATCGATAATTGGCTGCTCGACATCGAGTTGGCGCATGGGGTGTTCAAGAGCGATCAGGTAGCGATCTGGCTTGCGGATCTGGGGTTGCCGATCAGTTTCGAGGACTCGGTTCGGGAGCACCAGGAATTCTTTCGCTCTGGGCGCCGGTTGGAGAAGCTCAAGGTTGCCGTCCGGGGAGACGACACGAAGGCGAAGCTACGCCTGAGGATGCTCAGCGTGTGCGCCGGGGCCGATGGTGACTTCGATACGGTCGTCGAGGCGCTGTTGGGAGAGCTAGCAGTCGGTAAGGATGACAGCCTGCGGTTGATCGATCGTGTCGGCTTAAGCGGTTTCCTCTGGGACCAGATGCAACGGCTCTTCGGTTACCGCACTGAAAACGCGAGCGTCGGCGACTTCGCGATCACGCTGTTCAAATCCTGCTACCAGAGCGCGGTCGGCGGCGACGCGATTTTAGCTCCCGAGGCCCTGGTGTTCTTCCGTCGCTGGAAGAACAACCGGAACGCGGAGGAAGCTTTTGCGACCCTCTCGGCCGAAAATGCCGAGGCATTGGGGCTGGCCCGGGATCTCGCTAAGCGCGACTTCCGCGCGCTGATCGATGTGGACTACTTCGAGGAGGTCGACCGCGCGATCATCCGCGCATTGGTCCATGAGGTCGGCAGCCAAACAGTGGCGCAAGGAGAGGTCCTGAACTGGCTCCGTCAGCGTCGGCAGAGCCGTTGGTATGGCGCTTACCGCGACCTCTACGAAGCGATCGGCTTCGCTGCTGAGTTCCAGCAAGCGATGGCGCACGTCACGCTCGGCATGACGAGCCTCGCGGAGGGCGTCGAGCGCTATGCGAAGAGCTGGTTCAGGATCGATCAGCTCTACCGGAAATTCATCTGGCGTATGCAGAAGTCCGGCCAGGCGACGCTCATGCGCGAGTTGTTCGAGCAGGTCGAGAACCACTACGTCAACACGTACCTCCTGCGGCTGAACGAGGCGTGGCAGGCGCATGTCGACGGGGCTGAAATCTGGTCGGCGCCTCCGATTCCCGCACAGCGAACTTTCTACAAGGAGCATGTCGGCGAATTTCGCCGGCGCGATCAGAAGGTGTGCGTCATCATTTCCGACGCGCTTCGTTATGAAGTGGCGGAGGAGCTGCGGGGACGCATCCTCAGCCTAGACCGCTACGAGGCTAACATCGATCCGATGTTCGGGTGCCTCCCCAGCTATACTCAGCTCGGGATGGCTGCACTTTTGCCCAACGGCGAGTTGCAGATTGTGGACAACGACAGCGGCACGGTGCTGGTGAACGGCCAGAGCTCGCAGGGAATCGAGAACCGCAAGAAAATCCTGGCGACGGGAAGGACGGGCGACCGAACCACGGCCGTGAAGGCGGAGGACCTCATGGCTCTGGACAAGGACGAGGCGCGAGCACTCGTTCGCGATCATGACGTCGTTTACGTCTATCACAATTTGATTGACGCAATCGGCGACAAGCGGGATTCAGAGGAGCGCGTTTTCGAGGCCGCCGAAGACACGATCGAGGAGATCGTGCGGATCGTCAAAAAGCTAAACGGCGCGAACGCCAACAACATGATCGTGACGTCCGATCATGGCTTCATCTACCAACACCGTCCCATCGAAGAGAGCGACTTCTCCTCCGCGCAGGTCGAAGGTGACGTGATCCTTTTCCGCGACCGGCGTTTCATCCTCGGCCACGGTCTGAAGGCCAATCATGGTCTGCGACGATTTACGCCGGAGCAGGCCGGTCTCGAAGGCTCGGTGGAATTGCTCATCCCGAAATCCATCAACCGGCTTCGCCGGCAGGGATCGGGGAGCCGGTTTGTGCATGGCGGCGCGACCCTTCAAGAGGTTGTCGTTCCCGTCGTCAAGATCAACAAGAAGCGGCAGAGCGACACGACCGCGGTTGAGGTGGAGATCATCGGATGCTCCAACCAGTTGATCACGTCGAGCCAGATCTCGGTTCGCTTCTATCAGGTGGAGGCCGTCACGGAGAAAACCCAGGCGCGCACGCTCAGGGCGGGGATTTATGCCCAGTCGGGCGAATTGATCTCGGACACCCACGAGCTTGTGTTTGACTTCCGATCCGAAAACGCGCGCGAGCGCGAAGTCCCAGTCCGGTTCCTCCTCCTCCGCAGGGCCGACGAATTCAACGGCCAGGAGGTGCTCCTGAAGCTGGAGGAGCGGCATGGCGATACGTCCCACTTCAGGGAGTACCGCACGGCTCGCTACACGCTGCGCCGCAGCTTCTCGAGTGATTTCGATTTTTGACGGGGGAGCGATGACCGCGCTGGATGACAAAATTAACGAACGCTTCCCGGGCCTCGTGGTTCGCAAGGACCTGGTCAAGGCGGTAAAGGGCAATGCCATTGTCCCTTCCTACGTGTTGGAGTTCCTGCTCGGCCAATACTGCGCCACCAATGATGAGAGCTCGATCCAATCAGGGATCGAGACCGTCAAGGAAATTCTTCGGAAGCACTACGTCCATCGTAACGAGGCGGGGTTGATCCGCTCGAACATCCGGGAAAAAGGCCGGTGGAAGGTGATCGACAAGATCAGCGTCGATCTCAACACCGACAAGGATGCCTATCAGGCGACCTTCGCCAACCTGGGCATCAAGAAGGTCATCATCGACTCCGACACCGTGAAGGCTCATCCCAAGCTGCTGGTTAGCGGTGTCTGGTGCATTGCTGACGTCGAGTACGAGCACAGCGAAGACAAGAACGTCGAACCCTGGATTCTGGGGAGCATCAAGCCGATCCAGCTATCGAAGTTTGACTATGAGGCTTTTCTCAGCGCGCGCGCGGGATTCACGACCGACGAATGGATCGACCTACTGTTCCAGACGGTCGGCTTTGATCCCGAGATGTTCGGTCGGCGCAGCAAGCTCCTGCAACTGATGCGCCTCGTGCCCTTCGTCGAGCGAAATTACAATCTGATCGAGCTGGGGCCGAAGGGCACCGGCAAGTCGCATATCTTCTCGGAGTTCTCGCCGCACGGCATCCTAATTTCCGGGGGCGAAGTGACGGTGCCGAAGCTGTTCGTCAACAACAGTTCGGGAAGGATCGGATTGGTTGGCTACTGGGATGTCGTAGCCTTCGACGAGTTCGCCGGTCGGCAAAAGCGCGTCGACAAGGCGCTTGTCGACATCATGAAAAACTACATGGCTAACAAGAGCTTCTCGCGAGGAGTGGAGACGCTTGGTGCCGAGGCGTCGATGGTCTTTGTCGGGAATACCAAGCACAATGTCCCGTACATGCTGAAGCACACCGACTTATTCGAGGAGCTTCCTGAAAAATATTACGACTCCGCTTTCATCGACCGGCTCCACACCTATGTGCCAGGCTGGGAGATCGACGTCATCCGCGGAGAAATGTTCGCATCAGGGTATGGCTTTGTCGTCGACTACCTTGCCGAAATTCTTCGGCACATGCGTAGCGACGACTACTCCAATCGCTACCAGCCCCTGTTCACGCTCTCATCGGATATTTCGACGCGCGACCGCGATGGCGTAAACAAGACGTTCTCCGGGATGATGAAGCTGCTTTTCCCAGCGGACAATGCAACAGAGGCCGAGGTGGAGGAGATCCTGCATCTCGCCGTTGAAGGACGGAAGCGGGTCAAGGATCAGCTTCTTCGCATCGACAGCACTTATCCCGAGACAGAATTCTCGTTCACTGCTCGCGATGGTCGAAAGGCGGTCGTGAAGACACTCGAGGAGACGGAGTATCCACAATACTATCACAAGCGGGCGCCCACGCATGAGGAGCCCGTGCCTGATGGAGTGAAGGAGTGCGGTGACAAGCCCTTGTTGATGGCAGTGAAGAGCCCGGCCGAGACTACGGACACTCCAGCCGGCCCGAGAGAGGGGCACAAGGTTTTCAGCGAAAACCAGAAGGGCGTAACCTTCGCTGATTTGTTTTGGCCCTGGCTCGAGGGTGCGACAAAGATCGTGATAACTGATCCTTATATTCGGATGTTCCATCAGGTGCGGAATCTGATGGAGTTCATTGAAATGATCGCTGTGCGGAAGGCGCCGGAGGATGAGGTCACCGTACGCCTCATCACCTCGCCAGATGAAATCTACCCGGAAAAGCAGCAAGCGAATTTGGCTTCCGTTGAAAGCGCCTGCACAGCAGCCGGGATCAAGTTTTCATGGGAGTTTGACGGAACAAACACGATCCATGCGCGCCACATTTTGAGCGACATAGGCTGGAAAATCAGTCTCGATCGCGGCTTGGACATCTATCAGAAGTTCGAAATGAACGATGCTTTCAGCCTCGCAAATAGGCTGCAGCGCTTTCGGCAAGTGAAAGCCTTCGAGGTCACGTATCTGCGAAGCGGCATTCGATCAGAATGAGCCTGTCAGGAGAAGTGATCAGTCATGCGCGGCGCGGCTCAGTTGGCTTTGTCCGCCGTCGCCTGGCATCGTCAGGGGGCAGGTTGGCGACGGGTGCCGAGGCATGAACTACGAGCCTCACGTCGGCGTCACAGATCCGGCATCGGAATACAGGTGACGGTAATTTCATGGTACGGTTTGAGCACCCGCAGAGGCGCCTGACGATGCTCTCTGGGGGCAATCGAGGGGAAAGTTCGATGCTACCTCGCTCGATCTCTTCGCGAGATCGAGCGTTGCTGCGCACGTTATCGTAGAAGAAGAAAAACGTAAACGTGATCTGATGCCCGCCTACCGGGGCGCATATGGAGTGGGTTAGGTGTCCACCATCGAACAGGTGGACACCAGATGTCGGCGGCGAAGGATGGCGGCACACGGCGCACGTGGAGCCTCGAGGAACGGCAGCGGATTGTCGCAGAGGCTTTGGCGCCTGGGGCGTCTGTCGCCGCTGTTGCGCGGCGGCATGGGCTGAACGCCAATCTGATTTTCAAATGGCTGCGGCGTTCGCGCGAAGGCTGGCTGGATCGCCGGCGCGCGCCGGGAAAAGAGTCGACGATCGCGAGACTGTCGCCGGAGCTGGCCGCACAGACCTTCGTTCCGGTCGAGTTGCTGGAGTTGAAACCGGTTCCGGCGAGCCCGGCTCTGGCGCCGCCCCCGACGCCGGTCGCGAAGATTGCCGCTCCGCCGGCGCGGACGGCGCGCAAGAGCGCGCGGCGCGGCGCGATGGAAGTCCGCCTGCCGAACGGGGCGCGCCTGTCGCTCGACGCGGACGTGGACACGGAAGCTCTGCGCCGCGTGCTGTCAGCGCTGGGCGACCTTTGATGCTTCAGTTTGCGCCCGGGGTGAAGGTTTATCTGGCGCTGAAGCCCGTCGACATGCGGCGCGGCTTCGATGGGCTCGCCGCCGACGTCGCGCAGGTTCTGCGCAACGATCCTTTTTCCGGCGTGGCCTTCGTGTTCCGCAGCAAGCGCGGCGACTACGTGAAGATTTTGACCTGGGACGGGTCTGGCCTGTGCCTTTTCGCCAAACGGCTGGAGAAGGGAAAGTTTGTCTGGCCGCCGATCGTCGAGGGCGCGCTGCAACTTACGGCGGCGCAACTTGCCTTGCTGATCGAAGGGATCGACTGGCGCCGAACGGTCGCGCCGGAAGCGCCGGAACGTCCGGTTTTTCTGTAGATTCCTCCGATTCTGAAGCTGCGCATTTGCGTGTTTCGTGATAGACGAAACCATGTCGCGCGCCGCTGCTGATTTGCCCGAAGACCCCGCCGAACTGCGGCGTTTCGCGGAGGCGCTCGCCGCGGAAGTTCACGCCAAAACGCTGCTGATCGAGAAGCTGAAAATGCAGCTTGCCGTTTTGCGGCGCGCGCGCTTTGGGCGTTCGTCGGAAAAGCTCGACCGCGATATCGAACAGCTCGAACTCTTGATCGGCGACATGGAGGAGAGTGACGCCGAGCGGCAGGCGCACAGCGAAGCGGCCCAGAGCGGCGCTGGCGCTTCCTCATCGACGCCGAAGAAGAAGCCGTCCGTTCGCGTTCCGCTCCCCGATCATCTCCCGCTCGAGACGATCGTCCACGACGCGCCCTGCGTCTGTCCGACCTGCGGCGGAACCAGGTTCGGCCGGATCGGGGCCGACGAGCGCGAGATGCTGGAATATGTCGCGTCGCACTTCAAGCGCGTGGCGCATGTGCGGCCGAAGATGAGCTGCCGCGCCTGCGAGATGATCGTTCAGGCGCCCATGCCGACGCTGCCGATCGAGAAGGGACGGCCGGGTCCGGCGCTGCTCGCGCATGTGATCGTCTCCAAATATTGCGATCATCTGCCGCTGCATCGCCAGTCCGGCATTTACGCGCGCGAGGGCGTGACGATCGACCGCTCGGTCATGGCCGGCTGGATCGGCCATATGGCGGCGCTTCTGGAGCCGCTCGCCGAGCGCATCGCGCGTCATGTGCGCGCCGGCCCCACCGTTCACGCGGACGACACCACGGTTCCCGTGCTCGATCCGGGGCGCGGCAGGACGAAGACCGGCCGATTGTGGACCGCGGTGCGCGACGAGCGGCACTATGGGTCGACGGCGCCGCCGGCCGCCTTCTATCTCTACTCGGCGGACCGCACGGCCGAGCACGCTCATGCCCTGCTGAAAGGCTGTAGCGGTCATCTCCATGCCGACGGCTATACGGGCTTCGGCGGCCTTTACGAGGCCGATCCGAAAACCGGCGCGCCGGCGCCGCTGAAGGAGGTCGCCTGCTGGGCGCATGCGAGGCGCAAGCTCTACGACGTGCATATCGAGACAAAGTCTCCGGCGGCGGCGCAGGCGCTCGAAATGATCGCGCGGCTCTTCGCCATCGAAGCCGGCGTCAAAGGCCGAGTCCCGGCCGAGCGCGTCGCCGCGCGTCGGGAGCGATCCGCTCCGGTCCTTGCCGAACTCCGCGCGTTCCTCGACGCGACGCTGGCCAGGATCAGCGGCAAGAGCGACTTCGCCAAGGCCATCCGCTATGCGACCTCTCGCTGGACGGCGTTGACCCGCTATGTCGACGACGGGCGTCTCGAAATGACGAACAATGCCGCCGAACGCGCCATCAGGCCCCTGACACTGGGCAGAAAAAACTACCTGTTCGCCGGCTCCGACGAAGGCGGGCGACGGGCGGCGATCATGTATACGCTGATCGAAACCGCGCGCTTCAACGGCGTCGATCCGGAAGCCTGGCTCGCCGACATCATCGCCCGCATCGCCGATCACCCGATCAACCAGCTCGATGAATTGCTACCGTGGAAATGGAGGCGTGACGCGCCGCAAGCCGTCGCCGCATAGTGGCGCGCGGTCGTCGGATCACGCTTACAGAAAAACCGAACAATCGGTGCACACGAACTGCACACGCGTCAGCTCAAATAGCTGAAATTTATGCTGTTTTTCTCCAATCCATCATCGGTGCAAGGCAAAAACGCCAATTATTACAATGGCTTACGATGGACATTTTTTGCGATTTTCTCCGATTTTAGGGTCAAAATACAACAATGTTTTAGCAATTTCTCCAATGTTGTATCTTTTCCATAACTAACTGGTTAATATGGATTTTCTTTTGTCGAGATAGATAGTGGCAGTCGGTCCAACCAAGAGCCTCGTTTGACGGGACCGACTAGCACCGGCGGCGGTTTTTGTGCTTGTCTAGAAATCCGGCAGCGTCAGAATTGCCCTTCAGGCTGGACATAGCTCCATGATGTGAATCGGCGTCCAACATCGACCTTTCATGGATTTCTCATACCGCAACGACATAATTATGTTTTCGCCGGTTTTTTGGGGTCACGGTTGAACGCCGATCATTTTCCGCGCCAGCGCAGGAAATCTCATTTGGATCAATGGTGTCCGATTATTTGGGGGCGGGGGTCAAGATTGGACGCCGATTTACACGCTGTCGAGGAACAGCGCCATGATCTCGCTACACCAACCAGAAGGACCGCTTGTCGAAGCGAGCGCCCGACGCCAGCGGAACCAGATGCGAGATAGTCGTACTGGAATGGCGGCTTCCATCGGGCTGCGGCTCAGCGCAATTCCAGCATCAGTTCGGCGCGATAGACGCTTTCCGTCCCGGCCGTTCATGTCGGGACAATCTTTCACAGGCGGCGGGGACGCTCGCGGCCACGCTCAGTCCCCTCGCTTCACCGGCGGCGGCGCCCAGGAGCCGTTGAGAACCTCCGCCTTCGGCCAATAGAGCCGCAAGTTCAGGGTGAAGGACCCGCTCGCAGGCGCCGGGAGCCAATTCGACTCCTTCTCCTTCCCCGGCGACTCGCGCTGAATGTAAAGGTCGAGCGACCCATCGGCATTGAAGGCGAGTTTGTCGCGGTCGCCGATGGCGTAGCGATCGATCGGATTGGCGGTGAAGAGCTGTCGCTCGTCATACATCGTCAGGGACCAGAAGGCCCGCGCCGGCGGAATCTGATCCTTATTGAAGTGCAGGACGTAGCGCTTGCCGCTGTCGAATGGCTGGCCGTCCGCATCCGCGAAGGCCGTCGGATACACCGCATCGTCGGGGACATTGGCGCCGAGCCCGCCATAGGCCACGCCGGCCCGATGCAGATAATCCGTTCCATATGTGCCGATCGCGGTAAGATTGGTGCGCCAGCCATTCGCGAGCACGCCTGCCTTGCGCCAGGCCTCCTTGATGTCTTTCAGGGCAGAAGGCGGAGCGGCGCTCAGAGCGTCCTGAACGTCCTGCGGCTGCGACGCTACCGAGTAGGCTTTGCCGGGTGTAATGCCGATACGTTTCATGCGATCAAGGATCGGATAGTCGTTGGCGTGCGGCGGATTTTGCTTCATCAGCTCGGCGAACATCGCGAAAAACGTCGCTGCGTCCATCTTGTCGACCTGATCCGGCGGCGGGCTCATGTCCTGATCTGGGCGCACTTTGCCCTTCGGCGGCGTGAAAGGCTTGCCATAGGCGCTCAGCGGAACGATCTTTATGCCGTCCTGAAATTTGCGCACCGCCTCATAGTCCGCCTTGCCGTTGGTCTGCGTGCGGCCGATCAGGAGACCGGACGCCGTCGGACTGTCATAGCGCTCGACGCCACGCGGCAACTTCCCGCGCCAGCCCGGCCCGACGATGGCGAAAGTCTGCGCAGCCGTGCCGGTGGTCCGCTTGCCCGGCACGGTGAACACGTCTGTCCAATAGTCCAGGAATGGCAGCAGGAAGTAGCGTCCGCCGGAATCTGGAACGCTGAACACCAGAGGCTCCTTTGATACGTCGAAGGTCAGCGCCGAGTAGAGCGTATCGGCGTTCGGCCGCACGACGATGGTGAAGGAGGCGTCCGGGAACTCGCGTGCGTGCGCGAGCTGATTGATGGGCGCTGTCAGCCCGGCGGGCTCGACGACGTTCGTGCTCGCGCGCCGCGTGACCTCCATCAGCACCATCGGGTAGGCGTAGATATAGGCTTCGCGGGCGATTTCCCGCGCTTCTTCGGCCGAAACGCCCGGCTGCGCGAGGGCGGCTGGCGCCGACAACATCAGGCTTGCGCACGCGGCTGCAAATAGTGAGTTTCGCACGGTCTTCTCCTATGGAATTGGCATGAAGCGAAGCGAGCACGGACCAAGTGCCGAGACTTGTCCGCGCGAAGCGCTGCTACTTGACGATCTTGAAGGGCGGCGGCGCCCAGGAACCGTCGAGCGCTTCCGCACGCGGCGAGTACAGGCGCATTGTCGGCTGGAAAGCCGCCTTCGGCGCAGGCAGCCAGTTGGCTTCCTTGCCCTTGCCGGGCGAATCGGCTTGCACATAGATGTCTATCGAGCCGTCAGTGTTGTATTCTAGCTTGTCGTAGCTGCCGATGGCGTAGCGATCGATCGGATTGGGAACCTGGAAACCGTCCTTGTCATACATGGTGATTGACCAGAAGGCGTCCGCAGGCGGCGTCTTGCCCTTGTCGAAGTGCAGGACATATTTGTGCGCGCCCGTCAGCGGCTTGCTTTTCCCATCGACGAAAGAGGTCGGATAGATGGCGTCCTCGGGCAGATTGGCGCCGAGCCCGCCAATCGCGATGATTGCGCGTCGCAGATAGGACGTGCCATATGTCCCCATATTCTCGCGGCCAATATTCCAGCCGTTCACATGATCGCCGGCCTTCAGCATCGCCGCAGGCAGATAGGCGAGCGCGTCCTTCGCCGCCTTGTTGATGATCGCAACCGTTTCCGGGGCGAGCGTCGACGCGTCGAACGGCTTGCCGGGCTCGATCCCGAGCGCATGCAGGCGGAAGAGGATCGGATAATCATTGCCATGTGGCGGGTGCTTCGCCAGGAGCTGCGCGAGGCGGGTCAGCATGGCGACGCCGTCGAGATTATTGACCTGAACGAGCGGCGGTGTCTTGTCGTCGATCGACGGATCGGTCGGGAGCGACTTCGGCGGCGCATAGGCCTTGCCCCACTGCGAGAGCGGCGTCAGCCGGTAGCCGTCCTGAACCTCGTGGACGTTGTCGTAATCGGCTGGCCCATCCGTCTTGGTGCGGCCAATGATCCATATCGCCGGCGTCGGCGCGATGATCTTTTCGACGCCGGCCGGCAGGGTTCCGCTCCAACCGGGCGCAACGATCACGTAGTTCGCCGCCTTCGTGCCGGTCGTTCGGCTCCCGATTACGGAGAAGACATCGGTCCACATGTCGAGCATCGGCAGCAGGTAGTAACGGCCTTGCGTATCGGGGACGGAAAGAATGAGCGGTTCGGATGACAGATCGAGCCAGGCCATGGAGTAGAGCGTATCGAAATTATACCGCACCACGTCTTTCTCATCGGCCTTGGGATAGGCGCGCGCATGGGCGAACTGATTGACGGGCGCGCGGAGATTGACCGTGGTTGCGTCGGGCACGTTGGTCGCCTGGCGCATCGTGACGTCCATGCTCACGATCGGATAGGCGAAGAGATAGGCGTCGCGCGCCAGCGCGTAGGTCTCTTCGGGCGAGAGCGTGGGCAATGTGGTCTCGGCCGCAACGGCTCCTTTGACGCTGAAGAATAGCAGAACGGCCAACAGCGCCCTGCTGAAGGCTCTTGATATGCAAGTCATGACGATTGTGCCTCCTTGTATTATGTCGTGAGCTGGAAGAGATTGCCCGCCGTAATCGGGCCAGCCTAAGAGTCCGTCCCAGAAGTTAGTCAACAATTGCAGAGCTTTCGTAGCATGAGCCGAATCGACGCGAAACGCAGGAACACGAGCGCTGTGATATTGAGGTTTTCCCAATCCTTGGCCAGTCTTCTACAGCGGTTTAGCCAGGCGATTGATCTTTCGACGATCCAGCGCATGGGCAATTTCACGAAGCCCTTCGCCTGATCGGATCGTTTTATAATCTCGATTTTGAGACACGGTAGGATTTTGCCCGTTGCGTCGGCGAAGATCGGTCCCTGATAGGCGCTGTCAGCCAACAGCTTTTCAAGAAAGGGAAACCGCCCATGCAACGTCGAAAGCAGCAAGACGCCGCCGTCTCGGTCCTGAATGTCGGCGCCGTGAACGACGGCGCCCATCAACAAACCTTGCGTATCGACGAGTACGTGGCGTTTCTTGCCTTTGATCTTTTTGCCGGCGTCATAGCCATGCGGATCAATGCGCGCCCCCCTTTTTCCGCGCTCTTCACGCTCTGACTATCGATGATCGCCGCGGTGGGGCTCGCCTCTCGTTCCGCTCGTTCGCGACACATGACGTAGAGCGCGTCGTGCATGCGATCCAGAACGCCGCACCAGGCCCAATCGCAAAAATAACGATACACTGTGCTCTTCGGGGGAAAATCCTTGGGAATGTACCGCCATTGGCATCCCGTGCTCAGCACATACATGATGGCGTTGAACACCGCCCGCATGTCCACTTCACGCTTGCGCCCGCCACGCTTGGCCGGAGGAATAAGCGGCGCCACATGCCCCCACTCCTCGTCCGTCACATCACTCGGATAACGTAACCTGTCGCGATTGTATTTCGCCCGGTTTGCCTTCGTCCACATCGACGGCCTCCTACGAATCAGACCGCCTCCCATCCATCACAACAGATTCATTCGATTCAACATCTTTCAGGACGGACACTAATCCTTGTCATTGGCGAACTGCAACCCAGCCGTTCCGCCCGTTTCGATGAACAGATTGATGAAGGCCGGAACAGTCTCTTTGCGCGCCCAGTCCCGCTGCAACTCGCAAAAGAGTTGCGCCACGCTGATGAGAACGCCGCCAGCCTGTTCGATGCGGCGCAGCGCCACTTCGTGAGCCGCAACCGACGTTCCGCCGACGGCGTCGACCACGACATAGACCTCATAGCCGGCCTTGAGCGCGTCGAGCGCGGGAAACGTCAGGCAGGCTTCCGTCCACAGCGCCGTCATGATCAGCTTCTTGCGCCCCGCCTTTTCGACCGCTCGACGAAACTCCACATCCTCCCAGGAATTGATCGAGGTGCGATCGATCGTGGGGACATTGGCCAGCGCCGCGCGAACCTGCGGAATTGGCGGGCTGTTCAACCCCGTCTTGATGTTCACCGTCGAATGCACGATCGGCAGCCCATAAGTGATGGCCGCCTTGCACGCGCCGACGATGTTGCTGACGAGGAGTTGTCGGTCCATCGAGGCGATGGAGTTCACCTGCACCGGCTGGTAGTCGATGATGACAAAGGCCGCGTTTTGTGGCGTCAACAGATGATCCTGAACGGGGTTGCGTATGGCTTCGCTGGTCATCGAAACTCTCCTGCTTTGCTCGTTGTCTTTTTCGAGCCTCGGCGCGTGAGGATGTCGCGCCGAGGGGATAACGCTAGGCGGGAAGGCCCGCCGCCAACGCTACGCCGGCATTTGGCCAAATCGCCCGTCGCTGAAATCGGCGATCGCTTGCCTGATTTCTTCCTGCGTATTCATCACAAAGGGACCGTAGGCCGCGACTGGCTCGCTTATTGGCGCGCCGGAGAGGACCAACAGTTTGGCGTCGCCGCCGGCCGCCAGTGTGATCGCCCCGCCCGTGCGATCGAACAGGACAACCTGCGCATCCCGCGCGATCTGCCCGCCGTTGCACTCGACCGTTCCCGCGAGCACGACAACCGCAAGCGTGTGGTCTTCGGGCAAGATGAACGCCGCGCCGCCGCCCGCTTTCAGTCGAACGTCCCAGACATCTAGCGGCGTGAAGGTCCGGGCCGGCCCCTTGTGGCCGTCATATTCGCCCGCGATGACGCGCACCACGCCTGCGCGCTCCGGCAGCGCGACGGAAGGGATATCCTTGTCGAGAATGGCCTGATAGGCCGGCGCCGCCATTTTGTCGCTGGCGGGCAGATTGACCCATAGCTGAACCATTTCCAGCACGCCGCCCTTCTCGGTGAAGGCGCGCGAGTGGAACTCGTCGTGCATAACGCCGGCGGCGGCGGTCATCCATTGCACGTCGCTGGGACCGATGACGCCCCCGGCGCCTGTCGAGTCGCGATGTTCGACCTCGCCCGAGTAAACGATAGTCACTGTCTCGAAGCCCCGATGCGGATGCTCTCCCACGCCGCGCGGGCGGTTCGCCGGAGCGAAGACGTGAGGACCGGCGTAGTCGAGCATCAGAAACGGGCTGATGTGATTCCCGAGGGTCTGCGGCGAGAACAGCGAGCGGACGGGAAAGCCGTCGCCGACCCAGTGCGGGCGGGACGCCGAATAGACACCGAGGATGCTTCTCATGGGTTTCATTCCTGAAAGACGGCGCATAGGGCCGCGTTGGCGTGAATGTGCCAACGGAACGACGGGATCAGTAGAAGGCAAAAATTGACCTCACCGTCCTATTTTGTGGACAATGCCCCTATGCGCGACCTCAATGACCTCTATTTTTTCGTGCAAGTCGTCGATCACGGCGGCTTCGCGCCGGCCGCCCGCGCTCTGGGCGCACCGAAATCGCGACTTAGCCGCCGCATCCTCGTGTTGGAGGAGCGCCTTGGCGTGCGTCTGATCCACCGATCGACGCGAAGCTTCGCCGTCACTGAAATCGGCCAGGAATATTACCGCCACTGCGTCGCGATGCTGGTCGAGGCCAACGCCGCCCAGGACGCAATCGACCGCTCGCGCGCCGAGCCGCAGGGCATGGTGCGCTTAAGCTGCCCGCCGGGCCTGGTGTGCTTCAAGGTCGCCGACATCGTTGCGCGCTTTATGGCGCGCCATCCTCAGGTGCTGGTGCATCTCGAAAGCACGAGCCGCCGTGTCGACGTTATCGCCGAAGGATTCGACATCGCCATCCGCGTGCGTTTTCCGCCACTAGACGAAAGCGATCTCGTCATGCGCGTTTTGGCCGGGAGCCCGCAGCATCTGGTCGCCAGCCCTGCAATCTTCGACGGAAACCCACTGCCGCGAACACCCGCCGATCTTGCTGACTTACCGAGCATCGATTTCGGTCCGCCTCAACGACCACATCAATGGTGGCTGGAAGGGCCCGACGGCGACTCGGCGCTTGTGACGCAGCATCCACGGCTGATCACCGACGACTTCGTGCAGATGCGGTCCGCGGCGCTCCAAGGGATCGGCATCGCGCAATTGCCGGACTTCGTCGTCGATGACGACCTTGCGGCCGGAGCCCTCGTCGAAGTCCTCCCGCAGTGGCGACCCCGAGCCGGGATCATTCACGCGGTCTTTCCGTCGCGCAGAGGTTTGTTGCCGGCGGTCAGAGGTTTCCTCGATTTTTTGGCGAAGGAGTTTGCTGGCCAAGACAAGGCCTCCAGCTAGCCGCTCTTATTCGTGACGTGAGTGTTTCGAGGCTGGCAAGCGTAGCATAGCGCCTTGATACAGCGTAGGATTCGGGCGTCTAAGCCAACCTCACGCGCATTCCGCGCCAGCCACGCCCGCCATGACCGACACTACGATTCTGCCGTTCTCGTTTCCAGCAGTGGCTCGCAAGAAAGTCACAGCCGATTTCGACGGAGGCCGCCTCACGTCCGATAGCGGCGTCATGTTGCTGGCGCTGGCCGAACGTCGTCTGGGGATCGCCGATAGGCTTGCCGGCGTCTTTCCGGATCGGCGCGATCCGTCCCGGATCACGCATACGCTCGCTGACATGATCCGCGCGCGTGCCTTCGCCATCGCCTGCGGCTACGAAGACGCCGACGATCTCGACAGCCTGCATGTCGATCCCGCGTTCAAGCTTGCTTGCGGAAGATTGCCCGAGACCGGCGCCGATCTTTGTTCGCAGCCGACGCTGTCGCGGCTGGAGAACGCGCCTTCCCTAAAGGATGCGATCCGCCTGACCTATGCGCTCCTCGATCAGTGGATGGCGTCTTACGAACGCGAGCCTGCGTCCGTCATTCTGGACATCGACGACACCTGCGATGTCGTACATGGCCATCAACAACTGTCGCTGTTCAACGCGCATTATGACGAACGCTGCTTCCTGCCGATCCATGTCTACGACACCGAACGCAGCCGTCCGGTCGCGGTCGTCCTGCGACCGGGCAAGACGCCGTCCGGCATCGAAGTGCGCGCGCATCTGCGGCGTCTTGTGCGGCATGTCCGCAAGCGCTGGACCAAGACTCACGTCACTTTCCGCGGCGATGGCCATTACGCCCGGCCGGAGGCGATGGCGTGGTGCGAGGACAATGGCTGTGAATCGGCGTCCAAAAATGACCGCTTGGAGACTTGACCCAACGGACTAATCTAGCACGACTTTTCCTGATTTTCAGACAAAGTGATCGGCGTTCAATCGTGACCCCCCGCTAGGGGCGAGACGTTATTTGATTTCAGCCTCTTATAACAGAAGGAGGTCGGGTCAGTGTTGGACGCAGATTCACACGCTTCGCGCGCCCAGTTCTTGCCGCCGTCCGCGGTCGTGAACATGCCGTGCACATTGCCGACCGAGAAAACGCCTGGCGCGCCGGGATAGCCGATCAGCGCATCGATCATTTCGTCCCATGAGGCGAGATCGAACGCCGGTGTCAGCATCGCTCTTGGCGTGACGACGCTCCGGAGCCAGCCGCCCAACTCACTGTCGTGATCAATGATGACGCCGGTAAGCGCCATGTAAAGGAGAACCGGTGAAATCAGAATGCCTGTCGTCGCGGCGGGGTGCGATAGAGCCAGGCAAGGATACTTCTTTTGGCCTCGGGCGAGACGCTACGCGCGCCGGCCGCGGCCCGAATACGCCACCACTTCCCGAACCCCCAGTGGAGAAGGCCGGTCAGGGCGAGAATGCACATGGCGAGGCCACCGGTATCGTTGATGAGCCGGGAGGTCGCCACGTCGAAAAGACCATGCCCAAAATGCAGCGAACGCACGAAGCTGTGCAGGCGAACCTCCATCTGACGCGCCTCTTCGGGCAAGGGCGCCAGCTCGAGCGTTTCGACATTCGTCGCCATATCGGGATCAAAGCGGACGACTTTCGACTTGTCGACCACTCCGTACATTTCAGCGGACGACGCGCCTTGCACCAGTGCGGTTACCCTCTCACCGGCGAGACCGGCGGCCCGCGCCGTCTCTCCCTTGTTCGACGAGACGTATAGCCCCTTGTCAGAAGCGATCCATAGCCGGCCCCAACCAAGGGCCGGGTCGGGTTCGATTGCGAAGATCTGCGGCGTTGCGCCGCCTTCGAAGTTCGTTTGCGACCATGTCATGCCGCCGTCGGAAGACCGCCACAGGCCGCGCGGCCCTCCGCCGATTTGCTTCGCGGCGTCATTAGGATCGATCTGGAGAAGGTGCACGACGTAGCGGCCGGCGTTCTGGTAGAGCTGCTCCGACGTCAGCCATCGCGGCGCCGTCGCCTGCTGCAGGACCCTCAATCCGTTATTGTTGAGGAAGAACCCGGTAAGGCCGAGCACGGCGAGCCAAACGGCTCCGATCAGACCTCCCCATTTATGAATCGTTGAGGCCAACCGATAGACCGGCGCGCTCTCGGCTCTCTTTCGCTCGCTCCGCGTCGGCCTCGCCGCTACGGCGCTACCGTCGGATGCGGTATGTCGATCGTGCAAAGTCGAATCCTGAATGGATTGGCTCATTTTCATCTCCGGAACTGGACGCTGAGGATTCTGTTGGCGCGTAGATCGCGGCCGCCTTCGACCGGCCTGTCAAAACTCGAACATCGCGCGCCGCGCGATTTCGCGGGCGCGATGCGTCCCCATGCGCCACAACGCGGCAAGAGCGGCTCATGAGGCGTTTCAAATCCGCTCGGCGGGCGCAGAGATTTCTCTCCCTCCACGACGCAATCGCCAATCTCTTTCGATTTCCTCGTCCCCAACATCAATCCGCTCAGAAAGATACGGAGGATAAACTCGGGATTGCGCGAGGATCTCGGCGTCGATCGGGCGCAGCGGGTGGTTTTGGGGGATGTGATCATCGACGCACAAGACGGTCGCTGCAAGAACAAGTGGAGAAGAACCAATTTAGGAGCCTTTTCGCGTGGATTTGGATATTCTCAAGTCAAGATTGACCGACCTGCAAAGCGATTTTACGCCGCCTGCATTAAATCGGCGCGACAATTTCCAGCGGCGGCGGCCGCCGCGGCTCAAGTTAAAATTGCGCACGAAAATATACGCCTGCGCTGAGTCGGATCCGCATTTTTGAAGATCCCGAATCGTAACGAATTTCGTCGGCTTGTTACCAAAACAGCGCTCCAAATCGATTGCAATTTCCGGCACGCGGCATATCCTTCGAACGCTATGCACTTCGTCTTGTTCAATTTTTTCAAAGGAGCGCACGTCGTCTGCGCTTTGGCGTGCTGGCTTTTTGTTTCGGCCGTTCTGGCCCCGACACAGGCGAATCCGCTGTGGGACGACGTGAGCGCCAACGCGACGTGTTCGCTTCCGAATTCGATCGGCTCCGACCGAAATGACGCCCATGACTTCGGCTGCTGCGTTCTCGGATGCCGCGACAGCTTCGTCGTCACTTATCTCGTGATTTCGATCGACGTTATGAACAGCGGCGGCAAAGTGTACCACTGAACCGGCTTTGGGGGCTGCTTTGACGGCGGCGCAAAAGTGTACCGGTCCTGATAGGCCGAACTCGATGTCATCGACTGGCATGGAGAGGCCGAAAGGATGTTCACAGTGGAACTCTATGCCCGGGTGAGACGCGCGGTGATGGCGGAAGGGCTGAGCCGGCGGGAAGCGGCCAGGCGCTTCGGCGTGCACCGCAATACGATCACGAAGATGCTTCAATATTCGGTTCCGCCGGGGTATCGGCGTCGGGAGCGGCCGATCTCGAAGAAGCTGGGGCCGTATATGGCCTGGATCGACAAGGTCCTGGCGGATGATCGGCTTGTTCACGCCAAGCAGCGTCATACGGCACAGCGGATATTCGAACGGCTGCGGGACGAAGAAGGGTTTTCCGGCGGTTACACGATCGTCCGGGAATATGTCGCGCAGGCGCAGTTGCGGTCGCGCGAGATGTTTATTCCACTCAGCCATCGACCGGGGAATGCGCAGGCGGATTTTGGCGAGGCGGACGCCTATATCGCCGGCAGGAAGGTCCGCTTTCATTATTTTTGCATGGACCTGCCGCATTCGGACGGCTGCTTCGTCAAGGCCTATCCGGCGGAGACGGCGGAAGCCTTCTGCGACGGCCATGTCGCGGCCTTCGCCTTCTTTGGCGGCGTCCCCCAGTCCATTCTTTACGACAATACGCGTCTCGCGGTCGCCAGGATCGTGAAGGGTGGAGAGCGTCTGCGTTCGCAAATGTTTGCGGAACTCCAGAGCCATTACCTTTTTGCTGATCGCTTTGGCCGGCCCGGCAAGGGGAATGACAAGGGCAAGGTCGAGGGGCTTGTCGGCTATGTCCGGCGCAACTTCATGACGCCACTGCCCGTGGCGGAGAGTTTCGAGGCGCTGAACGCGAGGTTCCTGGACGCCTGCACGAAACGACGGCGGGCGATCCTGCGCGGCCAGTCGACGCCGATCGGCGAACGCATGCAGGCGGATATGGCGGCATTCCTGCCGGCGCCGCCGGCTCCCTATGACGCCTGTCACAAGGTCGCGACGCGCGTGTCGTCGATGGCGCTGGTGCGCTACCGCAACAACGATTACTCGGTCCCGATGCGCTTCGGCCATCGGGAGGTGCTGGCCAAGGGCTATGTCGATCGGGTCGAGATTGTCTGCGGCGGGGAGACCATCGCCGTGCATGCGCGCAGCTACGGCAAGGCCGAGTTCATCTACAACCCGCTGCATTATCTCGCTTTACTCGAACACAAGAGCCGCGCGCTCGATCAGGCCGCGCCGCTCGACGACTGGCGGCTTGCCGACTGCGTGCATCGTCTGCGGCGGCTGATGGAGGCGCGCATGGGGAATAGCGGGCGCCGCGAGTTCATCCAGGTGCTGCGGCTGATGGAGGACTTTCATCAGCATCAGGTCGAACAGGCGGTCGCGGAGGCGCTGCGTCTTGGCGCGATCAGCTTTGACGCAGTGAAGATGCTGCTGCTGGCCAGGCTGGAGAACCGGCCCGCGCGGCTCGATCTGACATTCTACCCCTACCTGCCGGCGGCTACGGTCGGCGCGACGGATCCGCGCGCCTATCTCGGGCTCGTCGCCGGCGCGAGCGTCATCGCGGGCGTCAGTGGACTCGAACGCGGGGGGGCCGGCATGACCATCTCGCATGAGCCAGGTTCGCAGACGATCGTCGCGCCGCAGGTGCTGCTGGGTAATCATCTCAAGGCGCTGAAGCTTCCCACCTTCGCGCGCGAATATGAGAAGGTGGCGCTGGAGTCGGCGCAGGACCGCGCCGATTACCCGCGCTATCTGCTACGCCTGTGCGAACTGGAGCGCATTGATCGCGAGCGGCGCAATGTCGAGCGCCGCATCCGGCTGGCGCGCTTTACGCAGGTCAAAAGCCTCGACACATTTGACTTTACCGCCCAGCCTTCACTCAACAAGCCGCTCGTGCTGGAGCTAGCGCGGTGCGAATGGATCGAGAAGCGACAGAACTGCATCGCCCTTGGGGCCAAGCGGAACGGGGAAGACCCACGTCGCGCTCGCCCTGGGGCTCGCCGCCTGCCAGAAGGGGTTCAGCGTCGCGTTCACGACCGCCGCGGCTCTTGTGCATGAACTGATGGAGGCGCGCGACGAGCGCCGCCTGCGCGCGCTGCAAAAGCATCTCAACACCGTCAAACTGCTGATCGTCGACGAACTGGGCTATGTGCCGTTCACGGCGGTCGGCTCAGAGCTGCTCTTCGAGGTCTTCAGCCAGCGCTATGAACGCGGTGCGACGCTGGTGACCAGCAATCTGCCCTTTGATGAATGGACGTCGGTGTTTGGCTCCGAGCGTCTCACCGGCGCATTGCTCGACCGGCTCACCCATCATGTCCACATTCTGGAAATGAACGGCGAGAGCTATCGGCTGGCGACCGCAAAGAAAGCGCAACGGCGAAACCGCGATCTCCCCGACGCGCCCGCAATCGACAAAGGAGGCGCCGACACGACGAACTGATCGCCGTCGCGCGCGTTGAACCGCGCTGCGCTACGCTCCGCGCGCCTCAACGCCCGCGTCAACTAAACTACAAGGGCCGTGCGGCCCTTTTCTCGAAACCAGACCGGTACACTTTTACCCCGCCTTCATGCACATTTTGTCCCCGCCATTGACAGGCGGCGGATCTGATAAGGTTCCTTATTGTAGGAACGCTGGATCGCCTCCCAGACCTGTTCCTGCCGCTCATGGTCGGGATTGACGGTGAAAGCCATCAGCTGGTCGAGCGTCATGCCATCTTCGGCATAGACTTCGAGAAGCATTGGCGACACGGAGGCGAGCCGCAGCCGCTGCTTGACGACAGCGACGCTGACAAAAAAGGCGGCGGCGATCTCTTCCTCGCTACTCCCTTTCTCGCGAAGGGTCAGGAAGGCGCGGAACTGATCCAGCGGATGGAGAGGCGCGCGTTGGACGTTCTCGGCCAGGCTGTCCTCCTCGGCCGTTCCCTCTAATCGCACGACGCAGGGGATGGGGGCGTTGCGCGCCAGGCGCTTCTGCTTCATCAGCAGTTCCAGCGCGCGGTAGCGGCGCCCGCCCGCGGGGACTTCGAACATGCCGGTCTCGGCGCCACCTTCGTCGAGCACCGGCCGCACGGTGATGCTCTGTAGAAGCGTGCGGCGCGCGATGTCCTCCGCGAGCTCTTCGATCGAGACGCCCGCCTTGATCTTGCGGACATTGGCCTGCGACAGAACGAGCTTGTTGAAGGGAATGTCGCGCGAGGCGCTGAGCTGGATTTTTTGAACCGACCTGGTCATGGGGATCAACTCCGCGACGGGCGGCCGGGAGCCTCTCTCTCGGCCTCGAACCCGTCACGAAGCGCAGCGCCACCCTCTGACTTTGAGGGCGACGCCGGGCGAGCATGGAAAAAAGAGGACGCGATGACGACCGTTCACAGCACAGCGGTCTCCACCGGGCCTTCGGACTAAACCTACGCCTCTCGCTCTAAGAGCTTTTTAGCCCTCGCCTCGAGATCAAGCCTTGCGTCCTGGTGGCTCTTGGTCCGCGCGATCGCCGTAATTCCCTGCACGAAGTCGAAGACGCTTTCGGGCTTGCGCCCTTCCTCGGTCAGCACTGTGTCGATGATCTTCGCGGTCTCGGCTTTCGAGAAGCCGCGCTTGCGCAGGAACTCGGTGCGGTCGTCGTCGCTGCGTGCGACGATGCACTCCCGCGCCGCCTTGACGCCATTGACGAAGGGCAGGGGCCAGGAATTGGCGAAGCGCGTCAGCGCCGGCGCTGCCTCATGGGCGAAGCGCGAGGCGGCATATTTTGAATGGCGGATCGTGATCTCTTCGAAATCCTCCACGCCCCAGAGATTGCGGTTCTGACAAACGGCGCGAAGATAGAAGCTGGCGATGCCGAGCGTCTTGGCGCCGACCTCGGAGTTCCAGCAATAAAACCCTCGAAAGAAGAGGTCGGGCGAGCCGTCTGGCAGCCACCCGGCTTCGATCGGATTGCGATCGTCGACGAGAAACAGGAAGACGTCACGGTCGGAGGCATAGAGCGTTGTCGTGTCTTGCGTGATATCGACATGAGGGTTGTAAATTCCGGTCGACCAGTCGAGCACGCCCGGCACTTTCCAGCGCGTGTCACCCGTCCCATTGCCGGCGATGCGCTGGACGGCGGATACGAGTTCATGATCGTAAATTCGACCATATTCGGGGCCAGTGACTGCCCGCAGTTCAACACGACCCTCTTCGATTTCCAGGGTCTTGACCTGTTCGGCGCGATGCATGTTTAGACCATATTGCAGATTGATTCCGGCGAGCGACGCCGGCAACTGACGCAAATAGGTCGCCGGCGCGCCGACGAGGCTCGCGAGCTGGCCGAAGCTCCAATGCGTCGGCGTGACGGGCGCGTCGGACCCTGGGAGCGTGAGCGCGAGCCGCTCGGAATCGTCGCGGCTTGCTTCTACACGAATAGCGGCGCTCTCGACCGTCCGTGTCCGGCAGCGTTCGGTTCGGCCATGGACGGCCGCGAACAGCTCCGATAGCGACAGATAGCGCTCATCTGCCGGGCGTGAAAACCATTCTGATGAAACGCGGCCAATCCGCGCTCCGCGGCTCGCATCGACTTTGTAGCCGGCCTCGGGACCGCGAGCGGCGTCGAGAATTTCAACCTGGGTCATGGGATTTCTCCATGACGGGAGCCGGGAGCCTTTCTCTCGGTCCTCAACCCGTCACGGCAAACGAGTCAGAACTCTAACTTTCCCACTTCCTCGTTCCGTGACACGCGCACGGCGTTTATCCGCCTTCGGACGTGTCGATCAGGACACGGGATCACAGGCGGTGGCACACCCGCATTTTCGGCGTAGTCAAGAATTACGGCGTCGAAAGCACTCACCGGCGAGACTTCCCGTGTCGCGCGAGCTCTTGCCGCCGATGGCTTCGCATATAGATAGCTATTATAGCGATAAGCCGTCTCGATGTGACTACAGTTTTGAGTCATTAAGGGCTCGGGGTTCGAGCTGGATTTGCAGATCGCCAAACAGGCTGGTGTCCATACCCGCGCCGGCGAGAGTTTGCAGGTATTCCACTAGGTCGTCCTGCCGCGGCTGGCCGAAGGCCAAGCGATAGACGGTGAGGCTGCGTTTGAGCCAAGCAAGTCGTGTGACCTCTCGGCTGAAAGGCAGCATCGGCACGCGTCGTTCAACCCGGACGGAGCCCTCGTAGATCCAGTACGGGACGATATCTGTATCGACCGCCGCCTCGGATCGCGCGCGCTCGAACATCAGCTTCCACGGATCGTCAGGCGCCTGCCCACGGCCCCTGACGACGCCGGCCTGGCGCTCGGCCAGGTTGAGGCGCACGGCGTGGCCCTTGAAGCGGTGGACGCGGCCTTCGCGCTGTTCGAGGTCCACCGGGTTGCCCGGCAGGTTCCAGTGATAGACGCGATAACAATAGGGATGGAAATCCAGCCCTTCCTGGCCGACCGACGTGGTGGCGAGAACGAACGGCCGGAAGGGCGAGTTGAACGCATCGCGCACGCCTCCGAGCCGAGCGACGGCGCCGTCCTCGTCCTTGTAGTCGGCTAGCCGCATCGCGAAGCGTCCGCGCATCTGGAATTTGCTGATGTCGAGGACTTCGTCTGTGAATCGGCGCCCAAAAATGACTCCTTGGAGACTTGATCCTACAGACTGATCTGGCATGACTTTTCCTGATTTTCAGACAAAGTGATCGGCGTTCAATCCTGACCCCGCGCTAGGGGCGAGACATTATTTGATTTCAGCCTCTTATAACAGAAGGAGGTCGGGTCAGTGTTGGACGCCGATTCACACGCGATGGTCGCCCGTCCTTTGTGCCTTCATTTCACGCCAATTCGGGCGCACGTCATTGCGCGGGCGAGAACTGGCGAGACAACGAGGGAGTATTGTTCAGCGCTCGTTACGTGGCCCAATGGGAAGGAATTGCTGGGGGATCGAAGGGGGATTAATGTTGCGAAGAGCATCGCTTGTTTTGGCCCTAGCCACAGCTTTATCTTTCCCAACCGCGGCGATGGCCCAGTACGGCGGCTGGGGTTGGGGCTGGGGTGGCCGTCATGGCGGCTGGGGTCACCAGCATCATCATGGACATTGGGACTATCATCCCAGCGGCCACTGGGATTGGCACGGCAACCATTACGATTGGCACGATACCAGTCATTATGACTGGCATGGCGGCGGTCATCATGGTCACCACTACGATGATTGACGCCGCCTCGGCGTAATCTCCCGACGATCGTGTGGCGGCACGGCCGGCGCTGGCGCTTTGGTTTGACGAGCGCGGGTGGCGGCGGCCGACCGCAGCCCAGCACACCATCGGCGATCCTTCCCTACTCGGGCGGTTGTCGATCGCCTGGTGGCTCGTAGCTCAACGAGCCTGTGGTCCCTGCACCCCTCCCGCCCGTTGTGGGTGGGAGGGGACAGTTGTCACTCCGCGGCCTTTCCCGCCTCGGCGCAACCTTTCTGCATGGCCTCGCGGCCGGCGGCGACCATCTCGTCCGGCGTCATGTTGCGGATGCGCGTCGCGATCGACCACTCATGGCCGAAGGGATCGACGACGATTCCATAGCGGTCGCCCCAGAACATGTCGGCAACCGGCATTTTCATCTTCGCCCCGGCGCTGACGGCCTGTGCGAAGACCTCGTCGACATTGGCTACCGCAAGATGAATCGTCACGGAGGTTCCGTTGCGCGCCTTCGGCCCGAGCGCTCCCCATTGCGGCATTTCGTCGACGAGCATCAGCATCGAGTCGCCGATCTTCACGCTGGCGTGCATCAGCTTTCCATCAGGCCCCGGCATGCGCATGAATTCCGTCGCGCCGAAAGCTTTTTTGTAAAATTCGATCGCCTCCGCGGCGCCCGCGCAGACAATATGCGGCGTGAGCGTATGCAAGCCTTCCGGAACCGATTTCACGTTCTCGCCCATGGTGTGGCCTTTCCCTGCGTCAACCGAGCTTTCCAAGCGACATACGCAGGGCCTCGGCGTCCCCCTGCGCAAGCTCTTTCTGCAACGCCGCATGCGTCTCCCGCCAGATCGGGACCGCCGTCGCGAGCGCCTCCCGCCCGGCCTGCGTGAGCGAGAGCCGGCGGGCGCGCTTGTCCTTCTCGTCGGCGACGACAGCGACGAGTCCTCGCCGCTCCAGCGATTTCAGCGCGGCCGTCAGCGTTGTGCGGTCCATGGCGAGAAATTCCGCAAGCTTGCCGACTGTCGGCGCCTGCGGGGCGTTCAGCGCCATCATCAGCGAGAACTGCCCGTTCGTGAGCCCGACAGGCGCGAAGGCGCGGTCGAAACGCCGGGCAAGCTGGCGCGCGGCCCTCTGGGTCGCGAGGCAAAGGCAGGAGTCGCGGATCTCATGAACGACGTCGAGGGGAAGCATCTTTGACATGGCGTAGGTATGTTGATATCAACCTTTATGGACCTTGTCCAGCCGGAGGAAGCCGCCGATGAGCGCCATAGTGAGAAGCTGCCCCGCTTTCATCGACTAGGCGGAGAAAACCGCGTGTTTCTTTGTGTCGCCGATCCACGGCTCGGGAACTGCGGCGGTGTTCGCGGCCCTTCGACCTGATTGGGTCACCGCCAGCATCTGTTCTTAAAATTGGCCGCCTCGAAGGCGGATTCAAAAGCGAAAGGATAAGCAATGACAATTGCAAAGAACACGATCTGCCTGTGGTACGACAAGGACGCCGCGGCTGCAGCCCACTTCTACGCCGAGACTTTCCCGAACAGCAGGGTGATCGCCGTCCACCGTGCGCCCAGCGACTACCCATCCGGCAAGGCGGGCGATGTGCTGACGGTCGAGTTCATCGTCGCCGGCATCCCCTGTCTCGGCCTCAATGGCGGGCCCGCATTCAAACATAACGAAGCCTTCTCGTTCCAGGTCGCCACTGACGATCAGCAGGAGACCGACCGCTATTGGAACGCCATCGTCGGCAATGGCGGGCAGGAAAATGCGTGCGGCTGGTGCAAGGACAAATGGGGCGTCTCCTGGCAAATCACGCCGCGCGTGCTGACCGAGGCGATTGCCGCCGGCGGCGACGAAGCAAAACGCGCGTTTGACGCCATGATGGGTATGATGAAAATCGACGTCGCCGCGATCGAGGCAGCTCGGCGCGGTTGTGCACATGAACGACAGGCCCCGAATGCTTCTTGAGAATGCTGACGGCCCGTTTTTGGTCTTCCCCGTCCCACGTTCGCATCCAGAGCAATAACATCCCGTGGTCGAGCTGTTCTTGCTGATTGCGTGCGTGGTGATCGCCAACCAGGCTGGCTAGAACCGAGCCGATAACTGCGCCCGCGCCGCCCCCTAACACGCCGCCCGCAATCGCCGTCGCCAGTGCGCCAGCAGATGCTAAACTCGTCCGCCTCGATCCTCAGATATGCTGCCGATTTAGAAGGCAAAGAACGGCCAATCGGGTGCGAGCCCCAGCATTATCTGCCCCACTGGCTGCAATTTGGCGGAGTTGATGAAGCCGTGCTGGGTGATGACGTGAATGTCGCGGAAATGCCGGGAGAAGCTGTATTCGTCGCGCACGCCTGACGCGCCGACGATCTCATGGACGATGTCGACGGCCGCCGCAGCTTCGAGCATGGCGTGCGTTATTGCGAGCTGCATCTTCGCCTTCAGCTCGATGTGGATGGGGCGCCCGGCGACGGCTTCCGCATACGCCTCCTCGAACGTCTGGTAGAAAAGGGCGCGACCGCCACGCAGCTTTGCTTCGGCGCGTGCGAGTTGCGACTGAGCAACGCCCTGATCCTTCAGCGTCTTGCCGCCGAAGGCGGGGGTTTTCGCCTTTATGAGCTCGATCGCCTCGTCGATCGCGGCGCGGGCGATGCCAATCGCCGGCGGCGTGAGGGCCGCAATCGCCGGCCATACTGTGAGACGATAAAGCGGCCCCTCATAGGCGCTCCCCGGCTTTTGCAGCGGCGCCCAAGGGACGGCCCAGTGCGCGGGAACGAAGGCGTCTTTCATTTCCACGTCGTGACTCCCGGTGCCGCGCATGCCGATGACATTCCAATTGTCGATGATTTCGGCGTCCGCTGCGGGACAGGCAATCAGGAGCGTTTCCGGCGCGCCGTCCGGACCCGGGCGCAACTTACCGTTCTCGAGGATGTGGGCGTAGCCGAGATAGACGGTCGCCTGATGCGCGCCGCTAACGAAAGGCGTTCTGCCCGAAAGCAAATAACCTCCCTCAACGGGAACCGCTTGCCGCGCGGGCTGCTGACCGCCGACGGCAACCGCGTCGCCTCCGAATATTTCATGCGCGGCGGTGTCGCCGAACCATGCCCCGAAGAGATCATGGGCGATGGATACCTGCAGATTCCAGCTCGCCGCGCTGTCGATGCGGGCCAGTTTCTCGATGATGCGGAAACCCGTTATGGGGTCGACTTCGAGCCCGCCGAGCGCCTTCGGTCGCCATAGACGATAAAGACCCGCCTCTCGCATCGCGTTGACCACCGGCGTCGATAATCTACGATCGCGCTCGGCGACGCCAGCATTTTCCCGAATGAGCGGCTCAATCTTTCGAACGGAGTCCAAGAGTGAATTGATTTGGACCATGGACCTCCTCCAGTCATGGCGACGCCAACCTTGCCGGATAGAGTCTGGGAGAAACTTCGGTTTTTCAAATTGAATTGAGTTTGAGCGGGCGCGGCCAATGGCCACTCCTCTTACACGCGCCACGCTATTTCTCCGAGCTTTGGCGACCGTCTGCGTTCTGGCGTCTTTCACGCCGGCTTTGAAATGTCGCCCTGAATTCTCCACTTGTAGCAATTCGGGATCTCATTGGATCATTTATCCCTTGCCTGATCGGCATGCCCAAGCTTCTCTTGATCAAGATCCCCTCGACGAACCTTCCGTCTTGCTTCCGGCGCGCGCGTTTCTTTCGAGCGAAAAAAAAGCCCCTTGCAGCGGCTCGGTGTCGACGATGGAAGACAAGCCGCGTTGCTCACAACAGGCGAAGGATTCGCCGATCGCGCGGCCACAGGCGCGCGGGTTGCGGATATCGGCGACGAAGAATTCCCAAAAGCGCGTCTGGGCGCGCTCGCCGGCGGAGCGGACAAGCGCGGGAACCTGGGCGTTGAGACGATCAAGCCCGGGAGTTCCGCCGCGGGCACCGAATTATTGGCGACAAACGCCGTGACGATCCGCGTTGCCCGCTCCTGCGTTTTGATGCCTGCTTCCGCATCACCTTGCAACATCGCAGCCCCTTCACTATTCGCGGTTGGCGTTCTGATACGCGTCGGTCTGTCAGGCTTCGAGGGCGTCAACGAATTTTCAAGACATCACAGCCGCGAAATCCGCGACTGCGATTCAGGCTGCTTTCGTTCCATCTCCGTGCCAAGGAATTCAAAACGAGACAGCGTGGCAATTCACCTCGTTCGTCTTTCAGAAAGGCGCCCGGTCTCACTTCATGTAGCAAGGGACGACAAATAGCGGTTTCTCTCATAAATTCAGAGGTCTACACCGACGCGCAAGAGTCTTGACCATTCGCAACGGCGTTAGCCGGTCCCATGTGGTAAGCAATCGCCATGCACATCACGACAGCCACGTCAGCCCGTCACGCGATCATCTCCACATTGAACCGATCCGCGTTTGGCGGCGACGCTGAGGCCGAACTCATCGGCCAGCTACGAGATCGCGGCCTGGCGCTGGTCGAACGGATGGCGCTTGATGCCGGAGAGATCGTCGGACACATCTTATTCAGTCGGCTCGACGTCGAATGCGAGGCGCAACCGGTCAGGGCCGCTGCGCTGGCCCCTATGGCCGTGAGGCCGGACCGGCAGCGCGAGGGCATCGGGTCTAGCTTCGTGCGGGACGGACTGACTGCTCTTCGGTCACAAGGCTGCGAGGCGGTTTACGTCGGCGCTGCATCTTCATGGTCGCCGATTACGAAGCTTTAGCAAGCGCGGAAGGCTCCGCTGCGTCAGCTTGCGCGGTCTTCGAGTGATCCGCCGCCAGCACCAGGTAGACGGCGGGAAGAACGAACAGCGTGAAGAGCGTGCCGATGGAAAGGCCTGAGGCGATGACAAGGCCCATATTGTACCGTGAAGCCGCGCCTGCGCCGCTGGCCAGGATGAGCGGCACTACGCCAAGGACCATCGCCGCGGTGGTCATCAGAATGGGGCGCAGTCGAATGGCGGTCGCCTTGAGAATCGCCTCGCGTTTCGACGCGCCGGCATGGCGAAGCTCGTTGGCGAATTCGACGATCAATATGCCATGTTTGCTGATCAGCCCCATTAGCGTCACCAGACCGACTTGCGTGTAGATGTTGATGCTCGCGCCGCCGAAGCCAAGCAGGATGAACGCCAGCGCGCCGGCGATCGACATAGGAACGGACACAAGGATGATCAGCGGATCGCGAAAGCTCTCGAACTGAGCCGCGAGCGCGAGGAAGATAATGATTAGCGCGAAACCGAAGGTCACCAGGAAGCCGCCTGACTCCTGCACGAATTGCCTCGAGGGGCCCGCGTAGTCGATCGTATAGGTTGAAGGCAATACCTGGCGCGCGGCCTCTCTCAACGCGTCGAGCGCCTCGCCGGCGATGACGCCAGGTGCGGCCACACCCGATATCGTTACCGAATTGATTTGCTGAAAATGGTTGAGCGACTCGGGAACGATGGTGGTCTCGAGCTTGGCAACGGTCGAAAGCGGCACCAAGGAGCCGTTCGCCGTCTTGATGTAGTAGTTCAGTATCTGATCCGGATTCAGCCGAAACTGCTGGGCGACCTGCGGAATGACCTTGTAGGAACGGCCGGCCAGCCCGAAATATTGCGTGTAGCCGCCGCTCAGCGCGGTGGTGAGCGCGCCGCCGACATCAATCATTCTCAACCCGAGTTGCGCTGTCTTTTCGCGGTCGATGACCAGCGACAACTGCGGCTGATCAATCTTGAGATCGGTGTCGAGGAACATGAACTTTCCCGTCGCCAGAGCTTTCGACAAGAACTCGCGGGAGAGGCCGTTCATCTTCTCGAAAGGGTCGCTGCTCTGGAAGACGAATTGAATCGGCAAACCCATGGAGCCAGGAAGCGGCGGCGGCTGGAAGGCGACGAAGCGCACGCCCGGAACAGCGCTCAGTTCCTGCTGGAGCATATGCTGTAAGTCCTCGGCCCCAACTTTGCGTTCCTCCGACGGCTTGAGCACCATGCCGGCCAGGTTCGAAGCTGGCGAATTAATCTGAAACACGCTGTCAGTTTCTGGGTGCTTGGCGATGATCTTATACGCCTCATTAGCGTAGTACAGCTTTTGCTGGAGAGTCGCATTCGGCGCCGGCGTCGCTTGCGCCAGAATAATGCCCTGGTCCTCGTTTGGCGCGAGTTCGCTCTTAGCGTTGGTGTAGAGCCAATAGATGCTCGCAAGAACCAGTCCGCCGAAGACGAGCGTCACCGGGACGTAATTGAGCGAGGACGCCAGTAGTACCTGATAGCGGTCACGGACGGCGTCCATCCGCGCGTCGATAAAACCGATGATGCGGGACTCAAGCGTTTCCGCGCCTTGGATCGGGGGCTTGAGCGCCAATGCGCAGCTCACCGGCGACAGGGTCAGCGCGACAATGCCGGACACCGTGACCGCCGCCGCGAGAGTGAAAGCGAATTCAACGAAGAGCGCGCCGGTGAGGCCGCCTTGGAACCCGATCGGCACATAGACGGCGATCAGCACTATCGTCATGGCGATGATCGGTCCGGCGAGTTCGCGCGCCGCCAGCAACGCGGCGTTGACGGGCGTGAGGCCTTCGGCGAGATGGCGGTTGACGTTTTCGACGACGATAATCGCGTCGTCGACCACGAGGCCGATCGCCAGCACCAGCGCAAGCAGCGTCAACAGATTGATCGAGAAGCCGAATGCGAGGAGAAACGTCAGAGAGCCGATGAGCGAAAGCGGTATCGCCATGATCGGGATCAGCACCGAGCGCCATGATCCCAAGAACACGAAGACGACGGCGGTGACGATGAGGACCGCTTCGATCAGTGTGTGAACCACCTCATCGATGGAGCTGTTCACGAAATTCGTCGTATCGTAGACGATTTCGCTGTTCAAGCCTTTGGGGAGCGTTTTCAAAATATCCGGATAGGCGTCTTTGACGCCTTTGACGACATCGAGCAAATTCGCGTTCGGCGCCACCAGTATGCCGATATAAACCGCCTTCTTGCCGTCGAACGACACCGAGGATTCATAGTCGTCCGCGCCGAGCGTGACATTGGCGACGTCGCGCAGCTTCACATTGGCGCCATTCGCCTGCTTGACGACGAGGTTACGAAACTCCTCGAGCGAATGGAGCGAGGTCGCCGCCGAAAGATTGACCTGAACCCATTGGCCCTTGGTCGAGCCGAGGCCGGCAATATAGTCGTTGCCTTGGAGAGACGCCGCCACTTCGGTGGCGGTGAGACCATAGGCGGCGAGCCTCACCGGATCGAGCCACGCTCGGAGCGCAAAGGTCTTGCCGCCAATAAGCTCCGCCGTCTGCACGCCTGGCACTGATTGCAGACGCGGCTGCACGACGCGGATAAGATAATCCGTCACCTGGCTCGGCGTGAGGATATCGCTGTTGAAGCCAAGATACATTGCGTCGGTCGTTTGGCCGATCTTGACTGTGATGACAGGGCGCTGCACGGCCTGCGGCAACTGGTTGATCACCGAATCGACCTTGGTGCTGATCTCGGTCAACGCCTTGCCGGAATCATAGTTCAGCCGGAGATTGGCGGTGATCGTGCTCACGCCGATCTGACTGGTCGAGGTGAGATAGTCGATGCCATTCGCCTGCGCGATGGCGTTTTCCAGCGGCGTCGTGACGAAACCGGCGACGGTCGCCGGATCGGCGCCGAAATAGGACGTCATCACCGTGACGACGGCGTTCTGCGTGCGCGGATATTGCAGCACGGGCAAAGTCGCCAATGATCTCAGGCCAAGCACGAGGATCAGAAGGCTCACGACGCTGGCGAGCACGGGGCGGCGCACGAAAATGTCAGTGAAACGCATATTGCGGAATCTCCGTTCACTGATCCACAGGCTTGGGATCGGCATCGACCGGTGGAGGCGGCGCTTGCGAAATGGCGAGCGGCGAGCCGTTGTGCAGCTTGACCTGACCGGCAGTGACGACCGTGGCGCCTTCTGACACGCCTTCGAGCACCGACACTTCGTCGCCGCGCGACTCGCCTAGCCGAACGAAAGCCTGATGCGCGACGAGCCCGGAGCCTTGCGGCGCCTTCTTGTCCGCGCCCTCCTCGCTTTTTTGCGCAAGGAACACCGAATTGCCGAAAGGCGCATAGACGATCGCCGTTTGCGGCAGCGTGATGAGGCGCTGGGGCTTGCCGGTCGCGATGTCGATCGACGCGAACATGCCGGGCCGCAGCTTGCGTTCGGCATTTGCGAGGCTCGCGCGAATCTGCACGTTGCGGCTCGCGAGATCCACCTTGGAGCTGATCGCGTCGATCTTGCCCTTGAAGGTCTGGCC
Source organism: Methylocystis sp. ATCC 49242 (assembly GCF_000188155.2). NCBI lineage: Bacteria > Pseudomonadati > Pseudomonadota > Alphaproteobacteria > Hyphomicrobiales > Methylocystaceae > Methylocystis > Methylocystis sp. ATCC 49242. The sequence goes on from NZ_KE124774.1 coordinate 297,594, forward strand.
GGGAAAGGCGTCGACGGTCGCGGCGATCGCTTGTCCGACCGAGACGCCATTCAAGTCCTGCTGAGGCAGCACAAAGTCGAGAAAGATCGGATCGAGCGCCTGCAAGGTCACAATCACCGTTCCGGCGCCGATATATTGACCAAGATCAATCTGGCGGATGCCGAGCCTTCCCGCGAAAGGCGCGAGCAGGGTCTTTTGCGCGATTACCGCCTCCTGCTGCACGACTTGCGCGTTCGCGCTTCTCAGATTGGCGACGTCCGTGTCGACCGTCGCCTGGCTCGCAGCGCGAATTTTCAACTGCGCCTGGTCGCGGCGCAGGTTGATGGCGTTGAGTTCCGCGGCGGCTTTCAATGATTCAAGCCGGGCGTTGTCGGTATCCTTGCGTAACTCAAGGAGAATTTGCCCCGTCTTTACGTCCTGGCCTGACTGGAAGTGGATCTTCTCGACAATGCCGGAGGTTTCGAGCGCCAGGTCCGCGCCATTGACGGCGCGAAACGTGCCTATCGCCGATAGCTTCGGGCGCCATTCCCGATAGGTTGCCGTCGTCACCGACACGGTTTGTGGCGGATTGGCCATGGAGGCGAGGAACCGCCCGATCATCATCGAGCGGAAACTAACGAAGCCGTAAAGACCTCCGAATAGGAGGGCCACGCACGCCAACATGATCATCATTGGCTTGAACATCGATCCGAGACGGTCTTGTAAAAGCGTATTAACGGGCACGGGAGCGTTCCTCAGCCTCGGCGCGTATGGCCGCCGCGATTGGCAGGGTTGAAATGAGATCGGTGGGTTTGGGTAGCGACGCCGGAGTCTCGTCGAGACGATTCCACCAACCGCCGCCGAGCGCCTGCATCAGCGCAGCGGTATCGGAGAAGCGCGCCGCCTGCGCCTGGACGCGATTGATCCGAGCGTTGAGCAGCGTCTGCGCGGCGTTGAGCACCGTCGGATAGGTGGTCGAGCCCGCCGAATATTGAGCCTGCGAGATATTCAGGCTTTCGGCGGCGGCCTTTTCCGCCGCAACCTGCGAACGCAGCGTTTCCGCATCGTGCTTGATCGCCTGCAGCGCGTCGGCGACATTTTGAAAGGCGCTGATCACCGTCGCGCGATATTGCGCTTCAGCCTGTTCCAGCGCGGCGAGCTTCGCCTCGCGCTGGTGGAACAACCTGCCGGCGTCGAACGCTTGTCCCGACAGCTGCGCCGCAAGATTGTAGACCGAGGTCTCCGGCAAGAACAATTGCGAGAAATTCGAAGCCTGACTACCGCCATTGCCGGTCAGCGTAATCTGCGGCAGCATATTTGCGGTGGCGACTCCGACATCGGCGCTCGCCTGATGCAATTTCGCCTCAGCCGAAAGCACGTCGGGACGCTGACGCACCAGATTGGACGACAGGCTCAACGGCAGATCGCGCGGCAAATGCAGATGCTCTATGTCGATCGCTTCGCCCTTGTCGTCGTTGGGAAAGCGGCCGAGATAGGCCATGAGCTGATTGCGCGTCTGCGCGCGCGCCTTTTCGAGCGGCGGCAGCGTCGCTTGCGCCTGAGCGACGAGCGCCTTTTCCGAGACCACGTCGGCTGCGCTCACGGCCCCGAGTTCGAAGCGCTTCTGCAATATGTCGAGTTGCTTCTGATAGGCGGTGATGAGATCGTGCGTGACCTTGATCTGCGAGGCATAGGAGGAATCGGCGATCGCCGCGGTCACCACATTGGCGGTCAGCGCCAGATAGGCCGCCTCAAGTTGAAATCGCTGATATTCAGCTGCGGCGAAATCGCTCTCAACCGTACGCATCGTCTTGCCGAAAACGTCGGGCGTGAACGACACTGCGACATTCGAATTATGGAGCGAGAAGAGCAGCGCCCTCGGCCCACTCGATGAGGAGCTTTGCGCCAAACTGCCGAATTGCGCCGTTGTCATCTGCTGGCGCGCGACGGTCTGGCCCAACGTGGCTTGCGGAAGGAACGACGCCGCATCGGCTTCCGTGGTTTCTCTGGCCTGGCGCAACGCCGCTTCTGCGGCGGCGATGTTGGGATGATTCGTCACCGCCTCGGCCACAAGCGCCGAAATTTGCTTCGAGCGGAATAGTCGCCACCATTCGCCCGGAATGTCGCGGCCAGGCACGAGCCTTTGCGCGCCGCCTCCCGCGATGGGAGACGATTGCGTGACATTCGCAGGCTTACCCGCAGCGTAGCCCGCACCCTGGGGCGCCGCGGGCGCGATAAAGTTGGGCCCGACGGCGCAACCGGAAAGAATCGCCGCCTGGAGCAGTCCGAGAATCATGGCGCCAACCTTCGATCCGCCCGACGTCGGTTGGCGTCCCTGGCGCGCCGTGATCTGTGGCGCAGTGGGCTGCGCTGGGCAAATCGGACGGGGATCCCGCGCAAGCGGACCGATCAATGGCCGCGATATTTGTGCCGTCCATTCCATTTCGCACCCAGATAAAACTGAACCGTTTGGTTTTATTCTTGCCATGAGATAGCTGTCAACGCTAAAATGAACGAAGCGGTTTAGTTGGGATGTTTTCGCAACAAGGCGAAGACGACGCTTCGCCGTTTACGACGTCGCCAAATGTCCGGGTCTGTCGCGACCTGAATTGCTGAGGCTCAAAATGCGCCTGTGCTCACTGGAGGCCACGACTTGATAACGAAAAAAGTCGGCGGCGCCCCATCCTCGACGACTCAAGCAGCGCAGCCCGCGCTGGCCGATCGGTCCACGAAATGTCCATCGCCGGAGACATTGGCGGAGGCGCGTGTTGCGGGACGGAAGGAAAGTTCCGTGATTGCGGCCGCCCGGAAATTATTCCTCGATCAGGGTTTCGCTGAGACGAGCATGGATGCGATCGCGCGATCCGCGTGCGTGTCCAAAGCGACGCTTTACGCTTACTTTCCGAGTAAGGAAGCTTTGTTTGCCCATTTGATCGAAGCGGAATGCCGCTTGAACGCCAGCCGTCTACAGATGCCGGATCTCGACATGGGCCTTGTCGAGGCGCTTCGAAGCTTCGCCCGCCAATTTGTCGACGTGTACATTACGCCGGAGTCTATGGCGTTCTTTCAGGCGATATCCAGTGAGCGCTCGCGCTTCCCCCAACTTTGCCAGCTCTTTTTTGACAGCGGGCCGAAAAACGAATTGATGCGCGTTGCAGCGCTGCTCGAAGAGGCCAAAGCCCGAGGTCTTTTGACGTTCTCAGATGCAACTGAGGCTGCAGGCCATTTTTTGAGTCTTATCCGCGGGGACCTACCGCTTCACACGGCGCTTGGTCTCGAACCGAGAGCCGAGGCCTCTGTCGCCGCGATGGTCGACGCCGGGATTGAAACTTTTCTGAGAGCATATAGAGTGGAAGGAGCTCCACGCTTTGGAACGAAGCGTCACAAAAGGATTGCATATAACTAAATATATGATGCGGAGCTCCGTTCGATTGTATTCGCGCGCTTAGATGTCCGAGGTCTCAAAATATGCGCTCGATGAACGTGCGGACTTGGGCAATGCGATTGGCCTTGGCCGTGACAATCGCTGTGGCCGCATATTTCGCTTGGGAGAAGCTAAAGCCGCAAACGCTTCCCCCAGGAATCGCCAGCGCCAATGGGCGAATCGAAGCGACGGAAATCGATATCGCGACGAAAATCCCTGGCCGTATCGACAGGATATTGGCCGACGAAGGCGATTTCGTTAACGCGGGGCAAGTGCTCGTCGAGATGGACACGCAAACCCTTCGCGCCCAGCTTCGCCAAGCGCAGGCTGACCATAGACGCGCGGAGTTAAACGTCGACGCCACCCGCGCGCAGGTCGTCCAGCGGAAGGCCGAGAACGAGGCGGCGTTGGCGGGACGCGCCCAGCGCCAAGCGGAATTGGACGCGGCGCAGAGGCGCTTCGAACGCTCCAAGCAATTGGTGAAGCGTGGCACAGCGGCGGTCGAAACATTCGACAACGATCGCGCGCGTTTCGAGGGAGCGAAAGCCGCAGTTAGCGCTGCGGAAGCGCAGATCGCCGCCACGCACTCCGCGATCAGCGCCGCCGCATCCCAAGCCGTCGCCGCGGAGGCGGCGGTCGATGCCGCCAAGGCCGCCATGGATCGCATTCAAGCGGATATCGACGACAGCGCCCTGTCTTCACCGCGAGACGGCCGCGTGCAATATCGGGTGGCGCAGCCGGGCGAGGTGCTCGGCGCCGGCGGCAAGGCGCTCAATGTCGTTGACCTCAGCGACGTATATATAACGTTTTTTCTGCCGACGGAGACTGCCGGACGCGTCGCGATCGGCGCAGAAGCGCGCATAATTCTAGATGTTGCGCCTCAATATATCATTCCGGCGACAGCGACCTTCGTCGCCGACGTCGCCCAATTCACCCCGAAAACGGTCGAAACGGCGGAGGAACGCCAAAAGCTGACGTTCCGCGTCAAGGCGAAAATTGCGCCAGAACTTTTGAAGAAATACCTCCGGCAGGTGAAGACCGGGCTCCCGGGCGTCGTTTATGTACGCCTCGATCCCCATGCGAGCTGGCCCGCCCATCTCAAGGGCGAATTGGTGCAATGAGCACAGGAGCTTATTCGGGCTTCGTCGCGCGCCTGCACGACGTCGGCTTGCGATATGGCGGCGACATTGCGCTCGACTCCATCACGCTCGACATTCCCGCCGGCGCGATGGTCGGACTAATCGGACCGGATGGCGTGGGAAAATCAAGCCTGCTCTCGCTCGTCGCCGGCGCGCGCGCCGTACAGACCGGCGAGGTCGAGGTGCTCGGCGTCGATATGGCGAGCGCGGCGCACCGCAATGCCGTCTGTCCCCAAATAGCCTATATGCCGCAAGGCCTAGGCAAGAATCTCTATCCCACCCTGTCGGTCGCCGAGAACATCGATTTCTTCGCCCGCTTGTTCGGTCAGGAGCGACAGGAACGCGAACGACGTATCGCGGACCTCGTGGAGAATACCGGACTGGCGCCCTTTGTGGATCGGCCGGCGGGAAAACTTTCCGGGGGCATGAAGCAGAAACTCGGGCTCTGTTGCGCCCTGGTGCATGATCCCGATCTGCTCATTCTGGACGAACCGACGACGGGCATCGATCCGCTGTCACGCCGGCAGTTCTGGGATTTGATCGACCGCATTCGTCGCGATCGTGCAGGTATGAGCGTGATCGTCGCGACCGCCTATATGGAGGAAGCGGCGCGTTTCGACTGGCTTGTCACGATGGACGGCGGACGAACGCTCGCGACCGGCACAGTAGAGGAACTTCTCACGCGCACGAAGGCGCCGACGCTCGAAGCGGCGTTCATCGCTTTGTTGCCAGAGGTACGGCGACGCATGCATCACGCGGTCATCATTCCGCCGCGAGACGACAAGGACACGGAAATCGCCATCGAAGCGCGGGATTTGACGATGCGATTCGGCAAATTCGTCGCGGTCGATCATGTCGGCTTCCGCATCCATCGAGGAGAGATTTTCGGCTTCCTCGGCTCCAATGGCTGCGGCAAGACCACGACGATGAAGATGATCACCGGCCTGCTGCCGCCTTCCGAAGGGCAGGCCTGGCTCTTCGGCAAGGAGGTAGACCCGCGCGATCTCGCGACCCGCCAGCGCGTCGGCTATATGTCGCAGGCCTTTTCGCTTTATTCAGAACTGACGGTTCGGCAAAATCTGGAGCTGCACGCAAGGCTTTTCCGATTGCCGGCCGAAACAATCGACGCGCGCGTCGTCGAGGTCGCCGAACAGTTCGATCTTCGCGCCATTATGGACGAACTTCCAGGAACGCTTCCTCTGGGGCAGCGGCAACGCCTGTCGCTCGCCGTCGCGATGATTCACGCGCCGGCCATGCTTATCCTCGACGAACCAACGTCGGGGGTCGATCCGATCGCCCGCGACTCCTTCTGGCAAAGGCTGATCGACTTGTCGCGTCGAGATGGGGTGACGATCTTCATCTCGACGCATTTCATGAACGAAGCCGCGCGGTGTGACCGAATTTCGCTAATGCACGCCGGCCGGGTTCTGGTGAGCGGCAAGCCCGACACGATCATCGAGAAACGCGAAGCGAAGAATCTGGAGGAAGCCTTCATCGGCTATCTGGCGGACGCGGTTGAAAAGGACGACGCTTCGCCCAGCCCCTTTGATCGGCTCGAAGCCCACCGGGAGACCTTTGAAAAGACGCCAGCCGATCCGCGAGGGCGCTTCTTCTTCGACCCTAAGCGCATGTTCAGTTATGCGCGTCGGGAGACGCTCGAATTGAGGCGCGACCCGATACGGGCCGCCATGGCCATGCTCGGCACCGTTTTTTTGATGTTCATCATGGCCTATGGCATCAGCATGGATGTCGAGAATCTGTCCTTCGCCGTGCTTGACCGGGATCAGACGACGACGAGCCAAAACTATGTCATCAACATCGCCGGATCGCGCTATTTCACCGAACAGGCGCCGCTGGCTGATTATGCGGATCTCGATCGGCGCATGCGGAGCGGCAAGCTGACCGTCGCGATCGAAATCCCGCCGGGCTTTGGCCGCGACGCTGCGCGCGGTCGCCCAGTGGAAATCGGCGCATGGATCGACGGCTCCATGCCCATGCGGGCCGAGACGGCGCAGGGCTATCTGAAGGCCATGCATGCGCAATGGCTGCGCGCTAAGATCGGCTTGGCTAGCCCAGTCAATATCGCCATCCGCTATCGTTACAATCCCGACGTGAAGACGATCATGGCGATCGTTCCCGCGGTCATTCCGCTCCTGCTCATGCTCATTCCGGCGATGTTGACGGCGCTGAGCGTCACCCGCGAGAAAGAACTTGGCTCGATCATCAATTTTTACGTGACGCCGACGACAAGGCTCGAATTCCTGCTCGGCAAACAGCTACCCTATTTCGCGCTGGGCCTATTGAATTTCCTGCTCCTGACCTTGCTTTCCGCATTCTGGTTTCAGGTGCCGGTAAAAGGCAGCTTTCCCGCACTGTTTTTCGGCGCGGGGCTTTATGTCGGCGCGGCGACGGCGATGGGGCTCGTCATGTCCTCCTTCATGCGCAGCCAGGTCGCCGCGATCTTTGGAACCGCCATAGCGACCCTTATTCCTGCGGTTCAATACAGCGGTTTCATCTATCCGGTGTCGTCGCTCGACGGCGCTGGCGCCTTTATCGGCCGCATCTATCCGACGACCCATTTCCTCGTCATCACGCGCGGAGCCTTCTCTAAGGCTCTCCATTTTTTCGACCTGCAAAGCGCCTTCATTCCCCTGTTGATCGCGGCGCCCCTGCTTCTCGTCGTCTGCGTCCTGCTCCTAAAAAAACAGGAGGTATGATCCTGACATGCGGTTCGCGAATATCCTGACCCTGAGCGTCAAGGAACTGCGCAGCCTTGCGCGAGATCCGATCATGATAGCATTGATCGTCTACGCATTCTCCTTTGCGATCTATACAGCCGCAGAGGTGATACCCGAGACGCTCAACAAAGCTCCCATCGCCATAGTCGACGAGGATCGCTCCGCTCTCTCCATGCGCATCGGCGCCGCCTTCTACCCACCCTATTTCACACCGCCGATCTTCACGACGCTCGCGGAAATGGATTCATTGATGGATAAGGGCCTCATCACTTTCGCCCTTGATATCCCGCCAAACTTTCAGCGCGACGTTCTCGGCGGGGACCAGCCAACGATACAGCTCAATGTCGACGCGACGCGAATGAGTCAGGCGTTTTCTGGCGGCGGCTACGTCGAAACCATCGCCATGGGCGAAGTCACGGCCTTCTTACAACGCTATCGCGCGACAACGATCCCGCCAATCGAACTCGCCCTTCGAACGCGCTTCAACGCCACGCTGAAAAGATCTTGGTTCGGCGCCGTCGTGGAGGTCATCAATCAAATCACAATGCTGTCGATGGTGCTGACCGGCGCCGCGCTGATCCGCGAACGCGAACATGGAACGATCGAGCATCTGCTGGTCATGCCCGTCACACCGTTCGAGATCATGGCGAGCAAGGTTCTGGCGATGGGCTTCGTCGTCCTCGTCGCTTCCGCCGCGTCGCTCATTGTTATCATTCAGGGATTGCTTGCCATGCCCATTCAGGGGTCGATTGCGCTTTTCCTCGTGGGCGCCGTGTTCAATCTCTTCGCCACGACGTCTTTGGGCATTTTTCTCGCGACCACGGCGCGGTCTATGCCGCAATTCGCGCTACTTTTCATTCTGGTCGCTCTTCCCCTGGAGATGCTGTCGGGCGGCGTAACGCCGTCCGAGAGCATGCCATGGCTCGTCCGAGACATCATGCTCGCGACGCCGACGACCCATTTTATTCTTCTCGCGCAAAATATTCTTTTCCGCGGCTCTGGCTTTAGCGTCATCTGGCCACAGCTTGTCGCGCTCAGCGTCATCGGTATGGGGCTCTTTGGAATCGCCTTATCGCGATTCAGAAAGACAATCAGCGAAATGCAATGAGCCCCGCGGAAAGCGACAACCCGGGCATGGCGTCTTAGAATTCAGTTTGATCGGTTCGATGCCAGAGAAAGCAGGCGGCAAAATAAAAAAGGCGAGCGCAAAGAAAAAAACCAAAGCAGCGTAACCGAAAAAGCACATCAATAAGCGATGACAATGACACGTGCTTTTGATGAGAAATAGTGTCCGCAGAGAATCTGCAATCAACCGCCATCTAGCATTTCTCCGCTTCCCAATGACCTGCATATATTATCATCTACCGATGCATATTGCACGATAATCAAGATCAAGACGGCATACCCTATATCCGACAGGCTGAACTGATGGGGTGGATGCCTTCTCCACCCAGCATTGTGAGATGCTGGAGCGTCGCCGGAGGCGCAGTGAGGAGGACGGGCAAATCTCGGAAGTTCACGTTTTGGCGATCGCTTTGGCGAAGCGCAGCTTTCAGGTCTGCGGCGCAGATCGCGGCGGGCGGTTCTGTTCAATCGGAGCATGTCGCGTTCGAAACTCGAACAAACCCTCCGGGCGCAGCCGCCCTGCATCGTCGCGATGGAAGTATGCGCGACGAGCCATTACTGGGGCCGGATGGCGCTCGCTTGCGGACACGAGGTGCGTCTGATCCCTCCGATCTGTGAATCGGCGTCCAAAAATCACCCCTTGGAGACTTGACCCAACAGACTGATCTGGAATGGCTTTTATTGATTTTCAGACAAAGTGATCGGCGTTCAATCGTGACCCCTGCTAGGGGCGAGACATTATTTGATTTCAGCCTCTTATAACAGAAGGAGGTGGGGTCAGTGTTGGACGCCGATTCGCACCTTAAGGCTCGAGACGGCTTCGAGAAAACGGACCACTACGTCGGCACTCAGCACGGACGGGAGCTTGCGCGGCTCGCGGGCATAGGCAATCCGCTCCGGGATCGTGTCGCAGCCGAGCGTCACCCCGGTAGAAAAAGCGCAGCGCGCAGACGCTCTGATTGAACGACGCCCAGGATATGCCCTTGGAAATGAGATGCACTTGGAAGGCGCGGACGCCCTCCAGGCCCAGGCGGTCAGGTGAACGGCCGAAATGCCGGCTGAACTTCGCAACGGCGTGGATGTAGGATTGCTGAGTCGCCGGCGAAAGATTGCGGACTGTCATGTCCTCGATCATGCGACGACGCAGAGGGCTGATCTCGGCCATCTGAAACCTCTTGTCCGAGGGTGGGTTGCAACGCCCAAATCCTCTCAGACAGGAGGCCAATCACGCGACCTCGCCCCTCCCGCCGCGATCAGCGGCATCGTTCAATCCCAAGAGTCCACAGGACCTAGCGTTTCGTTCGGCCGCCGTTTCCGAAAAGGTGAGAATGGATGAAAAGCCGGCGAGTAGACCCATGGTCCGAAGTGACCGCGCCCCGACACTATCGCACAGACCATTGTCGCTTTTTCATATTTAGCCCCGAGCCGTTGGGCATGGGAGCGGACAGCATCCCGTGTTCCGCATCGATCGCCGTCCGGCGTCGAACCCTCGACGACATTGCGCCGATTAATTCCCGGTCACGGTTGACGGCCCGGGGAGCGAAATCCTGAACGTCGCGCCGCCGCCTGGCGTCTCCTCCACCCATATGCGCCCGCCATGCATGTCCATGAGCTCTTTTGCGATCGAGAGGCCGAGTCCCGTCCCGGGCGTCGCCTCGCTCTTGCGCCAGAACGGCTCGAAAATCCTGGCTTTGTCTTGGGGAGCGACGCCTTCGCCATGGTCGATCACGTCAATCGTCGCGTCGGCGTCGACCCGAACCAGCACTGTTCCTCCGGGAGGCTCGGCACGCAACGCATTATCGATGAGATTTCCGACGACGCATTCGATCGCGCGCCGATTGCCCAGTGCAAAAATCTGCGCCTCTCTCGACTCGAATTCGATCCGGCGGCCGCAGTCGACGACGAGCGGCATGTAGTCGGATACAAGCTGGCGGATCGCGCCGACAAGCTCCACGCGATCATCGACCGTCGTCTGATTTTCCGTCAGCCGGGCGGCGATGAGCATCTGCTCGACGATCGACTGTATCTGGCTCGCGTCGCGGACGAGATCGGCGCGGAGATTCGCCTCGTCCGGATCCTCCAGCCGCGCGCGCATGATCGCCACGGGCGTTCTGAGTTCATGCGCGGCGTTGGCAGTGAAGCGGCGCATCCGTTTCGCTGCGGCGTCGAGACGTTCCAGCGCCTGATTGACGGCGTTGACGAGCGGCCTGATCTCCGAGGGGACATTCTCCGCCCTAATGCCCTGGCCGAGCGAATCCATGTCGATGCGCTCCGCCTGCGCTGCAAGCTCGTGAATCGGGGCCAGCGCCCGCTGCACGGCAAACCATGTCACAATGGCGGCGGCCGCGAAGCCGGAGGCGAAATGCAGCGTCACCGGCGAAATGTCGCTGCGCAAGGTGTAGAACAGGTCGCTCCAAGCGAACCTGTATCCATAGGCGGCGACATACATGAAGCCGAACGGAGTCAACTTGCGCGATTTCGTGCCCCGCGCGCCCGGCGGGGCGTCGCCGGGAAGGCTGAAATCCACATAATGCGTCCGGACGATCGACGGATCGCGAAGGGCGCCGAGCAGCTCCTGCGAGGAGCCTTGCGCCGCCTCGCCTGATTTGGGATCGAAGACTGCGTATTTAAGTCTGGGATTCAGCGCAATCTGCTGTTGCAGATTTTTCGTCGGCGAGATCCGCAACTCGCCGTCATGGCCTTTCACCAACGAGTCGACGACCAGTTCAGAAATGCGATGATAGGCAAAATCGTCCGGCTCCAGGTTGAAATCGATCGCCACGCCGAAGAACATGAGAAGCGTGACGGTGAGCCAGGCCACGGCGGACGCCGGAAACTGCGCCATCAGATTATAGAAAAACAGCCGATAGAGCAGGGAAGGTGCTTTCACGAAGACGTCGCCTTCTTGATCATATAGCCGAGCCCGCGCGCCGAATGGAGTTCGACGCCGGCGTCGATCTCCTCGAGCCGCGCGCGCAGACGGGAGGCCAGCGTCGTCAGCGTATGGGGCTGAACGTCGTCGTCCATGCCGTAGATTTCCGAGATGAGAGTCTCTCTCCACACCACCCGCCCCGAACGGCGCATCAAGGCTTCCAGCAGCGCGAGTTCGCGACGCAGCAGCGTGGCAGGCCTGCCGTCCACGGTCACTTCGCGCGTTTCGCAGTCATAGGCCAGTTTAGCGAGCAGGATCTGCGGCGATCCCTTCTTGCCCGCGCGGCGCAGGCTGGCGCGAATGCGCGCCACGAGCTCGTCGAGATGAAAGGGCTTGGTCAGATAATCGTCGGCGCCGGCGTCGAGCCCCTCGATCCTGTTGTCGACGGCGTCGAGCGCCGTCAGGATCATGATGCGGCTTTCGGGCTGCATCTGGCGGATCTTCGGAATGAGACGCAGGCCGTCGCCGTCTGGAAGCCGCCGGTCGAGTAGCGCGACCGAATAGGGACGTCCGACGAGCGCCTGCGCCGCCGCCTCGATCGTGTCGACGTGATCGACGTCGAAACCCGCCTGTCTGACGCGCTTCGCAACCCGGCTCGCGAGTTCGAGATGATCTTCAACCAACAGAATTCGCATGGGCGCCGCTCCCAGCTTTTTCCTGCATTCGAAACGCTGTTTCGATTCGAAAATGTCTCATCCCTTTCTGATCCTGAAAAATGCGGGACGCAACTAGGGTCGCCGGGCGCGTCGCACGGCGAAGCCGAATGTTGCATTTGCGCCACATGACCCGCTTTTTCAGGCAAAGCTTGTCCATGTAACCTTCAGGGGACATTCGACCGTTATTGCTGTGACGTCTCGAGAGGCGCAACGCGAAGCATTCGCCATTGCGTGCGCCTCCCGGCTAAAAGGCCAACGCAACGGTGATGAAAGAGAAGAGAACGAGACGAGCGATTTTCGGGCGGCGATTCGTCGCGGCCATTACGCTTCAATTCGTTCTGCTGCAATCGCTCGCCGCCGTCGGCTTCTCCGTTTCGCATTCGGCCGACGCGGGCGCAGTCTTCGCGCTCGACCCGGCCTGCGCACGAGACGCCGGACATCCATACGCGCCGCATCAGGCGCACGACCACGGACATTGCTGCATTCTGTGTGATACGGTCGCGCGCCTCGCTGCGCCTCCTCCGATCGTGTCGACGCTTTCCGGCGCGCTCCCCGCGCCTTCCGCCCATCATTACCCGGACATTGAAAGTCTCTCCATCGGCGGCCGCGAACGCCAGATCGGCTGGGGAACGTCCTGGTCGTCGCAGGCGCCGCCGTCGTTGACCTGACGCGGTCGTCCGCCTTTCACACGCAAACGATCATTTCAGCGCGCGCCCCTGGTCGCGCCCGGGATACCGACTCCAATGACACGCATCGATTTACTGCGCGGCGCAACCGCCGGCGCGTTCTCACTTGTTTTCGTCGCCTCGCTCGCCCAAGCGCAACAGACCCTGCCCACGATCGACGTCGGCGGCGCCAGGGGCCGTCAATCCGGCAACGGCCCCCGGACGCCGGGCAATGGCGTCCGCGTGCGACCTGCTTCGGGCGCCGCCGTCACGGCGCAGACGTCGAGGCCAAAGGTTGATCCGACCGCCTATTCGGTTCCTGACGCCACGACCGCGCTCAAGACCGACACGCCCATCCTGCAGACGCCGTTTTCGATACAGGTCGTGCCGCAACAGGTGCTGCAGGACCAGCAGGCGACGCGCGTCGAGGATGCGGTCCAGAATGTCAGCGGCGTGCAAATTCCCTGGACGGGCGGACAGTATCAAGACTTCATCATTCGCGGCTTCGGCACGAACAATGTGCGTTTCCGTAACGGGATTCGTCTGCCCGCCAACAGGTTCGACATGGCCAATGTCGATCGTATCGAGGTCTTGAAAGGCCCGGCGGCGATGCTCTATGGGCGAACCGAACCCGGCGGCATGATAAACGTCGTCACCCGTCAGCCGCAGGCGACGCCCGGGCATTACATTCAGCAGCAATTCGGCAATTTCGACTATTACCGCACCGTGCTCGGCTCGACGGGCAAGCTCAAAGAGGACGGTTCGCTCCTTTATCGCTTCGACGGATCATACTGGAACGCCGGCTCCTTTCGAGACTTCGTGAGCAACCAGCGCGTCTTTCTCGCGCCGAACGTCACGTGGAAACCGACCGCGGACGACGACTTCAACGTCAACTTCGAATATCAGCACGATCTCTCGGTCGGCGACACCGGCATTCCTGCAATTTACGGCCACATCGCCGATGTGCCAATCAGCCGGAATTTCAGCAACCCCGGCTTCGGCAGGGATCCGATCGACAGCCGTCTGATCGATGCGAGCTGGACGCACCGCTTCAACGAGGACTGGAAGCTTCACTCCGGTGGAGTCGTGAACTGGATCGACTACACATTCCACGACAATCCTGTCGCCTATTTCCAGTTCGCGCTCGAGGACACGCCCAACCCCGCCGTGCGGCGCGGAATCTATTTCGAGGATTTCCACCGTCGCGCGATCACGGCCTATTCCGATCTTACCGGCAAGTTCCACACAGGACAGCTGAAGCACGAGGTCCTGCTCGGCGGCAATTATTACGTCCAGCGTCTGAACAACAAGGGATTTTTCGGACTCAACGCCCTGTTCGATCCCCTGCTTCCGGAAGACTGGTTCACCAACGTCGGTCTCTACAATCCGGTCTACCCGGCGCTGCCTTTCGGCTATTTCGACGCGCGGCGAAAATTCGCGCCCAACGACTATGGCCTCAACAAGGATGAATGGGCGTCGATCTATTTCCATGACCAGATCAGCTTCGGTGACTGGATTCACGTGCTGGGAGGCGGCCGCTACGACTGGTCGAGTTCGATCCAGGGCGTTTCGACGATCGTTCCATGGCTTCCCGTTACCTCTGGCGACACGTCCATCCGACGCACCGATCGCTTCAGCCCCAAGGCCGGCGTCGTGCTCAATCCCCTGCCCAATATCTCTGTCTATGGCAGCTATGCGGAAGGTTTCGGCTCCAATAATTTCGGGCGCTCCGCGACGGGAGGCGTCCTGCCGCCCGAGACCTCGCGGCAATTCGAATGGGGAGTGAAAGGCGAGTTTCTCGACAGGCGCGTCCTCGCGACGCTCGCCTTTTACGAAATAAACAAAAAGAATGTCGCGACGCTCGCAGGCGACGGCGCCTCTTTCGAGGCGATCGGCGCGGCGCGCAGCCGAGGCGTCGAGTTCGATCTCGCAGGCAAAGTCACAGACGCGCTCAGCCTCATCGCGAGTTTCGCCTATACCGACGCGCGCTATGTCAGAACCGCCTTTGGCGACGACCATTACGGCCGGCATCTGCCGGGCGTGGCGCCAAGCGCCGGCAGCATCTGGGCGAAATATGACTTCCAGCAACCGGAGCTGAACGGATTCAGCGTCGGCGCCGGCGTCTATGCGGCAAGCGACCGTGCGGGCGACAAGGGCTATTCAACTTACTATTACACACTGCCCGCCTATGCGCGGGTCGATCTCATGGCTGCTTACAAGTTCGACTACATGGGCAAGAAGCTCACGGCGCAGCTCAACATCAACAACGTCAACAATTCGCGATATTTCGCTCCCTGCCTCCCCTACAACTGCTCGAAGGCCTTCAACGCCGTCGGCGAGCCGCTGACGGTGAAGGGAGAACTCCGGGCTGAATTTTAGCACGAGGGCCGACGATGACCGCTCGATCTTTCTGCGTAATCGCCCATCGGTGGGCCGGGCTCTCGATCTCCGGCTTCGTGATCGTCGTCGGCCTCAGCGGCGCCCTGCTCGCATTTTTTGGCGAGTTCAATCGCTGGCTTTCGCCCGAACTCTTCCCGCCGCCGCACCCGGGCGCGACCCTCGACGCCGCAACGCTCGCGCGCCGCGCCGAGGCAATCGCGCCGCAGGCGCGTATCGACACGATCTATCTCGGCAATCCGGGGACGGTCGTTATCGGCGTCTCGGCGCGCCCGGGAGGCGCGCCGCTCTCCTACAATCAACTCTTTCTCGATCCCGTGAGCGGGGCGGAGCTCGGGCGTCGCAAGATCGGCGCATGGCCGCGACGTCTGCAGGAGGCAATGCCCTTCGTCTACCGACTGCACATGACGCTCGCCGTGGGCGAGATCGGCGCATGGCTGCTCGGCGTCGCGTCGCTCGTCTGGACGATCGATTGTTTCGCAGCCTTCTATCTTACCCTGCCGCCGCCCGGCGAACATGCGCGGAAGAGCTATTTGCAGCGCTGGCGCGCTTCGTGGGTCTTGAAGCGCTCCGGCTCCTTTTATCGCCTGAACGTCGATCTCCACCGCGCTGGCGGCTTGTGGCTGTGGGCGGCGTTGTTCGTCTTCGCCTGGTCCGGCGTCTACATGAATCTCAATAGCGTCTATTCGCGCGTGACCGAAACCTTTTTCGACTATCAGCAGCCCCTCTATTTTCTCGACGCGGCGCCGACGCATGAGCGCGAGGCGCCGATGTCCTGGGAGGCTGCGCGAGAGAGAGGCCGCGCTCTACTCGACGAAAAAGCGACGGCGCATGGCTTCACCGTTTTGGCCGAAGTCGCCCTTTATCGCCTGCATGAAAGCGGCCTCTACGAGTATCGCGTGCGCTCTTCGCGCGACATTGGCGAGAAATACGGACAGACAGCCGTCTGGTTCGACGCCGCCACCGGCGCGCTGCGGCAATTTGCGCTCCCCACTGGACTGCGCGCTGGCAATACGCTTACGACATGGCTCTATGAATTGCACAAGGCCAATGTCTTCGGTCTCCCCTACCGCATTTTCGTCGCGATCACAGGTCTTGCTACCGTCGTCCTTTCCGTCACCGGCGTTTATATCTGGCTGAAGAAACGCACGGCGCGACGGGCGGCGGCGCGCGACGGGAGGCGCGCTCTTCGCGGAATACCGGCCGCCGCGACGCAGGGGCGACATTGATCTTTCTTGCGGGCGCGGCGCGGCTGGCGCGACGCCTCCCGCAGTTCGCCTTGGTCTGCGCGTTTCTTCCGGGCGGCGCGCTTGCGGATGACGGATCCCCTGCGCAAACCGGGAAACAGAGGGAAAAGCGCCAGAAGGAAAGCAAGGTCCAGGCGCAGACTCTCGGCAAGGACCAGAGCGGCGTTTTCGTGAATTCGACCGCGTCGAATTCCGGCTATTCACCGAGCTTCGTCATGCGCGGCTTTCCGAGCGGCCTAACGCTCTTCGACGGCGCGGCGCATGGTTTCACCTCGCAAGACGTCGATCTTTCAACGGTTGATCACGTCGAATTCTACAAGGGGCCGAGCGCCATGCTGGTCGGCAAGGCGCCCGGCGGTTATGGCGGCGCGGCAAATTACATAAGGAAAGCGCCGACCGACGGGACCTTCACTAACGCCGCCGCGACCTTGGGCGCCTTCGGCGTGCGACGCCTGACGCTAGACGCCAATGCGCCGTTGAACGACGCCGGAAACCTGCAGTTCCGCGTCACCGGCTCCGCGCAGACGATCGGAAGCTTCGTGGATTTCGTGCGCGCGCGCGGCTTCGACATCGCGCCGGCGCTCGCCTTCACGGCGGACAATGGCGATCGGATCACTCTGAGAGCCGAACACAACGCCTCGCGGCTCGTCTGGCGCGACGGCGTTCCTGCCAATCCGGTCTTCTTCGGCGCACCGCGCGAATTCTATGCCGGCGTCCCGGCCAACGAGCATGAAACGCCCTTCTTCGACGACGTGACGCTGAACTGGGAACACGCCCTGACTGACAATTGGCGGCTCACGGCCAATATCGATCATTATCTCAATGCGAGTCATTTCGGCTGGTTCACCGAATGGGGCTATGACGGCTATCGCTCCATCACCTTCGGGCAGCCCGTGCGCACGCGCGTCGGCGTCCGTAATTTCGACGCGCAACTGCGACTGAACGGCCGCTTCGACGCCGGGCCGTTCGAGCACACGGCCTTTCTCGGCCTCGAACATTGGGATTATTATTTCGGCTATTCCAGCGACATCGGACGTCAGGCGCTCGCGCCGCTCGACATTTTTCATCCGGCCTATCCTCCCGCGATCGATTACGCCGGCGCCTACTGGTCGAATGGAACGGCGCGCGCCTACAGCGAGTCGATTTATGCGCAGGATCTGATCGATTTTAGCGAGAAGTGGCGCATATTGCTTGGCGGCCGCTACGATCTCCTCGCGCAGCGCGAGCGCGTTCTCGATCCCTTCGGCGCATTGGCCGGCGAACCCATCGCGAGCCTGAGCAAGGGCGCCAACGGGTATTTCTCGCCGCGCGCCGGCGTGATGTTCCAGCCAGACGAAGACACGCAAATCTTCGCCGCCTTCGGAAAGTCGCTGGTCCCGAACACCGGCGTCCGCATCCAGAGCGGAGAAGCGCCGCCGCCGCAACAGGACACGCAGTACGAGATCGGATTCAAGCGTCACTTTTCCGACAGGCGCATGAGCTTCGAACTGGGTCTCTTCGACATCACGCGCGACAATGTCGCGATCCCCAATCCGCTGAACCCCTCCGGATTCTATTCCGTGGTCACCGGTCAGCAGCACAGCCACGGCGTCGAAGCGAATATTGGCGGCGACATCCTGCCCAATCTGCATGTGAACGCCGTCGCGACCTTCCTGCACGCCGTCGTCTCGAAGGACTCGAACATCCCCTCGCAGCAGGGCAGCGACCTTCTGGGCGCGCCGCGGCGCATCTACAGCCTGTCGGCGACGTATAAATTCGACCAGGGCGACATGAAGGGTCTGGAGCTTGGCGCGAGCTATTATTACGCGAGCCGCGCGGAGGCGACGCTGCCGAATACGCCCGGCTTCACCCTCGCGCCGCAGCAGATGCTCGGCCTGTCGCTCGCCTATGACATCAGCGACCGGGTCAAGCTCGAAGCCAGCGCCAGCAATATCACGAACCGTCCCAATTTCACCTCCAACGGGGCCCTCTACCACGGAGAGCCGCGCGGATTCAGCGTCAGTCTCAACTGCAAATATTGACGTTCACGATTGGTGATCAGCGCGTCCTGCCCAGCTTCCGATTTACCGGGAATGCCTGCCTCGTGGTGAAAATCGTCGAGATGCTCTTCCCGCAGGATCGACACCGCCGCCCGCGCCGGCGGACCGGACTGGCAATCGCGCATCAATGCGCCGCCAGTCCTTGAGTTTGGCGATGAGGTTCTCGATCTTGTGGCGCTGACAATTGAGCTCCTTGTCGTAATTGAGCGGCTTCGTCCGGTTTTTGGTCGGAGGAGCGCAGGGCTCCGTCCCGCGCGCCTCGTGAAACCAGTCGCCGCCATTGCCGCGATCCGCGATCATGTTCTTGGCTTCATGCAGCGCTTTAAGCATCTACCATGCGCCTTTGGGGCCGCTCATGTGTCCTGCTGTCAGCAGCATGATCCGTGGCTTTACAGTGCCGTCACAGGCAAAGTGATGTTTCGAGTTCAGCCTGCCTTTCATGCGGCTGATAGAAACCCTTTCTCAGGAGGCGCCGCTGCTGGGCTGACGCCATCCAGCACGACGAACGCCAAAACACGGACCAACTTGGCGGATGGCCGCTCGCGGCGTCATTCCTTTCGTGAAATGGCCCAGCAGCTCGGCATGTGTTTCATCCCGATCCTCGGGTAGCAGCCTTCGGCGGCGGGCGCGGAGACGAGGATCAGGCTCGTGCCGGGCCCCGCGGCTTCATGCGTTTCTTCGACCAGCCGTTTGCCTATTCCGCGCCGCTGATACTTTTGGTCGACCGCGAGATCGGAGAGATAGCAGCAGTAAGAAAAGTCGGTGATAGCCCGCGAAACGCCGACGAGCTTTCCGGCGTCGCGAGCGGCGACGATAAGATCGGCCTGCCGCAGCATTCTGTCCAGCCGGACCAAATCATGAGCCGGCCGCCTTTCGGCAAGCGTCGACGCTACGAGTATTTTCCGGAATTCCTCGGCTGATAGATCAGGTTCGAGAGTGTATCGAATGTTCATCACAGTTCGTGAAGTTGAATCGAGGCCTGCGGCGCCACGCGCGGCTGAAGCCCGCAATAACAGATTGTTCGTCGACCACGACTGCGTCGGGGTCGATCGGAGTGACGATACGGGAGAAGGAAGATGAATTCCTGCATTTCCGATCCTGTCGCCTTCGCGCGCCAATGGGCCGAGAACTGGAACGCCCGCAACGTCGAGGCTGTGCTCGCTCACTGCCACGATGACGTTATTTTCACTTCGCCGATCGCGGCGACGATCGATCCCTCCGGCGGCGGCGTCGTCAGGGGAAAGGCTGCGCTGCGCGACTACTGGTCCGCCGCGCTGGCCAAAAACCCCCATCTCTCATTCACGGTGACATCGGTGTTTGCTGGCGTCGATTGCCTCCTGATCGGATTCCGCACGCAGAAGGGCGAGGATCGAATCGAGGTCCTGCGGTTCCGCGATGGCCTGGTGTTCGAGGGACATGGAACTTTCGGCGTCTCCTCCGGCGCGCGGCCGGTCTGAAGGCGGCGCGCGAATGCGGTCGCCTTCGAAATACTCCGGCGCGTCGCTATGCCGAGCGCCGTGACGTTTCGACGTAACGCGCGAAATTGTTCAAAATCGCTTGCCAGCCGGCGCGCTGCTGCTCGATCGGATGCGTGGTTTCCGCGTCGAACGTCACACGCACGTCGACGCCTTTCTCGCCTTCCGTGAATTCAACCCGCGCGGCGCGGTCGCCGAAGGTGAATTCGATGAGCTTTTGCGGTTCGATCCTCGTGTATATGCCGGCGAAATCGAAGCCCATGCTGCCGTCCTTCGCCTCCATCCGCGAGGAGAAAGCGCCGCCCTCGCGCAGATCGACCGATGCGGCGGTCGTGCGCCAATCGTCCGACGCCGCGTTCCATTCCCTGATGTCCTCGGGCGTGGTGTAGATGCGCCAGACGTCGGCGATCGGCGCGGCCACCGTCGCTTCAACCGTGATCTTCATTTGCGTGCCTTTCAAGCGTTGATGGTCAAACAAAACGTGGGTCAGGATCCATGAACCGAACGAAAAACCCGAATGGCGACCTCGAGCCGGGGAGGGCCTCAATCGGCCGGCCGATGCGCGCCGGCGTAGACCGCCAATTGAGCGTCGAAAGCCCGCCCGTAGGAAGGACGCGCCTCGCCGCGGGCGACATAGGCGCGCAGGTTGCGATATTCGTCCAGAATGCCGGATGCTTTCAACCTGAGCAGCACCGACGCCATCATCAGGTCGCCCGCGCTGAATGCGCCATCGAGCCAGTCGGCGTCTCCCAGGCGCACGGAAAGCTGGTTCAGCCGCTCGCGGACGCGGTTCTCGACCAGAGGCAGGCGCTCCTCATACCAGCTGCTGTCGCCCTCCAGGAGCCTGGCGGTTTCGCGTTCAAGGATCGGCGGCTCCATCGTGTTGAGCGCGGCGAACATCCATGCGATGGCGCGCGCCCGGGCGTTGGCGTCGTCCGGAAGCAGGCCCTCGTGGCGCTCCGCGATATGGAGCACGATCGCGCCGGTCTCGAACAGGGCGAGATCGCCTTCCTCATAGGTCGGAATCTGACCGAAAGGATGAAGCGCCCGATTTGCGGGCTCCTTCATCGCACGGAATCAAAGCAGGTGAACCTCGTAAGGTTGACTGAACTGATGGGGTGGAGGGGGCATCCACCCCGTAGTTCAAACGGCGAAAAGACGCCGGCCTTGATCGGATCCGATCGCGCGATCACGCGTCATCGCGCGCGTTATCGCGGAACAAGAAAAAGCGAACAGTCAGTGCACACGAACTGCACACGTGGCGACTCAAATATATGAAATATTATACTTTGTTCTCCAATCCATCATGGGCGCGACGGAAAAGCGTATGTCTTCGGGGCGTATCATCGGGAATTGGGGCTCTCGTGGCGCTCTTGCCTTTGCTGGCAACGTGCCGTACGAACCCCCTAAAATGCAAGCAAATCATGCGCCGCGCGCCGGGGATCGGGATGACGCCGAAGGAAAAGATCGACGCATTTCTGCGCGCCGAGCTCGACAAGGAGCAGGCGCTGACCGATCTGCGCGTGAGGTTTCTGGCGGGCAAGGCGCGCGAACTCTACTGGACGCTGTCGCGGCTGGTTGGGTTGAGCCGCCTGCATGACGGGCGTTGGCGCAGGCCGGGGCACGCGGAGGCCGCGAGCCTGCGGCCCGTGCTCGATGGCGATATTCCGACGCCGCCCGAACAGGGTCGGCTTCTCATCGATGTGACGGCGACGCATCGTTACCGCAAGCACACTGGCGTTCAACGCGTGGTGCGGGAGATCGCGCGCGCCTGCGTCGAAAGCGGAAGCGGGCTGCCGGTGTTCATCGAAGACGGGCGCCTCTACTCTCATTTCAGACATCAGCGATTGCCCGACGAAGTCATGATGGGCGCGGGAGACAAGCTCCTGCTGCTCGACTCGGGTTGGGGATTTTTCGACGAATATCCGCCGCTCATGGATAGCGCACGATTGGCGGGCGCGCGTGTCGTCGGCTGTCTCTATGACATCATTCCCCTGCTTTATCCCGACGCGGCCGAGTCGGCGAATGGTCGATCCTTCGCGGTCTGGTTCGAGACCGTGCTGATGAAATGCGATGCGCTGATGTGCATCTCAAAAAGCGTTGCCGGTGATCTTGTCGGTCATTTGCGGGATACGGGCCGGGAGGCGCCCGCAAATATGCAAATCGGCTGGTGGCCGCTCGGCGCGGATTTTCGCGCGCCGCCGGATGCGACGCCATCGGCGCGGGCCCTCGAAATCACGGCGTCGCCGACGCCATATTTCATGAGCGTCGGCACGCTGGAGCCGCGCAAGGCCTATCCTGTGGCGCTCGCGGCCTTCGAGAAATTATGGGCCGACGGTCGCGACCTGCGTTATGTGGTCGTCGGCAGGCCGGGATGGAACACTCGCGCCTTGCAGCGTCGCATACGCAGGCATGCGGAATATGGGCGCCGCCTCATCTGGCTCGACAATGCGAGCGACGCGGATCTGTTTCATCTTTATCGCCATGCGCGCGCGCTCGTCTTTCCTTCCTTCGCGGAGGGATTCGGCATGCCCCTCGTCGAGGCTGCGCATCATGGCGCGAGGGTGATTGCTAGCGACATTCCTGTCTTCCGCGAAATTGGCGGCGATCACGTGACCTACTTTCCGCTGCTCGACGCTGCGGCGCTTGCGGAGCGGATCGGGGAGGAGCAGGCGGTCGCGAACGCCGTGCAACCGACAAAAGTCGTCAACTGGCGCGAGTCGGCCGCAATACTTGCAGATATTGTCCGCAACGAAAAATATCAGATCGACGCCGCCACATTGCAAAACGCCATGCGCGCCCCCGCATCCGAACTCAATTGACGAAAGAGCCCCTCGCGCGGCCGCAGGCGCGCAGATTGCTTCCGTTCCTTCTCTCCATTAATCTTTTTATCGAAGCAAATGGCCGATCGGGCCAGGGGAACGGTTTGGGAATGAGGGCGGCGCGCTTATGAAGCCAACACTATCCATAAGCATTCCGATCTATAATTTCGCCAAATTCGTTCCGGAGACGCTCGACTCCATTCTCGGGCAGGATGGCGCGAGCAAGGTCGAGATCGTCATTCTCGACGGCGCGTCGACCGACAACACCGCCGAGGTCATCGAAGGATACAGAGCCCGCCACGGCGCCATAAGATACGTCCGCATGCCGCAGAAAGGCGGCATCGATCGCGACATGGCGCATTCCGTGACGCATGCGACGGGAGATTACGTCTGGCTCTTCAGCGGCGACGACTGGATGTTGCCCGGCGCGCTGTCCAAAGCGCTGGAACAAATCAAAAGCGGCTATGATCTTTATCTCACGCGGCACATGGAATGGATCGACGACCGTTCGGAATGGATCGAATGGCCGACCGTCAATGCTGCGACAGACACGGTTTTCGATCTTTCGGACCCGGCTCAGCGCCGCGACTATTTCAGCAAGGCCGTGAATACGGAAGCCTTCTTCAGCTTCATCGGCGGCTTGATCGTGAAGCGCGCGACATGGGAGCGCGTGCCGCTGAACGAGAATTTCGTCGGCGGCTGCTGGGCGCATGCGGCGCGGCTGTGCGAGCTCATGTCCGGCGGGCTTACTGTAAAGACGCTGACGGAGCCCTATCTGAAGCGCCGTCCCGACAATGACTCATTCGCCAATCGTGGGCTGGTGAATCGCTTCCGCATCGCCATCGACGGTTATCACCAGATTGCGGACGAGATTTTCGGCCACGACAGCTTCGAAGCGCTGCAAATGCGCCGCGCCGTGCGCAGCGAGTATCATCCGCTGGTGATGTTGCTCGGCAAATATCTCTGCGCCATCGATCCCGAGCATGAGGACAGGAAGCTCATGGATCGCCTTCTGCGCAAGACCTATTGCGATCGCTCGATGGAGGCGCTGCGCACGCGGATCAGCTATGCGCTGATGACGCCCGCGCGTTTTCGCCGCCAGCAACCCGAGCTGTGCCGGAAATTCGACAGGCTGAAGGCGGAGCTTCGCGGACAGGCGGGCGCCTGAGCGCCTCACAGTCCAAGCATCGACCTGATGCGGGCCCACAGCGATCGCTGCGCCTCTAGGGCTTTCATCTCGACATAGACGTCATTGGGCTCGAGGCGTTTCCAGAGCCCGTAGCCGCGGCTGCGCATGTAGTCGACATACTCATCCTTCTTGAAGAGATTTTCCAGGATGATGACGCGGGGCTGAAATTTCTCGATCGAGAAGCCGCGCATGACGCTGAGCTCCCAGCCTTCGACATCGACGGCGACAATGTCGACCGTTTTCACGTCCGGCTCATGCTCGGCGAGGATCGTGTCGAGGCGGCGGACCTTCACCGGAATCTTGCGGACCTGCGTGTTGTTCTTCACCGTATCGTAGAGCTCGGAAAATTCGTTCTGGATTCCGAGCGAGGAGAAGGACTCGAAGGAAACATTGCCGCCCTGATATTCGGCCCCTTTCGAGTCGACGACGAAGAATTCCACGTCGTCGAGATCTGCGTCGCTGCAGGCGTATTCATGAACTTCGTAGCCGAGGTCGCGATGCAGCTTGCAAAATTCGGGATTGGGCTCGACGGAGATCACTTTCCATCCGAGCTTGCGAAAGCTCGCGCTCACGGAAAGATAGTCCGGTCGCGCCGCGCCGATTTCGACGAAGATGCCCGGCTCCTTCTTGTCCTTGAAAAATGTTTCGCGGACCTCCCGGTCGACGTCCATCTCGGCGGCCATGGCCTTCTACTCCGGTAATCTAGTTTTTCGAGAACCAGCGCTTGATGGCTGACATTGGTCTGATCGTCGTCATCTTGTCCGCCGCGGCCGCCTTCTTGCCGCCGCGCTGAGCGTCTGCGAGCATCTCGCGCCAGACGGGCGTGACATTGGCGCGACGCACGGACGCCGCGTCGAGCTTGCGGAAGACGAAGCCGGCGAAACCATATTGCGAACCTTCATATTCGAAATCCTCGACGCCTTCCGCCCAGCGGGGAGGATCGACGAGGACGCAGTCGCCGATCGCCGGCATCAGGCGGTCGCAGATGTCGCGGGTCGTGTAGAGGCGGAAGTCGACGATCGGCTTGTTGGCGCCGGGCTTCCATTTTTCCGCGAAATCGACGGTAAGCACCGCCAGGCCGCCGGGGCGCAAAAATTCGCTGATGATGCGCACGAACTGCTCGTCGTCGGCGACATGCTCGAGCACCGAGACGCTCACGACGAGATCGTAGGAGCCAAGCTGCGCCTTCGACGAGACGTAGAAGTCCTGCAGCGTCATGCCGTTGACGTTGGGGTCGATCTCGTCGATGCGATAACCCATGTTGCGCAGGGATTCGACGGCGGTGTCCTCGAAGGAGCCGGCTGCGAGGATGCGGGCGTTGGGATGGTCGGCGAGAAAACGCTTGCAGACGTCGAGCCCGAAAGCCTGCTGGATATTCGCGCGCTCGATCTTTCGCGCGATCATTTCCGGCGCGTATCTGGCGAGATCCGCCAGCGCTTCGGTGTAGGCGGCGCGCGAGCGATCGTCGAGGATCTTGTTATAGCCTCGTCCATCCGGCGTCGTACGCGCCGCTTTCGTCGAACCTATCGCTTCGAGGATAGAGAGGTTCCACTCTTTCGCGGCCGCCTCCGGCAGCGCTTCGGCGCGCGCTGCGTCGAGCATCCTGGTGTCGCCCGCCGCGATGTCGGAGAGCTTGCGATCCTCGATGAACACCGATGGATTCAGATGGAACAGATTGCGGAACATCGACGTTCGCGTGAGCGCGAAGGGCCTGCCTGACGCCAGCGCGAAATCCACGCAGCTCGAGATGCCGGTCGAAGGAGAGTCTTCGTAGAGGAATGCGTTGATCGTGTTTTCGCCGAGGAATTTGACGATGTCGGCGTTGCTCCAGAAATGATGCGTGATTTCAAGTTCGACGCCGGGCTTGGTGATGGCGGTGCGGCACTTGTCGACCACCGCCTTCATCATGGTGTCGGGAAGGAGCGACGGATCGTCGTGAACCGGCATGTTGATGCGGATTCTGGCGCGATCGAATTCGGCGTTCACCATTGCGCAGAGCCGGTCGAATCCCTTGGTCGGCGTCGCAAAGCCGAAGGAGCCGACCGTGAAGATTTCCGGCGGCGCCGGCGGCGTCGCGGGATTGACGGGCAGGAAACGCGGCGCGCGAAGAATGCGCGGATTGCGCGCGACGAGCGTGGGATCGAGACAGATGAGGAAATCGAAGGGCGCGGGATCGGCCGCGTCCGCGATCTCCTGGCTCACCTGATGCAGCAGGCCGAAGAGCGGCGCATTGCCCAGCTCCCTCACCGGCGCGCCGGCGAGCCAGGGCATTGTGTAAGGGTGATGATTGAAGAGGATCGCGTCCGGCCCCATCTTGGCGACGACCGTCTTCAATTCATCGAAGCTCGAACATTCGCAATAGGACCACGCGATTTCCTTCGCCCGCGACAACGTCTCGAACAGATTGCGTCCGAACTGGAATACGCCGCAATGTTCGCCCTTGTGGGATACGATAAGGCCGCGTGTCATGAGGTTCTTTCTGTTCCTGGCTGCGTGAGCGCTGGGGCTCAGACGATCTCGATTTCAGGGAAGGGGAAGATCATCTTGCCGCCGCCGGCGAGATATTCCTGTTCGCGCTGCAGGATGCCGTCCTTGAAGTGCCAGGGCAGGACAAGGAAATAGTCCGGTTTCATGGCGCGCGCTTCGGCCTCCGAGATGATCGGAATATGCGTGCCGGGCGTGAAGCAGCCGAACTTGTCCGGATTGACTTCGGCGATCGCCTCGACGAGGTCGGGGCCGAGACCGCAGAACTGCAGCACGACATTGCCCTTCGTGGAGGCGCCGTAGCCTAACACGCGCTTGCCGTCGTCCTTCAGCGCCTGCAGGAGGCGGCGCAGGTCTTCGCGGTGGCGGAAAACGCGCTCCTCGAAATCGCGATACGGGCGCGGCGTGTGAAGCCCCATGCGTTCTTCCTGCTCCAGCAGCCAGTCGATGACCGCGAGATTGCGCTTGTGCGGCGCGCCGCGATGACCTGCGGTGACGGCGAAGCTGCCGCCGTTGATCGCATTCATCTGCACGTCGAGGATCTGCAGATCGGCGGCGTCGAGAATGGTCTTGATGACGCCGAGCGAATAATATTCGACATGCTCGTGGCAGATCGTGTCATAGGAGGTGAGACGCAGCATCGACGGCATGTAGCTCTGCTCGAAATGCCAGACGCCGTCGGGCGCCAGCGCCTTCGCGATCTCCCGCGCGAACCAGATCGGGTCTTCGAGATCGTAGAACATCGCGATCGACGTGATGACCTTCGCGCGATTGGTCCCGAATTTCTCGAAATTCTTCGATGAGAAGAAATCCGGCACGAGCTTGATGTCGTCGGGATAATACTGGCGGAACTTCTCGCCGGTCGGGTCGATGCCGATACGCGTCAGGCCTTGCGTCTTGTATGCCTTGAGAGACGTGGCGTCGTTGGAGCCGATGTCGAGAACCACGTCGCCGGGCTTGAGATCCGCAAGCTTTTCGAGATTGCCGATCTTCTGCGTGAGATGGCGCACCATCGACTGGTTGAGGCCGGAGCGGTAGCCGTAATTCTCGCCATACATCTCGTCCGGCTCATAGACATGGGCGAGCTGCAGCAGGCCGGAGTCCGGGCACCAGACGAGCTCCAGAGGTCCGACAGTCACGGGCGTTTCCCGCGACGTCGGGAACACGCCGGTCAGGGCCTGGTCGCCCAGCGACAGGACGGAAATGAGATTCGTGGAGCCGCTGATCCGGCACTTGGTGATTTTCTTGGTCATTGTCCAACCCCGGGGACGGAATCTAGCAGCCGACGAATGGCGTTTTCATGTGCGCGTTCATGGGCCGAAGTCGGCGGATAAGTCAATTGGCCGGCCTTTAGAACGGATGGTACTGGAACATCCAGTATTCCGAGAGAATCGTGTCGCCATTCTTCAGATAGAGGCGCATCTCGACGGGCTCGATCCCCTCGACCGTCAGGTCGAATTGCGCGCGCCAGTGGCCGGGCACGTCGTCGAAGACGGCCTCCGTGAAGATGTAGGAGAAGGTTCCGCGCGAAGCCCAGAGCACTGGCTCCGGCTTCACGCCGGAAGGTAGCTTCGTCAGCGGCTCGCCGAGGAACTCCACCATGAATTTGCGCACGCCTTTGGGGCGCGGGCGGCCGGGTTGGCCGCCATTGCCGAGCCGCGTGGCGACGCAGCGCGCGAGCGGGGTCGGATAGGGCTCGTCGGCGAGCCAGTGCAGGCGATAGGAGTATTCGAACGTCGCGCCCGGAACGGCCGGTTTTTCGGGAACCCACATTGCGACGATATTGTCGTGGATTTCGTCGTCCGTCGGAATTTCGATCAGATGGATCGCGCCCTTTCCCCAGTCGCCCTTGGGCTCGATCCACACGCTCGGGCGGCGGTCATAGAACACGCCGTCGAGATAATGGTCGAAATTGCGGTCGCGCTGCATCAGGCCGAAGCCCCTGGGATTATTGTCCATGAAGGCCGAGGCCATCACGCGGCCGGGATTGTTCAGCGGACGCCAGAGCCGCTCGCCAGACCCGGTCCACATGCTGAGGCCGTCCGAATCATGCACCTCGGGGCGCCAGTCGATCGCGGTGGGTTTTACCGTCTCCGAGAACCAGTACATCGAAGTGAGCGGCGCAATGCCGAAGCGCGTGAAGGAGCCGCGCAGATAGAGCGCGCAGTCGATGTCCATCACGACGCCCTTGCCGCGCGTCATCAGGAACCTGTAGGCGCCGACGATCGAGGGGCCTTCGAGCAGCGCGTGCAGCACCACCCCGTCCCCGGTCTCCGGCCCGATATAGATTTGGGTGAAGTCGGGGAATTCCTCGTTGGCGCCCGCCTGCCAGGTGTCGAGCGCAACGCCGCGGGCCGACATGCCGTATTGCCGCAACTCGCCGATGGCCCGGAAATAGGAGGCGCCGAGGAAGGCGATCCAGTCGTTCTTCTTCCAGTCGAGCGGGCCGTCCTTCGACTCCTGGATGCGGAATCCGGCAAATCCCGCCCCCTGCGGCAGCCGCCGCGCGATGGAGTCGGCGGGCATGTTGAAATAGACCGGATCGTAAAGGACTTCACGCGCCTCGCCGTTCTCGACGACATGGATGCCCACGGCCTTCTTGAAGAACATGCCGAGATGGAAGAACTCGATCGGGAAGCGCTCCTTCGTGTCGGCGAAAAGCGCATGATCGGTGTTGTAGGTGATATGCCCCCATTTCTCGTAGTCGATCTGCGAGGTGATCTCGGGGGAGGGGATATTGGGCTGGCGGTAGGGCTCCCTGACGAGCCTTTGGGCTTGCTGCTTCAGCGCCTCGAAAGAAAAGGGTTGCGCGTCGCCGAGCTTGACGTTGGAGATCTGCGTCGCCGCTTCGCCCGGGCCGGCCCCCACGGCGCCCAACGCGCTGGTCGCCGCCGCGACCTTGAGGAAGGAACGGCGATCCTGATTGTCGATCATCTCGAAATCCCTGCCGAAACTCCGAATATATACGGCTCCCTACGCGCGCCCGACCCATGGCCGCAAGCGTTGCGTGACGCGGGACGAACGAAAATCTCAGCCGCGGATCGGCTCGTTGCGGATAGCTGTCCGCATGAAGAAATACAGGCCGACGAGGCCGAGGACCGAGAAAAGCGCCTCGAGCCCGCGACTCACCATCGGGTCGAGCTGAAACAGGCCGCCCAAGGCCCAGCCCGCGGCCCAGGAGGCGCCGACGAGTTCCGTTCCCACGAGGATCGCAACCGCGACCAGCGTGGAAAGATGCAGGAAGTTGATCGGCTTCTGGCTCATGGCGTGCTCTCGAGCTTGGCTCTCGGAGGGGACGCGGCCGGGCCGCGCTTCGCTTGCAGTGGTGCTATATCAAAGGACAACCCAAGGCAATACCGGCCCCGGGGGCGGGGCCGGCGGCGGGGGCGCGGCGGCTACTGCGTCAGCCGGGCCGACTGCACGGCCTGTTCGAACATCTTCTTCATCGCGTCGGCGATGCCCTCGGGCGTGTCCGCCATGAAGTAGAAATTCGGCGAGGCGCAGGCCCGCATTGCCCCCGAGAGATTCGGGACGGCGTCATTGGCCTTGAACTCCTGGGCGGCGGCGAAGGGCTTGGGGTTGGTGAAGGTCGGATAGGGAATCTCCAGCACCGAGACGGTGATTCCGCGAGCTTTCAGCACGTTGCAGAGAGTCGGGTCCATGGCGCGGATCGAGACGGTCTGGCCGGGCGGCGTCGGATAGGGCGTCACCCCCGGCCAGGTGCCTGTCGCGCTGACGAAGGACTGGCTGTTCTGCATGCCGTCGGAGACGAAGAAGACGAAAGGTTGCGGGCTGGACGCGCCGGAGCCGTCGCCGACGCTCGGGATCTTGGCGTTGATGTCCTGGAAGATGTTGTGGATATGCGAGCCGCCGGCGCCCATCGGCGTGACGTCCGCCGGGATGTTCGGATTGGCCTTGTAATTCGGGTTCAGGTCGCGGGCGAACACCCAGTCCTTGCCCGCGTCGAGCAGCCTGCCGAAATCGGTGGTCCGCGTCGCCGGGTCGTAGTTGATCGCCGACTCGACCGAATACTGGTCGCCGCGAAGATTGTCGGTGAGATCGACGAAAGCGTTGGCGTGGGTCACGAAAGGATATACGCCGACGCGATACTGCTTGGGCAGCGTCGCCGTGTCCTTGGCCTTCTCCATGAGCTGCGCGACGGCCGCGCCGACCGCGTCGATGCGCAGTTGAATATTGTTGGCGCGCGACACGTTGTAGCCCTGCGACCCGGCGAAGTGACAGGCGAAGCGGCAGCCGGTCGGATATTGCGCGAGGTCGTCCGGGTTCTTCGCCGCGAGCGCGGCCTCGCCGGCGGGAGTCGAGGGCAGGCCCATGGAGCCGGACACGTCGAGCAGCAGGTAGAAGTCGAGGAACTTCGCCATGGTCAGCTGTGCCCCCGCGCCGCCATTGTAGTTCATCAGCTTGACGCCCGCGATCCTGCCGAAGTTCGACGGCATGGCGGCGCTGTAGGCGACATTGGCCGTCACTTCCTGACCCTTGATCTGCACGTCGATCGCCGGCTTGCCGAGGAGATCCGCAGCGCGTTTGCCGGCCTGGGCGTAGAAGGACTTTTCGGCCTGCGACATCGCCGCCGCGATGGCCTGCGGCCTGGGGTTCGGGTTCGTCGCCGAGAGTTCGGCGATCGTGGTCTGCGCGGTCTTGATCGCGGCGAGGGCGGCGGCGTCGGCCGAGGCGTCGAGCCGCGACTTGGCCGCCTGCACGATCGCGTAATCGGCCGCGAGGCCGGAGGCGAGCACCAGCGGAATGACCGCAAGGCCCATGATGATGGCGACGCCGCCCTTGTCGTCGCGGGTAAAACCGGCGATTTTTCCGAAATGACTCATGGCACGCTCTCAGGAACAGGTTGTGACAAGGGTGTCGCCGCCGGCCACCGCATAGGACAAGGTCGAGACGTAGCGCGGCTGCAGATAGCTGGAGCGGCGGATCGTTACGCCGCCGAAGATCTTCTCGGCGAAGAGCGGCTTGTAGGTGTAAGCGAGATCCACGACGATGATCGAATTCGGCCCGAAGGCGTCGGTCGGCAGCGTCGTCGGGCTCGGCGTGGCGTTGTTGGGCGCCGGCGTCAGCGGCGTGTTGCAGGGGCGGCGCGACGTGCCGCCGCTCCAGCCGACCTTCGCCTG
The DNA here is from genome assembly GCF_000188155.2 of Methylocystis sp. ATCC 49242. Taxonomy (NCBI): domain Bacteria; kingdom Pseudomonadati; phylum Pseudomonadota; class Alphaproteobacteria; order Hyphomicrobiales; family Methylocystaceae; genus Methylocystis; species Methylocystis sp. ATCC 49242. Next base: position 329,046 of record NZ_KE124774.1, read on the forward strand.
ATAGGTGCAACTCGCGACGCAGCCCGGCGCGGTCGGCGTGAAACCGACGGTCGTCATAGAGACCGAAATGTCGTCGCTCCATTTATGGCCCTGACGGGCGCTGTCCTGAAGCACGCGCGGGAAAAGCACCATCACGGAATCCTGCGCGGCTCTCAGGTCGACGGGCTCGACGCGGGTCGTCTGCGACAGCATCTGGGCGATGGAGTGCGCCGTATTCTCGAGCTGGCGCCCGGCCCAGGCGTAGCGATCGAGCTCGATGAAGCCGAGCAGCATGAGGCCGAGCACCGGAAGCGCGAGTCCGAATTCGACCGCCGCGAAGCCGCGGGCGTCGTGCAGGAGATTCTTGTTCATCGGCAAGGCGTCGCGCGTCATGTCAGCACCCGACGTTGGAGGTGGGGAAGGGTTCATTCTTGAACGTCGCCGTCGACTGGACGAGCCGGGTCTTGCGGCCCTTGTAGGTCGTGCTGCTGGGGAAAATCAGCGCGGTGGTGAGCAGCGGCGCGGGATAGGCGGCGCGGATCACCACATATTTTTTCGCGCCGCCGACGCAGTAGGCGTTCTTCGAGTTGTCGAGCTGCGGAGGCTTCAGTCCGCTCTTCGTCGCATTGACGAAACTGCCGTAGTCCGGCGTGTCGAAGGCCTGCACGTCGACATAGAGATCGGCGCAATTCATGATCGCCGGCAGTTTGGGGCACATGATCTTCGTGCGGAACTGATTGGCGTCGAGCGCCTTGCCGCCGACCGACTGGTTCTGCACATAGCCCGTCATGATCTGGCGCGACGCCTGCTGCACGACGGCGTCGAGGCGCGACTGGGCGAAATTGCCGTAGCTGTATTCGAGGATGGCGACGATCAGCAGGAGAAAGGGCAGGGCGATCAGCCCGAATTCGACCGCCGCGAAGCCACGGGAATCATGAATCAAATTGGCGCAATTGCGCGGAGACGGACCGGCGAGGCGCCGGAAGGAACTGTTAACGCGTCCGATCATTAACAGTATTATGTTATTGTTTTTATTTGATATTATTTTGAACCAGCGCCATCAACCCGCCAGTTGATCCGCCATTTTGGCGCGATTGTAGGCGAACGGTAGCGAACAAGCCGCCCCGCTCTTTCTTCGCCCTTGGCGGATAGCAGATGGCATGATGCGCCGCGCAGTAGGGCGAGCCCGTGGCGGAAGCCTCGCCACAGAAGAGCGCCGGCGGATCGTCAATGCTCCCCAGGGCGAACTTGCACTGGCCGTGCTTCAGATCGAGGAAGGGAACGCCGATCATATCGAGGCCCTCGATAGAAAAAACCCCGCGCCAGTTCATCCGTGGTCGCGGGGCTCTCGTGTTCCGGCGAATGGACGACGCCGGCGTTTGCTCAACCTAAACAGGCAAGCCGCAAGCCGCAACCTCGTCCCCTATCGGGGTTTTCTCCAAAGAGCTTGCCGGGAGTCGGCCCGAGCGCGGGTTGTTAGGGGACGCGCTCGGGCCACGCCCTCGGCGAGAGGCTGATAACGCCGCTGGCCGGTTCATGCTCGCCGGTGGCGAGCATCCTTGCAAGCGTCGCAGAAATATCACGCCGCGCCCGGAAGCGCCGACGACCTTCGCAGCCTGTTCGCTGGACTTGCCGTCCTTAGCTTGTCGCAGGTCTGCGACAAGCTTTTCTTGCCCTCGCCCGAATTGCTTTCCGGCTTCGACCTGCCTTTTCTTCGCGTCTTCGGCGAAGAGTTTTTCGAGATCGAGGGCCCGCCGTTGCTTTGCCGCCGCCCATGCCGTCGAGAGGCATTGCGACCAGCTCCACCCGAGCCCGAGGCGCTTGCCGTCCCTGTAGCGCTTGTGAGCGTCGCGCATGATCGCGGCCCTGTCATATCCGCCTGCGGGCGTCGCCATGTCTCACGTCCTCGGGGCGAGCCGCTCCCCGAGCGCCACGAGCGCCCGGCCGGCGGTAATGGTGAGCGTCCCGGCTTTAAGGGCCCATCCGGCGAGCCTGATGCGCCACAGCAACGCGGCCAGCTCGGGCAGTGTTTTATCTCGAAGGTTCATCTTCTAACTCCGGGTTGAGCCTCCGGCCCATAGGTGGCCAAAAGCGGCTATCTCTTTTTTTGGCCACCTATGGGCATCTTTGGTGGTCTCGCTCATAGGTGGCCATAGGTGGCCAAGTTTTTCGCGTGGCCATCTTTGGCCACCTATGGTTGAAGGCTCCACGTCCATTGCCCTTCCGGTCCGAATCCAGAGCGAGCCACCTTCACGCCAAGCGCCTTCTGCGCCCGCCTCACTGTCCGCCACGCCAGCCCATTCGCCTCGGCCGCCTCCTTCACGTCCTTCGCCGCCATCGGCCCGTCGGCAAGCAACGCCTTCAGGAACGTCTCGGCGTCGCTTTCGGCGCGCCCCTTGTCGTCGTCGGGCTCGCCAAGCAACTCGCGCGGGCTTCCCTTCACCGCTTCGCCCCATTCGACATAGGAGGTTTCGACGCCCGGATGCCCGACAATGCCCGTCTGGCATATTTCATAGGTGAAGCCATTGCCGTCGGGGCCGATGTTCGATTTCACGCGACAGACGATGCGCGGCGCTGGCCCGTCGTCCTCTGCCTTCTTCGCCGCCATCAGGACAATTCGCGCCACGGCGCCGAAGGCCAGCGAGCCGGAGAGGCGCTCCAGGGGCTCCCGTCCCGCCGAGCCTTTCGCGACATGCGTCACCCCGATCAGGGCCGCGTCCGTCGCCGCCGCAAGGTCCACGAGCGGCTGAAGCCCGCGCCTCGTTTCCGTGTTTTTGTGGCTGTCGCCGGTCACGGCGTTCACGATAGGGTCCACGATTATCAACGCCGCGCCTCCCGCCCGTTCGATCGCCGCCTGCAAGGGGCCAATGTCGCGGGAAGGATCGAAGGCGCGGGCGATATCGCCGCTGTAGACGCCGCCGACGAAGAAGATGCGCCGCATATCCGCGCCCGAGGCTATCAGGCGAGGAACAAGAGTGTCGGCGGGGTCATCCTCGCCGGACCAGATGACGACGTTGCCAATGGGCGCGTGTGAGCCGTCGGGCCATGCGCCACCCGTCGAGACGGTCGCGGACATGCGCAGGCAGATGGTGGTTTTCCCGGCGCCGGGCGAGCCGCCGATGATGTGCAGCTTGCCCTTCGCCATCCAGCCGGGCCAGAGCCAACGAATGGGCTCGGGCTCGATTGCGTCGGCGCGGACCAGTTCGACTTGTGGCGCGGCCGGAAGCCCGACGACGATGCGCGACCGGTCGCCGCGTTGCTCGTGATATTCGGCGGCGGCGGCCGCGAGAATTGCGGGGTCAACGGTCAACGATTTCCTCCACATCGTCGTCTTCTAGGTCCGCGTCGCCGTCCAACTGGTCGAGAAGGTCAAGCAGCAGGTCGACCACGGCTTCGAGGCGGTGGCGGAGGTTGCCGTCCAGTTCGACAAATAGGCGCTGGGTCACGGCTCCCTCCCGTCGCTAAAGATGCGCTCGATGCGCGGCTCGCCTCTCTCGCGCTTGGCCTTGTCTTGGTCTGTCAGGTTGTCGGACAGCTCTTCGAGGTCCGCCCGGACGAAGAAGATGAAGTCGCCAAGGGCGCCCGCCACGTCTTTTGAGAGCCCCGCGCCTTTGATGGCAAGGTCGAGCGCGATCAAGCGACATGCGGCCCGATCGAGAGCATCGATAATGTCGAGTTCCTCCAGCTCTTCGGTTTGCTGCGTCGCTTCAGTCACGGCGGCGGCCTCCCTTGATCGAGGCGACGGCCCGGCTCGCCTCATAGGCGACGAAGGCCAGCCAAAGCAGGCTGAAGGGGGCGAGGGCGAAATAAAAGGCGGGGTCCATTGGGCAAGCCTCCGGCGTTCGCGGAAATGGTGTTTCCGCGTTGTGTGGAATTGATGAGAAGTTGTTGGCCTGATATAAAATACTCAGTCGCGTTGCTTCGTCAATAGGAAATAATCGGCGTGATAAAATATAATCACATAACCGGGCGTCAGATAGCGGCGGCGCTTGGCCTTGCGCGCATGACACAGGCGGAATTGGCGAAGGCAGCCAACGTTTCCATTCCGACGATCGGCCGCATGATTGCCAGCGAAGGCCCAGCCGTAGGCATGGCCAATAACGTCGCCGCGATCCGCGCCGCCCTCGAGGCGGCGGGCGTCGAGTTCATTGCCGAAAATGGCGGCGGGCCAGGCGTGAGGCTGAAGAAGGCGGAATGAACGCCAGCTCGCCCTCATCGCGCTCGACCTCGAAAAGCTCTTCGCCGAAGACGCGAAGAAAAGGCAGGTCGCCGGGCTCAAGAAGGGCAATAGTCAAGATAAAGTCCCCGTTCCCGCAGACCTGCGGGAACAGACGACACGTCGCCAGAATGAATCCAGCGAACAGGCTGCGAAGGTCGTCGGCGCTTCCGGGCGCGGCGTCCAGATGGCGAAGAAGGTCGCGGCCCCACGATTTTCACTCCCCAAAATTGGGGAGTGGACTTTGCCTATTCGCCCTTCTGCGCCGACGCCGTGAAGTTGCGATTTTGCTCGGCCCGAATGGTGCCGATCTTCGCCGACGCGGCGCCAGCCGCCGCGCTCAAAGCGTTGACCTTGCCCGTCGCCCCCGACGCCGCCGCGCCGACCTGGTGAAGGAGCCCGAGTAAGGTTTGAACCTTGCCGATTCCCGCGTCTACGCTGCCCGTATCGACATGCGGCGCGACGGACAGGTTCAGCCCCTCGAACGCCGTGCGCGCGCCTTCCGCTGCGCCCTTCGCCGCCTCTGCGCTCGATGCGTCCACTTGCGGTGTCACTGTCGTGTTGAGTGCGGCGAAGCGATCGGACGCCCCCTCAATCGATCCCTTGAAGGCGTCGAGCGGCCCAACATCTACACGGGGCGTGACGACCATCTCCTGCGGAGGAATAGGCGGGATATCTTCGACCTTGGGAGTGACGCGAAGCTCTTGCGGCGTGAACGGCGGGACAGGCTCGACTTTCGGAGTGACGACCATCTCCTGCGCCGCAGGAGCTTGCGCCGCCGGGATCGGCCGCGCCTTCGCGTCCTCGCGCAACATGCGCGGGGCGAGCGTCGGGGCGGGCTTTGGTGGCAAGATCGCTTGTGGAGTAATGACAGGCGCCGCCGGCGGAACGCGCTCCACATCCTTCGCCCGGAGGCTCAGCGGGCGCACGGTGGGCGCGGCCGGCGCGGGCTTTTCGGCAGGCGCGGGTCGCTCCGCAACCGCAGCCGAATTTTCGCCCGTTTTGTCAACCGGCGCATGTCGCAGGCCGTGCGTGTAGCCGCCGGGCTGGCGCGGCGGCTGCGCCGTGATCTTCGTGCCAGGCAGTTCCAATTGCGCTTTCGCAGCGTCGAGTGCGCTGGCGTCGAGCGTGATCGGTATTCCCTGCATCTTGCGAAACGCCGGAAGGTTGCTCGCGCTTATGCCGCCGGCGACGCCCATCGGGCCAGCGTCCTTGCTCTTCGCCCAGTCCTTCGCCTTGACAGATATTTGCGGCAATTGCTGAAACACGGGACGGGGCGGCTCGGGAGCCGCCGGCGGCTGATTGATCTTCAGCCGCTTCTCCAAGTCAACCACGGACTCGCCGACAGGCGTGGCGCGGGAGCGGGCCTTCTCGCTCTCTTCGGTCGCCGCGCGCATCCGGTTTGCAGCCGACGCCCATTTATCGGCGATGCTGTCGAGCCACGGGAGAACAACCGGCTTCGCGGCCTGCGCGGCGATATCCAGAAGCGACTGCTTCAGCTTTTCGAGCTTCGCTTCGGTCGTCCCGGTTTCGATATCCATGGCGCCCTGCATGGATTTGCGCCACGTTCCGCCGCCAAGATAATCGAGCAGGCGAATGATCTCGGGAAGCGCTTGCTGCATGCGTGTGGCTTCGTCCCACCATTCGGCGCCTACCAGCGATTTCATGGTGCCGACGGAATTTTTCGCCTTTCCGACGCGCTCAAGGAGATCAATCATCGTCTCCATTGGCTTTGTCTGCATTCCTTCTTCGACTTGCTTGCCGGACAGTCCAATTTCCTTGAATGCAGCGGCCGCACCTTTCCCGAGCGTTGACGCGGTGCGCAGCTTCGACGTGAACGCTGTCAGAAACCGCGCCGCCACGTCGGTTTCCATCCCGACGCCGCGGAGGGCGGTCATCATCGCGAGGGCGTCATTCTCGCCGACGCCCGCCGCCTTCATGCCTGCCATGGCGCGCTGCGACATCGCGCCAATGTCTTTTTCAGCCGCCGCAGACACGTCGCCCAAGCCGTTGATCTTGTCGGCGAACACTTCGAGGTCTGCGATAGATTTGCCCGTCTGCGCCCTCACCTCGGTCAGCATCTGCGCAGCCTCACGGGCGCTAATGTCCCAAGCAGTCGAGACCTTCGCGCCAAGCAGGGCAAAGGCGTCCAAATCCTTATAGGCAACGCCCGACTGCCCGCCCTGCGCGAAGATGGCGGCCACATCCTGATAGCTCTTGCCGATGCTCGTCGAGACGTTCGCGATCTTGCGGTCGAGCGTTGACCAGCTATCGCCCGCGTCGAGCGTGACCTTCTTCTGAATTTCCGCGAACGCCTTGTTGCGGCTGATCGCCTCTTTGATCGCGACCGTGGAGACGCCGCCGACCGCCGCGCCAGCAACCGCCGCGCCGCCCATGCCAACCATCATGCCGGCCGCGCCCGGCAGGGCAAACGAGGCAACGTCGGACGCTTTTGCGCCGATACCGCTGAACCGGCCGACGCCATGCGTGGCAGATGCGGCGATGGCCTTGTTCAACGCTATCCGCTCGCGCACGGACGCCTTTGCCGCCGCGAGGATCTGCTTCTCCTTCGCGAGCATCATCGCGGGGCCCTTAGACGACCACGCTTGCGCGCCCATCGCCTGCTTTTGCGCCCGCGCATAGGCCAGCCATTCCGCGCGCACGTCGCGCAGCTCGGCGCCGGTGAGTTTCAAGCTCGCGAGCTGACGGCGAAACGGATCAGAGCCCGCCTTTCCCATGCCTTTGGCTACAGCCGCCGCCGCCTTCTCGGCGTCCTTGAGCGCCTGCGCGACCGTGCGCGCCGGCCGGGAAACGTCGTCAATGAGACGGACGGTTAAGGAGCTTGTGAGGGAAGCCATTGGTTATCCTTTCACCTGGTCTAAGGCGCCAATTCGTCCGCGCGCCGCTCAAAATCGGCTCGGGCTTCGTCGAGAGCCTCTTCAAGCCGCGCCTCGATCGTCTCTCGCAAGTTCAGATCGCGTGTGCACGCCGCCGGGACGCCCGCCAGCCGGGAGCGAAGCGAGCCAAGGATGTCGGAAAAGACAGGCTCGATTTCCGTCATAGGGATGAGCTCGCCTTGTTTGATGGCGACGCGGAGGCGGATTTCTTCGGCGCGTGCTCTTTGGACTTCGGCGGCCGCTTCAGATTTCGACGTCTTCTTCGACTCGGTCTTCAAATTCTCGGTATAGGCGGCAATCACTTCGCCGATCGGGACAACGCCGGGCCCCTCCTTCGTCACGCGGCCATCCGTGCATAGCTGGCGCACCCACCTGTCCGTCACGCCAAGCAAATCGGCGGCGTTCCGAATTGTGACGAGCGTGCGGCTATGGATCGTCTGAATGGCCCGTTCCGCCGGTCCCGTCGCCCCTCTTTTTCGTGTCGTCATCGGGCAATCCCCATTGTTTTATCGACCTTTTCGATAGACTAGACCGGAACGGAACCGGAAAAATCAAAAAATCGAATATAATCAACGATCGGGGTCGCCGCCCGCAGGTGGCCGAAAAAATGGCCAAAAGGAACCATCAATTATTTCAATTACTTAGCCGATGCTGGTTGCGGAATGGCTCAGCATATGCTTGCAATGGCAAAGGCAATGCTTGTTCGGCGGCGGCTGGGATGAGCGCGCCCCGGCCGCCGCCTTCGCCACGGGTGATCTAAGTCCGTGGCGAATCCTCTGTTAGCGTCCGTGCGAGATAATAGCCCCGGCCTGGCGGGCCCCGATCGAAGACGACGACACCATCGTGCGCAGGGCGCCGATGGCCTGTTCGGCGCTCATCTCCGTCTCGAAGGCGAGGTGCCGCGCCGCTGCCTCTCGTCCGCGTGCGGCGTCGCTCGTCAAGATTGCGGTTATGCGGGCGCGCTCGTCCTTTGCCCCAAGTGTAAGCCCCTCCGCGAAGCCGGCCTCGCGGCCCTCCGCGAGCCCCGTCAATTTTCCGTCGAGAAAGCCCTGGTCAAATGACCCGTCGTCGTGCGCTTGCTGCAATCCCTCGGCGCGACCGAGTGCGCGTTGACGTTCGAGTTCTTCGCCGTCGTAAAGTTTGCTCATTTTCATCTCCTATTGTGTCTTGATAAGTTGCTTGATCGTGATCATGCCCGCTGCGACGACTGACGGGCCTTCATTCGGGACAACCCGGATCTGATAAAAGTATTTGCCCGGAATGGTCTTCGTGTCTTCTTCCTCGAAGTAGACGTAAAGCACCCACCATTGAACGCCGCCGATGTTCTCTTGCAGGACAGACGCCCCTGACGCCGGAGACGATT